>JAEUGZ010000377.1 GCA_016794725.1 Opitutaceae bacterium | reverse complement strand
GAATCACCGAGGAGGTCGCGGTCAACCACAGCAGCCAGCAGAGGAGGGTCTTCATGGGTTCAAGGACGTTGCTGGCGCGGTTTAAAGCAAGAAATCCGCCGGCCGTGAATCAAAATGCCGGAATCGGGAAGAAGTCGGGGACAGCTCCCCGAGTCATTCCGCCCCGTCGTCGTCGGCGTGCGACGTCGCATTCCGAAGTTCGTGGACTGGGGGCGACTCCCGGCGCCAGCAGCTTCGCTGGCCGTGGAGTCGGTGCAGGCGATGCCAGCCTTCGTGCTTCACGAGGTAGGACTCGATTTCGGCGATCCGTTTCCTTACGAGCGGAAGCTCGACCCGCTGATGCGTGATGAGGTGAGGTTGGAGATTTTCCTCGAGCCACCAGGGACTGGCGACCTTGAAGCCGAGGACGTGACGTCGCCAGCGCAGCTGCTGATGGAGGTCCTCGTCGAGGCGCCAGTGCCCGAAGGCAAAGAGACGCTGCACCTTGGCGGGCCAGGCCAGTTTCAGCCACTCGCGGTCGGGAATGATGCGGGGACGGAGCAAGAGTGGCGTGCCGTTGGGTCGAAGGAACGCAACATCCCTGCAGTACACGCGCTGATTGATGGCCTTCAACGCGGTGACAAAGGCGGCGGCGTCAGGGCGGCGTAGCACGTCCCGGCGAAGGACAAAGCTTTTCACCCAGCCGCGCTGGAACGGTCGCTCCAACGGGATCACCGGAGCGGCGCCCTGCACGCGGTGCAGCCGGTTCAGCTCGCGCTCGAGCCGAAGCAGGGCCTTGTCCCGGGCACTGACCTTGTCGAGGTGGATCATGGAGAGAGGGGACGTGGGCCCGCGGCGTGGTACGCCGCGAGCCCGTCAGGCTTCCAGTTCAACGGTATCGACCTCGTGGATCAGGGCCTGCGGATCGCGATCGAGTTTTTGCATGATCTCAAAGACCCGGTCGCTCCAGCCGGCCAGGCAGTAGACCCCCTCCTGCGGAAACTGCAGGGTGCCGTAGCCGTTCAGGTCGAAGCTGTAGATCCGCGGGCGGATCGAGTGGCGCCGCTGGTAGTCGGCCCATGCCTGCACCGGGGCACCGTCGCCGATCCAGCCCTGCATGTCGGAGAGAATCACGATGCGCTCGTAGGCGCGGTCGGCGCGCTGGAAGATGGCGTTGAAATTGGTTCCGCCCGACTCGAACGGAAGGCAGTTGGCCAGGGTCAGGGTGCTGTCGCGACGATTGAGGTTCATCCAGCGGGCGTCGTCACTGAACAACATGAGATCCGCGCCCAACGCCTTGACCAGCGTCGCGGCGAAGAGTGAACCGATCGCCTGGGGACGTCCCGCCATCGAGGCCGATGAGTCCAGGGCCACCAGGGTGGGCCCTTCGAACACCGGGACGTGGACCAAGGCGTAATCGACGGCCTGGTTGAGTGCCTCGAGGACCTGGCGTGCGGCCGGCCGATTCACCCCCTGGACCACCTCGACCGCGGACAGGAACTGGAAGGGGAAGATCAGGGCACGGCGCACCGCCCGTTCGTCGGCCAGCTGCTGGCAGAGTTCATCCACCACCTCCGGGGCGTGATTCAGGATGTTGCTCAGGTTGCGGAGCAGGGCGAGGTAGCCCAGCTTGCGTTCGCGCACCAGCCCACTCCAGGCTGCGGCCTTGGCGACGGCGACGTCGGCCGTGGTTCCGGCCTGGCCGGCTTCGGCGAGCTTTGTCTCCCAAGTCTGGGCTGGAGCCAGTTCGCCGCGGACCAGCTTCGACAGCGCCGGCGTCGCCGACGGGTGCAGCAGATTGACGGCGTCGATGAGCTTGAAGGAAGCCTGCGAGCGACGGTATTTGGCGAGCTGGTACTCATCGAACCGGCCGAGCGCGGAACCCAGGCCGCGTTTGAGCGAGTTGGGGACCGGGCGGCCGTGAAACGCGAGGTAGCAGGCGAGGATCTCGACCGCGTCATCGGGACGGCGCACAATGCGGTCGAAGAACGACTTCGACCAGGAGGCGCCCTTGACCGACTTGGCCAGTTCACTCGCGACCAGGTGGCTCACCGAGCGCAGGCCGTGGGCATGGCGCACGTAGAGCGCGGCCTTGGCGACAAATCGCGGCTCGTTGATTTTTGAGATCAGCTGCCGGATCCTCTCCGTGGTCTGCTGATCGGTACGGTAAAAGTCGTCCTCGAGGAACGTCGTCAGCAGGATCGAGATGAACTCGAGTTTCGCGGATTGCGTGAAGGCGCGACCCCCTTCGTGGTTGATCGTGTCGGGGACGGAAGGGGAGCGTGAGAGGGATGTGAGGGTGCTGAATTTGGCCATGGTGGTCTCCTTGCGGAAGAGCACGGTGAGCGAAAGAAGAGGCTCACGGCGGGATGCCCGGTGCGCCGGGGAACGGTGGCAGGGATGCGGGCGAGAGGATCGCCCGCGGCATGTCGCCGGCTCGGCCACGGAGCAAACGAACGGAAAAGGGGAATCGGAGGAGAAAACCACGAGCGGGCATGAATTCCGCCACCGCACCGTTGCCGATGCGGGCAGGGCTTGCACCTGCAACTCCTGTCTCGCGACAGGCGCGTTTACGAAGTAACCGCTCGCTCACTGCCTCCGAAAGGGATCCCGGGAGAAAACCGACCAGGGTGTCTGATGTGCTCTACCGTTGAGCTACCGCTCCAGACCTGGAGCGGGTCGGACTCGAACCGACAACCACACGCGTTTGAGGCGAAGTAACCCTGATCTCACTACCCGGAAAGGGATGACTGCGTCCAAGACCCTTGCACCGAGCTCCGGGGCCCGAAGGTGCACTTGCCGGACGGTCAAAGGGTGACGACAGTTATCATGGGGAAAGGAATTTGACTGGCAGGTGAAGGGTGACAACGGACGAACCGGGGTAAATTTCAAGAGGTCGAGGCGATCCGTGATGAGTTCGGTCGCACGGGGCGACGATTGACGGAGCCATGCTAGCCGAATCGCGTCCCGCCTTCCAGGGGCAAGGACGCGGTGGACCTGACTGAAAAGTCAGGTGTGGATGAGAGGACCTCCACGGGCAGGTCGGCCGGAGGGGCCTGTTCGGGCACCTTTGCCCCGGGGGTCGATTTCCTCCCGACCTACGCTGAGATGCTGGCGAGAAGTTTGTGCGGACAAATGGTGGTTCTTGCGCTTGTCTTGGCCGACCCTACCGCATGCGAATGAAACGCAGACATTTCCTTGGTCAGCTGGCCGGTGGCGCTCTTGCCGCCGGCACCTCCACCCTGGGCGCGGACGCGCCTGCTCGGAGCGGGCTCGTGGTGACCCCGCTGGTGCTGATGGCGCCGCGCAGCGATGGACTGGAGGCCGTGTGGGCGGTGAGCCGACTCAGCCGGGGCTGGCTGGAATGGGAATCGACCGATGGTTTCTCGGGAAGGGTGAAGTCGGATCGCTTTGGGTTTGTGCCGCAGGGACACAAGGTGCTGCGGGTCAGGATGGACGGACTGACTCCCGGCCGCAGCTACCGTGTCCGTTCAGTCACGGTGGCAGTGGAGGATGGCGAGACTGAGACGAGCCCTTGGAAGTCATTCCGCACGCTCGATCCCACCGCTTCCGAGACGACGTTTGCGGTGTGGAACGACACCCACGTCAACCAACCGACGCTACAGCAGCTCCACCAACAGACCACGGCGGCCGACTTTCTGGTGTGGAACGGGGACACCTGCAATGACTGGAAGAGTGAAGACCTGCTCATCCCGACGCTGCTGCATCCGGGGGGGTGTGACATTTCCGCGGGACGTCCTCTCCTGGTCGTCTGGGGCAACCATGACGTGCGTGGCAAGTATGCTTTCGAGATGCCCGGGATGGTGGCGACGCCGAACGGCCGCCCCTTTTACGCCTTTCGCTCCGGTCCGGTCGGGGTCATCTGTTTGCACACGGGAGAGGACAAGCCCGATGGGCACCCCAGTTTTGGCGGTCGCGTCGCCTTCGATCAGCTACGACAGGAGCAGGCAGCCTGGCTGGCCGAAACCGTGCGACGTCCGGAGATTGGCGGAGCCCCCTACCGTGTGGTCATCTGTCACATCCCGCTGCGCGGCGTGGACGAGTCTCCGCAAGATTACGACAAGGGAGGCTTCGACCGGCACAGCGGCCGCAGCCGCGCCGCCTGGCATGACTCGCTGGTGGCGTGGGGAGCCCAGGTGATCGTGTCGGGCCACACCCACCGCACGACATGGATCCCACCATCGACCGAGTTTCCCTATGCGCAGCTCATCGGAGGGGGCCCCGCACCCGCAGCGGCCACCTGGATCGACGCGAGGGCAGATTCCCAACGGCTTCGCCTGGTGGTGCGTGACCTCGCCGGAGTGGTGAAG
>JAEUGZ010000369.1 GCA_016794725.1 Opitutaceae bacterium | reverse complement strand
CGCAGAGCTCGTCGGCGATCGAGCGAAGGTGGGGAAAGAGATCGCTGACCGGGATTCCCGCACCTTTTGAGGGGTGAAACGCCCACGGGCTCCCAAGGACTGAACCGTTGTTGTCGAATTGAGTGGCGTCCACCTTGACCTGGAAAGGTTGGCCATGCTCCCGCGTCAATCGGGGTTTCGGATCAAAGCTGTCGACCTGAGAGACCCCTCCATCCATGAACAACAGGATGACCTGCTTCGCCCGGGCCGGAGGAGGCGGGCTGCCCTGTGACCAACCCTTGGTTCCGGTCAGACCGGCGAGGGCAAGCCAGCCAAACCCGTGCGCAGACCGACGGAGCATCTCCCGCCTTGAAAGGTGATCAGGTCGTTCCGGAGTCATGGGAGGTAGAGAAACTCCTTGTGATTAAAGAGGACGTGCGCGACGGCCGTCCATCCTTCAAGCGGTGAACTTGCGGATGAAAGCAAAGGCTGCAATCGAGCCAGGTCCGACGCGTCGGGGCGGCGGGCAAACGCCTCCTCAAACATGCGCGTGAATCGGCCCGCGTCGCTCGATTCCTCGCGCAGCATCCGTTCAGCCCAAACGCGGGCCTGCTCCAGGATGAAGGGATCATTCAGCAGGGCGAGGCTCTGGGCCGGAACATTGGAAAGGCTGCGCCCACCGGTGGTCACCGCCGGGCTGGGCTGGTCGAAAACGCGCAGGAAATCGCTGCGCGCATTCCGTCTCATCTCCAGGTAAAGACTGCGTCGACCGTGCCCGTCCAGCGGTCCGCTGGGGGGCTGTGAGGTATCCACCGAAACACGATAGTGATTGCGGACGGGGCGGCCACCCACGTCGGGATTGAAATTGCCTGCGACCACCAGCAACGCATCCCGAATTTCCTCGGCCTCAAGTCGGCGCAACGAGGCATGTTGAAGCCACTGATTTCCTGGATCGCGTTCCAGGGAGGCGACGGACGGATCGCTGGAAAGCTGCCAGGTTCGCGAGAGCACCATCCTTCGGATCAATCGCTTCAGCGACCAGCCGTCGTTCACCCACTCCGCCGCCAGAAAATCAAGCAACTCGGCATTCGACGGCAGGGCGCCGAGTTTGCCAAAATTGTCCACACTCTGCACGAGCCCCTGCGAGAACAGCCAGTGCCACACCCGGTTGACCATGACGCGCGAAGTCAGCGGATTCGACGGGTCCACCACCTCATTGGCCAGAGCGAGCCGGCCGCTGCCCGCATTTTGGTAGGTGCGGACGGAGGACCCCAAGACCTGAAGGTAGCGTCGGGGTACCACCCGGCCGGGCTTGAGATGATTGCCCCGCGGAAAGAGCTCCGAATCC
Organism: Opitutaceae bacterium; assembly: GCA_016794725.1. Taxonomy (GTDB): domain Bacteria; phylum Verrucomicrobiota; class Verrucomicrobiia; order Opitutales; family Opitutaceae; genus UBA6669. The sequence continues at coordinate 3,432 of JAEUGZ010000369.1, read as the reverse complement.
ATCCCATTCCCGTCGTCGCGCAGCCCGGGCGCGCGGGTGGCGACGGGAATGCGGTCGGCCAGGTGACGATAACGCTCGATGAGTTCCGCCAGCGCGGGTGTGGTTCGATCGAAACGCGAATCGAGCAGGCCGAGCGAGGTGACCTCGCAAAGCAGGATCAGTTGCGGTTCCGTAGCCGTGCCGGACTTCCAGGCAAACAGGGCATCCCGGCTCGCCGCGGCCAGCCGCTCGCCGATCTCCCGCCAGGAACGCGCCTCGCCCGTCCAGAATGCCGGCGGAAGCAGGTCCAGGGTCGGTTTCCAGGACCCGGGGTGAAAGACCACCTCAACAACCCCGAAGCCGGAGCGCCCGTCAGTGACCTCAAACACCTCGCGAAGCGGGGCGATTTCAACATAGGGACGGTCATCGCGCGTGAAGAGCTCGACATAGGCCCGCCTCCCGCGCCACTGGTCGCGCATACGCCAGGTGAACCACTGGAGGTTCGAGGCCTCGAGTGTGGGGTTGATGCCGGCAAAGAGCGTGCTGTCCCCCTGAAAATTCTCGATCACCAGGCGCGCACGGGCGCCTTGGTGCCCTCCCGCGAGAATGCTGATGCAATCGGTCTCGATCGTGAAATCGGGTGAACGAAGCATTCCGCCGTGGCGATCCGATAGTGTATCCGAAAAGTAACCCGCCGGCCTGACCGCCCGAACGCCCTGTTCGCCGGTGGAGGCAAGGGCGAAATTCCCCGCGTCCTGAGTCCGCTCCGGCAGGCCGGCCCCGCTGACGCGCCATCCGGCCGGAATTCCGTTCCTGAAGTCGGCAAAGACCTGCGCAGCCTCGGGGCGCGTCTTTCCGGTCTCACGGGTCTCTCCCGCCAGTTGCCGCCACAACGTGCCAAACTCGTCCTCGTCGCACGCCTTCACCAGCGGAAGGAACGTTCGGAACAGCACGTCCTTCTTCGCCCAGACGGCAAGGGCGAACGCGCGCCGCCAGGGATCGACCGGCAATTGCTCGTACACCGGACGTTCCTTCTCCAGCGCGGCAGGATGGACGGCGATGAACTCGGCCGCGTCGTGCAATCGCTGGGGCCACTTGTCGAACTGCGGGCTCCAGTGGTCCGCCAGGAGTTCCGTGGCACCGGACTTTATCCGCTCCAATGCGGAATTTTCCCGGGTGAAGGTGGAGACAGGCTCAAGGACATGCATCGCGACACGCGAGCTGCGAAGGATGCCATAGAGCGCGTAGAAATCATCCTCCGCGATCGGATCGAACTTGTGATCGTGACAGCGGGCGCAGGACATCGACATGGCCTGAAACCCCCGGGAAAAGGTATCAATCTGGCTATCTATCACTGCGACTTCCTCCCGCTTCACGTCGACCGGTGTCTGGAAAAACTCCACAAACCGCCAGAAACCGGTGCCGATTGGAGCCTCGTTGATTCCGTTGCGCCAGCGTGGAGAAATCAGGTCACCCGCCACGTGTTCGCGCAGGATTTGATCGAAGGGAACATCGTCATTGAACGCACGCACCAGGTAGTCGCGGTACCGCCAGGCGAACGGCAAAAGGGAGTCCCGCTCCAGGCCGTGGGTTTCGCTGTAGTGCACGACGTCCATCCAGTGACGCGCCCACCGCTCCCCGAAGTGAACCGATCCCAGCGCCTGATCCACAAGCCGTTCCACCGCATCCGGTCGCGGATCGGAGAGGAACTTCCGGACGTCTTCGGGCGACGGCGGCAGACCGAGCAACGCGAACCAGAGCCGTCGGATCAAGACACGCCGGTCGGCATCCTCCGCGGGAGTCAGCGAGTGCGCCTCGAGCTTCGCGAGGACGAATCGATCCAGATCCGTCCGCGGCCAAGCCTGGTTTCGGGTTGTCGGCGGCTCGACGCGGCGAACCGGCTGAAAAGCCCACCGCTTCGCGCCCTCGGCAAAGTCGATTCCACCTTTCTTTCCGGTGGTCAACGAACGGCGCGGATCAAACGCCCCGTCACGCACCCAAGATTCGAGCACGCGGATCTCGTTTTCGGGGAGCCGACCTTTGGGGGGCATTTGGAGATCCGCATCGTCGTACCGGATCGCCTGGATGAGGAGACTCGAATCCGGGTCTCCCGCCCGCACGGCCGGTCCTGTGTCTCCGCCGAGTTCCCAACCCGCCCGCGAATCCAACGCGAGCCCCGCCTTGATTTTGGACTCGTGGGAGTGGCACTCAAAACAGCGCTGCTGGAGGATCGGCAGCACGTCCCGCACAAACCGTTCGTCCCGATCCACCGGTTCCGCGGCACGCAGGGAAGTCATCCCTGCCAGAGCGATCAGCAGGCATCCAAGACTCAGGAACCCCACGTCCCGGAGCCCACCCGCACGCCAGCATTTTGACGGGGGACGCATTGAGGCGGTTTGAGCGAGAGCGCGAATCCAGCCTGATCGACCACCGGGCGCACGTTGGCGCACAAACCGCCTATCCTGAGCGATCCACCCGGTCCGGAGCAGGAGGATCGCTGAACTCATCCGAACCTTGGGCCTGACGCGGGCAGACTTCGGTCGGTGACGTGCACCTCAGGCGCGGGCCGACAACACGCTCCGGAAGATTTCCACGCTCTGATTCAACTCCGCGACCGTCGCCGTCAGGGGCGGCAGCAAGCGGATCACATTGCCTCCCGCAGGCGGCGCCAGCAGGCCAGCCTCCCGCAAAGCCGCAACCGTGGGAGCGGGATCCGCGGCCAGTTGCACACCGACCATGTAGCCGAGCCCGCGCACCGCCAAAACCTTCGCCGGGAAGTCGGCCACCAGCTGCTTCAGATCCGCGTGCCAGCGAACGCTGTTGATGCGGACATTTTCCATCAGGCGCTCTCGCTCCAACACGTCGAGCACGGCGAGTGCCGCTGCACAGGCCAGCGGCGTGCCGCCAAACGTGGTGCCATGCGAGCCGGGCTGAAAGAGATCCGCCGCCTTCTCTCCAATCCACACCGCTCCGATGGGAAAGCCCCCACCCAGGCCCTTGGCCATGCCAATGGCATCGGGACGCACACCTGCCTGCTCAAACGCAAAAAAGCTTCCCGTCCGACCAATCCCACACTGCACCTCGTCGAGCATCAGCAGAAGGTTGTGCTGATCGCAGAGCCGCCGCAGGCCCATCAGAAACTCAGTGGTGCAGGCATTGACCCCGCCCTCACCCTGAATGGTCTCCACAAAGATCGCCGCCGTCTCGGCGTCAATCAACGCCTCAAAGCTGCCAAGATCGTTCAACTGGCCAAAGCGGAATCCAGGGGTCAACGGACGAAACCCCTTCTGGATCTTCTCCTGCGGGGTCGCGCTCATGCCGCCAAAGGTGCGCCCGTGGAACGCCTGCCGGGCACAGATCACCTGATAGCACTTTCCCTCTTCACCGCCCGCTTTGCGCATGCCATGCAGTCGAGCCAGCTTGAGCAGGCCTTCATTGGCCTCCGCACCACTG
>JAEUGZ010000560.1 GCA_016794725.1 Opitutaceae bacterium | reverse complement strand
GAAGCAGGTGGAGCCCTCAGTTCGACCGAGGATATGCCTGCAGGATTGGTTCGGGTGGAGGGCGTCGCTCCGTCGACGCCGGGGGACGAACCCTGCACCTCTACGTCGGTGCGTCTTTGGTGAACGCAACGCGCAACCGGCGTCGACGGAGCGACGCCCTCCATCAATCCAACGCACACAGAGGGGTCTCCGCCTCGTCATTTTACAAAGTCAGCGCTTATGGGTCGGCGACCCCACCTCCAACGGACGGCTGGGTTTCTCCCAATTGGCGCGTAGGATCGGCGATCCCTCGCATCGCTCCAGACCCGGCTTCAGTCCCAAACGCCAGGCCTAGGGCTTGGGCGCGTCCGGATAGATCGCGACGTATCGGCTCTGACCAACGAAGCGATGCCCGCGATACATACCGGGGGAGTTGAACTCCATCGCCACGTTGCCGCGGGCATCGAGCACAATGACGCCGCCGTCGCCACCGAGCGTCCCCACCTTGGCGAGTGTCGCCCGGGCGGCCTCGGTCACCGTGCGACCCGCATACTCCATCTGGGCCGAGATGTCATGCGCCACGCTGGTGCGGATGAAAAACTCGCCCCAGCCGGTGGCACTGACCGCGCAGGTGGCATTGTTGGCATAGGTGCCGGCGCCGACCACCGGCGTATCGCCAATGCGACCGAACTTCTTGTTGGTCATGCCACCGGTCGAGGTGCCGGCGGCGAGATCGCCGGCTCGATCGAGGGCCACGCACCCCACCGTGCCCCACTTGAACTGGCGCAGCAGGTAGGTCTCCTCGGGTTGCAGGAGGGCGGACTTCGTGGCCTTCACCTTTTCCAGCTCCTTGGCCTTGAGCAATTGTTGCCGCCGGTGCTCGGTCTGGAAATAGTCAGCCGGAATCATCTCGTAGCCGCGCGTGCGCGCGAATTGCTCCGCGCCCTCGCCGATCAGCATGACATGACCAGAGTGCTCCATGACGTCGCGGGCGAGGTTGACCGGATTCTTGATGTGGTGCACACCCGCCACCGCGCCGGCGCCCAGGGTGCGACCCTCCATGACGGAGGCATCGAGTTCGCAGATACCATCGGCATTGAGCACGGAGCCCTTGCCGGCATTGAAGAGCGGGGAGTCTTCGAGGATGTTGACGGCGGCGATGACGGCCTCGAGCGCGGGACCGCCACGATCAAGGACCGCGTAGCCGGCATCGAGGGCTTCGGCGAGCCGGGCCCGGTACTCGGCCTCACGCTCCGGCGTGAGCTCGGAGCGCGAGATGACCCCGGCTCCGCCGTGGATCACAAGACCATAGTTGCGGACGGGTGCGGAGGGGGAGGCGAACACGAGGTTGGGTACGAGGCCCACGATCAAACCGAGGCAGGAGAAGAGGCAATTCATGGAGGAGAGCCGTGCGCCGGCTCAGAGATTCCAGCGCACGCCTAGGACAGCACTCCAGCCGGTGAACTCGTTATAGTCCAGCCGGAGACTTTCGCTTCCGTTGTAACCATGGCTAGGCTCGTTGGTCAGATTCGAGAACTCGGTGTAAACCGTCCAATTGCGCCAGACCCGGTAGCTGGCCGTGAAATCCAGCGTGGTGCTCGGCGCCTCATAACGGGCCAGGGCGAGCACATTGTCGGTGGCGAGGTCGAAGAGCACCTCGCTGCGGTGGTGAAGCGAAAGGCGCAGCCGCGCCGGACCCTTTTCGTAGTAGAGACTGGCGTTGACGGTGTCACCCACCTGGTCGAAAAGCGGAAGCTTCACCCCCGCCAGGGCCGGCAGACCCGAATCGAGTTCCGAGTGCGTGTAGGTGTAGTTCACCGTCACACCGAAACCGTCTAGCGGCGCAGGCAGGAACTTGAGCTGCGTGTCGAAGGCAAGTTCGACGCCGGTGAGCGTGCCACCCTTGGCATTGCGAGGCTGGGTCACGCGGGCGGGTTCCGATTCAAAGATCTCCGACTGGGTGGAGCGATACACGCTGTTCTTGATATCCTTGTGGAAAACGCCGGCCGAGAGGTAGCCGACGGAGCCGAGGTAGCGCTCGATCGCGAGGTCGAAGTTGTGCGCGTAGACCGGCTTCAGGTCGATGTTGCCGCGACTGACGGTGTCCGACGTGGTGGAAATCGTCGCCCGCGGATTGAGCTGGTTGAAGGTCGGCCGGGCAATGGTCTCGGTGTAGGCACCGCGGACAACCAGGTTCTTGCTCAGGTCGAAACGCAGGTGAAGACCCGGCAGCCAGTCGGTGTAGTCGCGCTCGGGGGCGATGGCCACCGGCACGCCGTCGACGACGTTGAAGGTCTCGAACCGGGTCTTGGTCTGCTCGGCGCGCAATCCGGCCAGCACCGTGAGGCGGCCGCGGCTGGCCTGGCCCATTAGGTAGCCGGACGTGATGTCCTCGCGCGCGGAGTAGTCATTGTAGAGGCTGTTGAACGCGTTCGTGGAGAGCGGGGTAAGCAGACCGCGTGCGATCAATGTGTCGGATACATTGCGCACCACGGTCGGATCGAGGAAATAGCCGTAGTCGTAGCGACCATCGCTGGTTCCGGTGGCCCGGTAACGGGCAATCAGTGACGGGATGTCCGGCTGGCCGGTGTAGCCTGTCAGCGACCAGTTGGCGTTCTGGTTGTAGCTTCGCACCGTCTCATTGAGGTCGCGGGTGCGGGAACGGAACTTGGCGCCGGCCTTGAACTGGATTGGCAGTCCGGCGAGCGTGAGGTCGCGCGTGGCATCGACCGCGCCGTTGAATTCGTCGTCCCAGTATTCCCGGGTGCCCCGGAGCAGGTTACGCATGGTGTAGACACCGGCGATGGACGGATCATTGCGATCGAGGCCCGACGTGGTCTGCACCGCTCCGATCGAGGTGAACGCTGCGTCGCCCGGCGTAATGGTGTAGCGCGTCGTGAAGCCGGCATTCTGGAACTGTGCCTGCAGCGAGGAGGCGCCACCGCCGTCCCAGTTCGCCCAGTTGTAGCCGGCGAGGTAGTCGAGACGCATTTCCCCGAGCTGGGACTTGCCCTCGAGCGCGACCGTGCTGGTGCGCTGAAGCTCGTCGAAGTCGCGGACCTCGCGGCGCACCGTGTTGCCAGAGGCGGACAGACTGGTGTAGGTGTCGCCCGTGACAGTCGGCGTGCCCGTGATGCCGCCGACAGAGCCGTCGCTCAGGCGAAAGAGCGGGAAGAACAGCACCTGACGCTGGCGACCGCGGTTGGTCTCGCGCACATTGGTGGAGGCGAGAAAGCGGATGCGGTGATCGTCATTGGGACGCCATTCGAGCGAGCCGTTCAGACCCGAACCCTCGATATCGTCATAGTAGTGTTGGAGCACCGCCGAATCCATGATGAAGCCGCGCAGGGGATTCACCGTCGTGGACGTGCCCAGGCGGTAGCCGAGCGTGTCATTCCAGCCGGTCGTGCTATTGCGCTGCTTGAGGAAGACGCGGTCACGGTAGTTGGCTCCGATGGAGAATCCGAATTGCTGCTTTGCTCCGAGGAGATCGGAGTACGTGGCGGCCGCTTCGTAGCCGGTCTGATCGAAGGGATAGTCGGACGTGTACTCATCGTGCAACGACGAGGTGTTGAGTCCGGCCTTGAAGCTGCTGGCCCGGCCCTTCTGGCTGAACGCGCTTCGGGTGCGGATGTTCACCGCACCACCGATCGAGTCGGCGTCCTGATCGGGACGCAACGCCTTGGTCACCTCGATCTGGTCAGCCACGTCGGAGGAAACCACATCGAGGGGAACGCGGCGGGTGATGCCGTCAAAGTCCGTGGCGTTCACGCGCACCCCGTCAATGGTCACGGCGTTGAAGTCCGCCGACATGCCGCGGAGGGTGATGTAGCGGCCCTCGGCGCCGCCGGTGTCACGGTCGGTCTCGACAGTTACACCAGGCAGCCGCTTGACGGCATCGGCGATCGTCTTGTCCGGAAACTGCCCGGCAAAGTCGGACGAAATGATGTTGGAAATGTTCTGGGCTGAACGCTGCTGGTTGAGGGCGCGCGCCTGGCCGGTCCGTTCACCCACGACCCGCACGCTGCCGAGCTGCACCACCTCGGTGCCGAGCGTGAAGTCGAGGCTGACGGTGGCTCCCGCCGTCACCGTGACTTCCTTCGTCCTCGGCTCGTAGCCGAGGTAGTCCACCGCAATCCGGTGCGAGCCAGCGGGCAAGGAGAGCAGGTAAGCGCCGTCGGCGTCGGTCGTCGTACGCACCGGTGAACCGGCCACGGTGATGTCCGCCCCCCGGAGCACGGCACCGGTCGTGGAGTCAAAGGCGCGACCGGCCACCACACCCGAGGTCTGGGCGGTGGCGGCCACGATGAAGAAAAGGGAAAACACGCCGGCGGAGAGGCGGCGGAGAAGGGAGGCAAGCGCAGGACTCATGGTGCGGTGGAAGGAGGGACAGCGTGCGAACAGGGCAGCATAGCGGATGGGCCCCCGCACAGCCATACCACCTAGGAGGTATTCCCGTCGTCCCCCATGAACCGCTTGAATTCGACCGCGGAGGGACAGAGAAAAACACCGATTCGGAACGCTCGCACCTGCCAAGTAGAAGTCAGAGTTCAGCACTACGCGGCCTCGATGAGGTCGCGACGGGACCGACCGCTCTCGCCTACAACAGGATCCCATCCTCTTCGGTGAGGGCCACCCTTATGATTTCTCTATAGGTTGACGCCATGCGTGACCGCAAGGGGCAGCCGACGCGGAAGCGCGTGACGAGATGGGGTGATCACCCAATGCCGGAACGGCGAGGGCGGTGCTAAAGTCGGCGCTATCGACCCCGACATTCCGGGCGTCACTTCCTATGAACCTCGTCACACGCAAGTCTCCCTCGTTCGCACTCATCGTCCTCGGCCTCATTGTGGGCTCGCTGGCCCTCCTTTCCGGTTGTCGCACCATGGAAGGTGCCGGCAAGGACATCGAGAAGGCAGGCGAGAGCATCCAGAAATCGGCCAAGTAGTGAGTGGCGGCGCGCAACTTTGCGCGTTGACACGCTGACGCCTGCAGGTGCGCCTCAGGCTTGTGGCATTCGAACCCGGTCGCTCTCGAGCGTGCCGGGTTTTTCCATTCTCAGCCCCGGCGGGGACAGAGGAACCCGCCCGCCGAGCAACCCTAGGTCTCGGGCTGGTGTCGATCCGCGAGTTTCAGCAGCCTGCCGTCGACGGAGCCCCACCCGCCCCCGGCTACCAGGCTCACGGCACAGAGGCCGAGGACGACCAGGTGAAACTCGAATCCTTCGCCGCTTTGCTGGCCAAACCAGTTCATGAAGAAACCGTGGGACACATGGGTGGTCAGGACTGCGCCGAGCATCACACTGGCGATTCCCGCAGCCGCCACCCGCGTGGCGACGCCGAGCAGGAGCAGGACCGCTCCGACAGACTCAGCCGCCACAACGGCCACGGCTACAATCCACGGCAGGTGCATCGTTCCGGTAAAGTAGCTCAAGGTGCCTTCGAGGCCGGAGCCCCCGAACCATCCGAGCGTCTTCTGGAGTCCGTGGGGAAGGATGACGCCCCCCACGACGATCCGGGCTATTGCGGCAGGCACGCTGGGCGTGGTCATCAGCACGCGGGACAGCAGGCGCTTCACGACGCACCTCCTTCGCCGGTCGTCTCCAGCGGCAGTCCGGCCGCCGTCCACTCGGCCTTGCCGCCCTCAAAGACGAAGACCTGCGTGTAACCGTAGCTCACCAGGCGTTCCGACGCCTCCCGGGAGTTTTCGCACGAGGCGCTCGCACAGTACACAATCACGGGCGAGGCAAGCGTGGGAATCAGTCGGGGCGCCACGTCCCGCAGCGCATCACCGTGCGGAATGGGAAGCGCACCCGGCAGGTGTCCGGCACGGTGGTAACGCACGG
>JAEUGZ010000299.1 GCA_016794725.1 Opitutaceae bacterium | reverse complement strand
GTCGTAGCAGTTGGCGAGCCCTCGCGGGACCTGCCAGCCGTTGTCACTCACACACACAATCACGGTGTTCTCCAGGAGTCCGTTTCGCTCCAGCAGGTCGCGCGATTCGCCAATGAGGCGGTCAAACTTCCGCACCCCATTGTAGTAGGCGAGGATGTCGTGCCGGACCTCCGGAAGATCCGGCAGGTGCGCGGGCACCACCACCGAGGAGGGATCCAGGTCGGCGGTTGCCCCGGCGTCATAGTCCCAATGCCCGATGGCCGTATCGAGGTTGCCGATCCAGAAGAAGAAGGGATGAGTCGCCGAGCGCTGGTCGAGGAACTCCTTCAGACTTCCATGCCGGGTCCCCACGGGATTTTCACTCCAACCCGAGGCCACATGATTTCCGGGCGCCCATCCCTTGCCGGTATAACCCACATCGTAGCCCGTGCGGCGCAGCTCCTGGGTGAGACTTGGATACGTGGTGGGCAGTCCGCTCCAGAGATTGACCGCCTCACCCAGTTCATGCGGCTCCCGTCCGGTGAGAATGCTCGCGCGAGTGGGCGAACACGAGGGCACGGGACAAAAGGCATGTCGGAAAAACACGCCTTCGCGCGCCAGCCGGTCAAAGTTCGGGGTCTTGACCGTTCGGTCGCCCAGAAACGAGGAATGCGGATAAGCCCAGTTGTCCGCCAGCAACAGCAGAACGTTGATCCGACCCGACACTTCCCCCGCCCCCACCGGCGGATTGAACGCGGTCCAGGCCGCTCCCAAGCCGGCGAGACGGAGAATCCATTGCAGCGGAGAGGCGGCGTGGGTACGCGAAAAGAGGGGCAGGCTCATGCGACAACCCGCACTAACAGGATTTGGTTTGCCTGTGACCACCACTCTCCCATGCAAATTATTGCATGCACCACATCCGGGTGACCATGAACCAGCTGGCCAAGCAGGCGGGCGTGCACGTATCCACCGTCTCCCGGGCTCTGCGGGGGCAGTCCTCCATTCCCGACGAGACGCGACGGCGCATTCAGGCCCTGGCCGAGAAAATGGGCTATCAGCCGGACCCGGTGCTGGACGCGCTTTGCGCCTATCGCAAGCGCGTCGCAGGCGTGCACCATCGACCCACCCTTGCCATCATTGCGACCAACCCGGACTGGCAGAAGGACCTCGCCAACCGGCTGTACTTTGACGGTGCGCGTCAGCGCGCCCAGGAGCAGGGCTATCAGGCCGAGGTATTCGTAATGACCCCCACCCGACTCAACTGCAGACGGCTCGCCGGCATCCTGACCACGCGTGGGATCAAGGGAATCATCGTGCTGCCTCTCGCCGGTGTGAACATCCCTTTGGACTTTCCGTGGGATCGCTTTTTCGTCGTCGCCACCGGCTACAAACTCCAAGTCCCAGACATCAGCCGCGTTTCCATCAACCACTTCGGGGCGATTGGTGAAACACTGCAACGGGTTCACGATCTGGGCTACCGGCGGCCAGGTCTGGTGCTGCAGGCGGAAGGTCCCCACCTCGCACCCGACGGAGCCTCTCATGTCAGCAAGCTGTGGGAGGGTGGTTACCTCGCCCAGGCGCCCAAACACTTTGAAAACCCGGTCATCCCCGTGATACGACCGTCCGGAACCGACGCGTTCGAAACCTGGCTGAAGACCTACCAGCCCGACCTCCTTATCTCCCAACGGCGCGACCTCGCGGCCGTGCTGCCATCCTGGGCGCGCGGGCTTCGCATTGTCTATACCATGGTCGACGACGATGCCTCCCTGACCGGCATTCACCAAAACTCCATCCACGTCGGCCGCCATGCGGTCGACCTGCTGGTGGGCTCCCTCTACCGCGAAGCTCCCCCCAGCCCGGTCGTGCCCGTGACCGTTCTCGTGGACAGCCGCTGGCAGGACGGAGCGCAGTCCAGGGGAGTGGCTCCTGACCGGAATCCGGCGAAGCGGACCAGCGCCTGATCGACGGAGTGCGACTGATCGTTAGCTCCCCTCGTCCACTTTCGGCCCAAGTCGGACCCTGGCAATACCGATCCCAACCATTCGCTCGAGAGCTCTCCCAAAGCGCCTGCGAAGTCACACATGAAACGCGCTGGGACGAGGGAGCCAACCCCAGCATCCCGGCTTTCTCAGTTGAACCGATTCGTCCCGTGGTTCAATTGCGGCCTACGGAACTATTCCGTTTACCGAGCGTGGTCGCATGCTCCGGGGTTCAGCTGAGTGGAATTCCGAGAAATCAGGGCGGGACAACTATTCCCTGCGCAACATCGTGCGCACGGGTGGTCATGCTTTGGGGCAGCAACTCCACTTCGGGCTCCGTCAGGCCAGTTCGGGTGCGGTCAAGCCATGGGTCCTTGGTGTGCTCCATCGAGCAAGGCGCTCTGATGAATGGCGCTGAATACCATGAGTGCGATTTCCGATGATTCCTTTCGACGCATCATCCGCGACGGACGGGCGGATTCAATCAGATTGGCGTCCACCCAAGCGCTTGTGAGTCTCGGTCCGCAAGCCATGCCGCGATCACGCCGGTAGGTCACGGGTTGAACCAACGGCCGCCCCTACTTTGCGCCCGCTGCGGCCTTGGCTTTCATTTGGTTGATGCTCTCCTGCTGCAGTTCTCTGATCTTCGGCATGACGGTGGCGATTCTGGCCATCATGAGCTGGTTCATGCGCTGCGAAATTTCCGGCTGCTTTTCGATCATTGCCTGCCCGGCGGGCGTTCCATAGAAATCCATCATCGCCCGCATCTCGTCCTTCGAGAAGAGCTCACTGTAGATCTTGGCCACATCCTCCTTGATGGTCTCCACCTTCATGGCCTCGAACATCAGGTCGGTCGCCTGCTTCTGCATCGCCTTCGCTTCGGGTGGCAGGTCTTTTCCACCGGTCATTTGCCGGGTCATGTTCGCCATGCCTGCCTTCTGCTGGTCGAGGATCCGGGACAGCATGCGATCGAAATCCATCTTGCGAAGGAGTTCCTCGGCATCGGCAATCGTGCCTTTCACGGCCGCGGCGGCAGGTGCATCCGCTATGCTCGATCCGGCGAGGCGAATCGGGACATGCTGGCCGTCGCGAGCAAGGATGAGGGTCTCGTCCGCCGCCTTGTAGTCCGTCAGGGTCCAGCCTTCAAACGTCGCGCCGAGCTTCACCCAGGTCGCAGCACCAGCGGACGATGACACAAGGGAAAACTGACGTTCCTTGCCCACCGCCAGGATACCGCGCAATTGTGGCAGTGAAGGAACCCCCGCCGAACTGGCGACGGTTGTCGGCGAAACCGCCGGTTCCGCGCCAACGGCGATCGAGGTAAGCGAGGAGAGACCGATCAGCAGGCAGAGGAGGGAGCGCATGGAGAACGTTGGGAGTACGCTTAGATACTCCAGACCGCCCCGGCGGGCAAGGCTCATCGGGCAGCCTCGCCCGGCCCCCGTTCACTTCAGGCTCTTGATCAGATTCTGATTCATCTTCGTGTACTCTTGCTGGATGCCGGCGTTGGGACTCTTCTGGGCCAGCTCGATCGATTGGTTCGCCGCCGCGATGGCCTCGGCCTTCCGCCCCAGGCCGGCAAGGATCTTGGCCTTGAGGTGCGTATTGGTCTGGTTGGCACTTTCGGCGATCGAAGCGTCGATCCAGGTCAGCGCCTGTGCGAGATCCAGTTTGTTGTCGAAGTAGAACCCCGCGGCGGCGGCGTAGGGCTTGCGGCCCTCGGCGGCCATCATCTCCTTGATCTTGGCCACCGTCGGCCCGACCACGTCGAGAGTGAGGCGAACCGGCACCCGGGTCGTCTCCCAGCTGAGATTGAGCGTGGCCGAATCCCCGCGGATGTCATTGATCGTAAACTCGAGGGTTTCGACCGGAACCGAAAGTTTGACCGGCTTCACCGTGAAGCGCACGAGGTCATCGGACTCCTTGTATTCAAACGCTCCACTCTGCTCGGCATCCTTGCTGATGATCACGGTCCATTCCTTTTCGCCCGGGATGGTGAAGAGCGCATACTTGCCCGCCGGCACGTCGCGTCCCTCCAGTTTCACCGCCGTACTGAAGGCGACGGTCGTCGCGGCATTCGCACCCGTGCGCCACACCTTGCCATAGGGCTCGATGTTGCCAAGCATGGTGCGGCCCTTGGCGCCCGGTCGCGCATAGACGATTTCAATGTCGGTCAGACCCACCCGCTGCTTGAGCGTGCCCAGCGGGCTGGCCGCCGGTACCGGAAGGCGGGGAACCGGAGGCGCCTTCGGAGCGGCGGGTTGAGCCGAGAGGGAAACAGCAGCCAGGACAGTGGAAGCGACCAGCAAACGGGCCAGCGCGGGAAAACGGGCAAGGTGGGTACAGTTCATCACGGGAGACTAGCACATCCCGGCAGGCAGCGCCATAGGCAGACGGAGCTAAGGCAGGCAGCCTAAGAGCCGGATCACACCCGAAACGCTCTTAGCGTTCCGCCACATCAGAATTCAAGCCCCTCCGACGTAGCGGAAGTCGGAAAGCCTTTCGTGGCCGGGCGGTTTGAACCTTCGCGCCGCCTCCCCGCCGCGACACCGCCTGCCCCGGCCAAACCCGAAACGCTTTCAGCGTTCCGCCACATCCCCATTTCAGCCCTCCGTTGTAGCGGAAGCCTGAAAGGCTTTCGTGCCCGGGCGGTCATTTGCTCGGCCTTTCCTAATTTGTCTTTCGCTCGTTTTGAGCGTGCGTGGATCGACTAAATCAGATATCGCAACTGCCATGAAACAGCTACCCCGCCAAGCGACCGGCACTTCGAACCCGCTGAACCGATGGGCCGCCCTGATAGCCTGCGGGGTCCTGCTCGGCTTCGGCAGCGCAACCGCTGCGCCCATGACGGAGCGCATGATGATTGTGACAACGGATGTGACCAAGGTCGGCGAAAAGATCGCCCCCCCCACCGCCGAGCGCCCGGTTTACTACGTCCCCGTTTTTGTTGGCTACTCTGAATTGGGAGAGGTGGCGCAGCACTACCAGCGCAAACCTCCCGAAGAGCCCATCCAGCAGGCGGTGGTGGGCGCCCTGGCCAAGCAGCACTACCTCCTCGCCTCCCGCGAGCATCCGCCGACTTTGACCATCGCGATCGAATGGGGCACGATCACCCCGGTGTTCATCGGTCAGACCGTGATCAACTCCGCCGAGATCCGCGCGCGGGTGCTGGGCGACCAGGAGTTCAATCCGGGAGCGAAGAACGCCGCCTACCGCCCGGAGATGTTGAGCCTGTCCGGACGACACTACCTCGTGATTTCTGCGTTTGCCTACCAACGTAAACCCACCCCGAACCATCCGGACATGCTGCTTTGGCGTGCGCACTCCTCGACCGACCACTGGGGACACTTCCTCGACGAAACCATCCAACCCTTGATCGCGGTCGCAACCCCGGCCCTCGGTCGTCCGACCAAGCCCGGTGTGACCTGGCACGACAAGACGGGTCAGGTCGAAATCGGCGAGGCGGTCGTCAAGGAAACCGACGTGAAGTAGTTTGCTCGCGGCACAGTACCGCTGCGGAACTTTCCCCTGCGATCGGGCGTCACACCAGTCCGCCCCCTCGCAGTCGATAGCGGCGCCGCCTTTCTTGGTGATGGCGGAGCAAGGGTGCACTCTGCCCGCACCCGTGAACGCGCCCCGATTCAGATTTCGCCCCGCCCTCCCATCCTGGCGCCTGCGCGGCCACCTGTTTGTCTCCTTCGCGCTCTGCCAGGTATCCCTCGCCGAGCCGGAGCCCGCTGCAGCGCCCCCCCGGCACCTGCCGGCGGATCTGCCGCCACCGATTTTCGCTCCCAAACCGGTCACCGGCGACAAAGCCGCAAGCGCAGGTGGAAAGTCCGGTGGGGAGTCACGCCGCGTCTCCCCCACTTCCTCACCCGGGACCGCCCCGGCCACCCGCACCTCCCGCCGCCGAGCGCTTTCTCCGGAGATGTCCGGCAAGATCTCGAACCTTCTCACGCGCGACCTGCCGCCGATCACTCATGTCCCGATGGACGACGCGGCTCCCGCTCCACCCGCAAGCGATGGCGATGACTCGGATCGGCTGGCACTCGAGCCTTACCACGTAACGGAGGATCGGCTGCCCGCCTTCAAGGAACGCGAGATCCTGACTCCCAAGGGAAAACTCGCCCTCGCCCGCCGTCGCTATCCCGGCACCAACCCCGGCTCCGCCCTCCTGCTCCTGGAGGCGGACTTTGACAAGGAGCGCCGTCAGGAGCTGTCCGACCTGAATCGCCTGTTGGAGATCAACCGCTCCGAACTCTCTCCCGACACCCAGCGACTCATCCGAGACACCCGGATTCCCCCGACCGACACCTCGCCTGCATTCAGCGGACGTTTCCGACCTCCGCCGTGACGCAAGTGACTCTCGATCCCGAAACGCTTTCAACGTTCCGCACCGTCCGATCTCCAATGGTGCGGAAGCCGGAACGGCTTTCGTGATTGGGTTCCTTGGAGAATCGCGGCGTCCACGCCGTCGCCCCCCCCCAATCCCGAAACGCTTTCAGCGTTCCGCTACGTCCGATCTCCAATGGAGCGGAAGCCGGAACGGCTTTCGTGCCTGGGGTTTCGGCGAAACTCCCGGCACTTGCGCCCGGCCCCGCGACGCAGCCGGCCCTCGGCCCAGCTGGATAACGTCAACCACGGCGGCAGTTGCCACCGGCGCCGCACCCAGGGAAGCTGCGAGGGCTGCTCACATCGTCCCTTAAACCGCGCCCCCCAGGCCCGGCGCGAGGGCGGCGTCGGCCACCCATGCCCCGTGCGTTGCCATCACCGCCTCCCGCTCGCTCCATGAATCGCCGCGCTTTCCTTGCCCAAACGGGCGCCCTCGCCGCCACCGCCTCCCTGGGACCCCGCACCGCCGCCGCCGCTCCCGCGATCCCTTCCGCCGCCGCCCGCCCGGAAGCGTCCGCGGCCCGCGACCCCAACGCCGCGCCGGCACTCGCCCCGCGGTTTGGTGACGGGCGCGATTGGTGGTTCCAGAAACGCTTCGGGATGTTCCTACACTGGGGGCTCTATTCCATCGAG
>JAEUGZ010000270.1 GCA_016794725.1 Opitutaceae bacterium | reverse complement strand
CCGGCTCCAGGACCCCAATGCCCGGAAAGTGATCCTGGAGCATATCGAGGATCAAATCGTATTCATCCCTGGCGGCCCACGATTCCGCCGTGAGTCTGTAGACAACCCTATCGGCGAAGTCGCGATGCTTATCAGTGATTTCAGGAGGGACAGGGTTGTTTGACATGGTGTTGAAGTAGGCAAACAGCCTTAGATTGCCAACCGGCGAACCTCACCGGCTGCACGGTCGAGGAGGGCGGAGGCCTGCTCAATGCTACGGCGCAAGCGGGCTTCGCAATCGGTGCGTGCGTCCGCGCATTGTTTGAAGGCGCGCTGTGTGATGATTTCCGCCTCCTTCTTGGCATTGACGATGATGTCGATTGCCTCGTTGCGAGCTACGCTGGGCATGGGTGCGCTGACGGGAAAGTCGTTTTGAATGTCGGCCTGGATGACGGGCAGGAATTCCTTGATCCATGGTCCCAGATAGGAGTTCGGACCGAGCGATTCGCCCAGTTTCTTTAGCGCCGCAACCTCGTCTGCTTTCGTTGGTGAGTGCATGCGCCAAGATAGCTGCCTGGGCCTCAGTACTTCTTCCGTTTCCGGAAATCCGACGGCCGCTCGTAGGACGACAGGCTCCAGATGCCGATCCGTTTTGCCTTCGCAGCCCGCTCGGCCTCGATGAACTGGTCCCGAATCGGAAGGGGGATCGTTTTCAGGTATTCGTGGTAAACCTCAGCAAACCCACCCGACACCTGGAGGAGATTCACGTTGCTCGATCCGACATAGATCAGTCCAACAAGCCGGCCGTACCGATCCTTATCGAGCTGGTGGAGCGAAATAGCCCGCCCTTCGATCAGACGTTTGAGGTTGGCGGTGCTTTCCGCGCCGAACGGCTGCCCCTCCTGCCCTTTTCGGTGACTGACTTCGGGAGCGTCGAGCCCCGCCAGGCGCACGGTCATGGTGGTTCCGACGGAGGTCCCCTCGGTGATGATGAACTTAATTGTATCGCCGTCCGAGATCCTCTCGGCTCTGCCGACAAACGTCCGCGACTCGGCGGAAAAACACGCCTGAAAACAGGCGAGGATGAGTAGAGACTGAAGCAAGGTTTTCATGCAAGAATTTGGTGCCGCCAAGATAACAGTCTTCTGAGTTACGGCACGTTGAGGATTGTTTTTGCAAAGCTCGCTCACAAATCTGAGCGCACTGACACGCCAAATCCTTCATGGTGGGAACGAATTTGCGCCTTATCTCCATCGCTCGCCATAGGCGAGCGCACTGAAACAGCTCTTCGTCGGACTGACTCGGGCGACGTATTCAAGAGTCTCCATCGCTCGCCCTTGGCGAGCGCACTGACACCGTTGGGAGGTGTGCTCATAGATTGGTCCGGTTATCTCCATCGCTCGCCGTTGGCGAGCGCACTGACATAAATTCCCCAGTTCGGCATCGAGTTCAAGTTGGATCAGTCTCCATCGCTCGCCAAGGGCGAGCGCACTGACACGTTCGGTCTTGCCAACGCCTCCCTTGCCCTGCGCGGATCTCCATCGCTCGCCATAGGCGAGCGCACTGAAATATGACGCGCGTTCAACTCCTCCCGCCCATTCGAGCTATCTCCATCGCTCGCCGTTGGCGAGCGCACTGACATCACTTCGCCCCTTGGGCTCAGGTATCGCCGAGTCCATCTCCATCGCTCGCCGTTGGCGAGCGCACTGACATCGGGTGTCGGTTGCCATGGGCGCCGCGCTCAACCCATCTCCATCGCTCGCCGTTGGCGAGCGCACTGACATGCGGCATATTTGCGTGTATCTCCAGACCTCATACGCTCTCCATCGCTCGCCAAGGGCGAGCGCACTGACAAGGCCGATTCACAAACTGTTGGGTCGGCCTGAATGGCAGAGGGCTTTGCGAGTGCCGCTAGGATTTCGAGGTCCGGGTGGTGGCATTCGCAGGGTGCCTTTACGCAAAGGGCCCATTGCCATAGTTTTGGCTGACGCGAGCGGTGCCGGGTGGGAGTTTAGAACGCCGGTGCTCGCAGAACAAAATTTGTTGGACTGTCAAAGAACGAAGAGAACGCACCTGATGAGGGTGCGCTCGAGGGGCTCTCGCTTGGACTAGCTTGCAGCAGGTACCGCGGAGTGTTCTTCGCGAGGGGCCACGATCCTTGCCGCTGTGGATACGAACTCCAAACAGGGAACGCGGGCCGAACGGTCCCAATAGGGAGGATGCATGGTGGCGTGACCGCGGCAGTGCTCGGGCAACTTGTGGGCCCCAAGCGATTCGGACAAGCAGCGCCGGCGCCAATGCTCCGCTTCATCGGAAGTTGCTTCCTCGACTTCGATCGAGTCGATCCATCCGCAACCCACCCGACCGTTTCGACCCAGGTGGTGGACTTCCGAGGTGAGCAGGGACTGGATGCCGTCCCGATCGCCAACACACCAGGCCTTCGCCATAGGGGCGAAGACCAGCGGCGTATTGAAGACGTACGCTTTCTGGTGACCGGTGGCGTCGTTTGCGCGGGTTGTTTTCCCCTGCCAACGGCACCGTTCGCGGTCCGCGGCCCAGACATGTGGCTCGAACGAGCGAACGTGGTGATGCCACTGGATACCGCCTTGCTGGATGAGGTGGACGACGGAAGCCTTCCAGACCCATTCCCCGTTGTCGGCTACGGCCTTTTCGAGAGGTAGCTCAGACTGGGTTTCGAGGGGGTTTGGATGCCCTGCCCGCGCGGCCGCCGTCACCATGGCGTAAGCGATGACCCCGTCCAGATGGATCGGGCGTTCCGGTAGGACCGTATGGGACCGAAGCCGGAAGGTGACGACTAGGCTGCTTGCGCACATGAGAAGATGGCCTCCAGTTTTGCGGCGGTAACGTCGGCGGCGTAGGCGTTCCACGCGTCGATTGCCCGGGAGATCGATTCAACCTTTTCGTTGGGGGTGTATTTCCCATCGGCCCCAAGTTGCAGCGCATCGAATGTGCCTTCGCTGGTGTGGATCGTGGTCCTGAGTGAAAATCGGCCGTAGCCGCGGGCTGATCCACCACCCAGCTTTTGCTCGGACGCGAATGCGGCAAGTGCGAGCAGGTAAAGACCGAGCATGGAATCACCGGCGAATTCAGTGTCGAGGAAGTGCTCCGAGTGGAAGGGAACACCGGGAACGACGCATTCACGGACCGCGATCGTGGCCAGCCCGCGCTTGCCCGTGTCTGCTTCCGGTTCAGGGGTGTCGCTGCCGGGTGTCACGGGAGCCGCTTCCGCAGGTGCTGCAGCCTTTGCCGCCTTCTTGTCCTTCTTGGCCTTCGCCTCGGCCTTTTTGTTTTCACGGCTCGCTGCGAGAGCTTCCAGCCATGCGACCATGGAGGGCTGGAGAGCCAGGATGGCCGGGTGTGGTGCGACTCCGCCGCGGAGGGCATCGTCGACGCGGGTAAAGACGTCGTAGTCGAGCAGATCGGTGTACGGGGTGGCGAATTCTGCCATGCGAGTTGGGACGAGGACCCCGAGGGTCATCGGGGTGATGGGGAAACCATTCCCAATTCGGGAACGAGAGTGGACGAGCTTCTCACCGCCGCCAAACAGTCCGGCAAACGGATCGCGTGATGCTTCCACCTGTTCAAGGAAGGTGGTCATACCGCTGGGATTGGGACTCGAGGCGCCGCACATCAAGATGTGATACATCTCGAA
>JAEUGZ010000233.1 GCA_016794725.1 Opitutaceae bacterium | reverse complement strand
GACGCGCGGCTGGCCAGCCGTTCCACCACGTCCTCCTCGGCGTAATCCTCCAATCCGCGATTCAGAAGAGGCAGGAGTACCAGTATGGGAATACCCCTATCCGCAACTCCCACCGTCAGAGTTACTTCAGTCGGAAACAATACAACATGAAGCACCACATCGCGGTAAGCCGGGTCGGTGCTGTGGCGGTGGGCCTGCCAGCTCGCCTCGTCTAGGTGCACCTCCACGTCACCTACAACCTTCACTCCCTCGATCAAGAGCCGCGCCCGCTTGAAGTCCGGTCCACCAAGGCGGTTCCAAACCCCGGGGGATTCGATGCGAAGTCCTCTCCCATCACACAAACGGGCGCTCTCAAAGGAAAAGTCCCGACGAAGCCATATCTTCTGAAGAACCCGTTCGGGAAATACAAACGGTCCGTATAATCCCTGCAATTCCGCGACTCCGTCCGCCACCAGCGCAGGTCTGGCATATTCACCCGGAGAAAAAAGGGTCGAAGCAAAAGAAGTCAAACCTCAGCATTTGTATATCAATTGCTTTAAACAGCAAGCCCAAATCGACATACATTTACTTTAAGCCACCGACCGCACCCCTACCTGGAAGGTTGAACCTATTTTCCAGAGTTGAAACGAATCGACCCGTTCATCAACCACGGATAGACACAGATAAACGCGGATTCGGAGCGTGGAGAGTGCTTCACCCACCAGCTGAATGCCTGCTTTGGCGTAACTCGTTTGAATACGTGTTGATCCGTGTCTATCTGTGTTTGAATCGCGGTTTCTAGGTTGAATCGGAACGGCCCAAAACCGCAACGGAAGGCGTCGCGAATCAACGTGGCTCTGACGGTCGATTGGCCGGTCATTTGTAGGCCTGTCACCCGTTGCACCGACCATCCCCTACTGATTCACCGATCGCGAGTTGTCGGAGCGGAATGGTGCGCGCGCCGTGGAAAAATCGAGCGCCGTTCCTCTCCGTCCATGCTTGCGACACCCCTAGACGGACCGTTCTCTCCTCCGCATGAACCCTGGAAAACTGATTGGAATCGGCATCATCATTGTCGTGGTGGTCCTCGCCTTGGCGCAATCCACCTACGTGGTGGATCCTGGATTTCGCGGAGTGCTCGTCACCTTGGGCAAGGTCAGCGACGAGGCGAAACCCGAGGGGTTTGGTACGAAAAGCCCGTTTATCTCCACTTTGATCCGCGTCCCGGTTCGTCAGCTGACGCAATCGCTGGATGCCGAGTGTTATTCGTCTGATCTCCAGCAGTTGACCGTGGTGCTGCGCGTGTTGTACCGCATTCCGGAGACGGGCGTCGTGAGAATCTACAAGGAGTTCGCGGGCGATCCCTTTGACACTTTGATCGCTCCCCGTGTGCAAGAGGCGCTCAAGGAAATGACCGCACTGCAGAGCGCCGAGCAGATCGTGCGCAGGCGAGAAGAGATCAAGACCAAGACCCTGACGGCGGCGCGCGAGAAGATCGGCAATCTGCTCGTGATCGAGGATTTGGTGGTGGAGAATATTTCACTCTCGAAGGAGCTCGAGGCCGCCATCGAAGCCAAGATGGTGCAGGAGCAGGAAGCGGCCAAGTCGCGCTTTGTTCAGCAGAAGGCGCAGATCGAGGCGGATACAGCCATCATCAAAGCAAAGGGCGAAGCGGAAGCCATCCGCATTCGCGGTGGAGCGCTTCGCGATACCCCCGGACTCATCCAGCTTCAGATTGTTGAGAAGTGGGACGGGAAATCGCCTCTGGTGGTTGGAGGAGTGGGCGGTGAGAACACCGGAACCAATCTCATTCTTCCGCTCACGGGCAACACCATCAGTCCCGTCGCCCGGTAGTGGTCAGCATGCGTCCTTTGCGCAACGTCACGCCGCAGCGGCGAAAGTGGGGGCTGCTGGCCGCAATCGTGGGCCTGGTCATCCTCGCCCTCACTTTTCCGCGCATGCTGGCCTTTGCAGAGCTTGCCGCCCGCGAGCTCCGTGTCTTCTGGTGGCTGATCCTCCTGCTGGCACTCGGATTGTGGCTCGCCTTCTTAAGCGGCAAAAAACGCGATTGAAACGTCCGGGCGACCCGCCAAGGTCGCTGTGCCTGGTCCGGAGAGGTGGCAGAGTGGTCTATCGCGACGGTCTTGAAAACCGTTGGGCCGCAAGGTCCCGGGGGTTCGAATCCCTCCCTCTCCGCCAGATCACCTGGCGAGAACTTCCCGTCGTACGGAATCGGACGCGCAACGGAAACACTCCACAGTTGCTCCTCCTCAGTCGTGCCGGATGGCCCGCTTCGACTACCTTCCGGTTTCGATCCAGTCCATCGTCTTGCTGGCGAGTCGGTCAAAGGCCACGACGCAAAGCTCCAGGTCCTCCTCCCGGGTGTCCTCAATCTTGTTGTGGCTGATGCCATGCAGGCTTTGGACGAACATCATCACCGTCGGCACCCCTGCCCCGCAGACTTCGGCCGCATCGTGGAGGGGACCCGACGGTAACCGGTGACTGGTTACACCAGTTTCCTTGATCGCCGCTTCGCAGAGGTCGATGAGTTCGCGATGAAACGGTCGCGGCTCGATCTGCCAAAGCCGCTCCCACGCCACCGCCACGCCGCCCTCTTCGGCAAAGCGCGTGCTCGCCTCCCGAGCCTCCGCGAGCATCCGTGCCAACGCCCCGCCGTCGAGGTGACGCTGGTCGAGCGTGATCCGACACTCCTCCACGACGCTGGTGACGATTCCAGGCTTTGTGGTGCATTGGCCGATCGTACACACGCCCCCGCCGCTGCGTTCGGCGATACGGTAAATCTCCTCGCTCATCTTCGCCGCTGCACGAAACGCGTCCTTGCGTCGATTCATCGGAGTGCTGCCCGAATGGGCGGCTTGCCCTCGAAACGTCACCGCATGGCGCTCCACCCCGAACGTTCCCAGCACCGCCCCGAGGGGCAACCCGAGGTCCAGCAAGACTGGCCCCTGCTCGATATGGAGCTCAAGGTAGGCGGCGGCCCGCTTGAGCTCACGACCACTCTCCTTGACCAGCTCAAGGTCGACACCGATCGCCTTCAAGGCCTCCGGAAGCGGGATCCCCTGTTTGTCCTTCAGGCGCCGCGCTTCGACCAGATCGAGTGCGCCCGAACAGGCGGAGGACCCGAAGAGGCTCTTGCCAAAACGCGCCCCTTCCTCGTCGGCCCAATCCACCAATCGCACGGTCACCGGCGGCCCCCCCGGGTACTGGTGGTGAATACGACGGAGAATTTCCAAACCGGCCAGAACATTCAGGCAGCCATCGAGCCAGCCACCGTTTGGTACCGAGTCTAAGTGACCGCCAATCAACAACTCACGCTCCGACCGGCCCCGCAGGGTGGCCCAGAGGTTGCCCGCCGCGTCGCGATGCACCTCGACCGGCAGACCTGCCAGTTTCTTCGTCAACCAGTCGCGCGCCGCCTGCCATACCGGAGTGAACGCCACGCGCTGCGCTCCGTCGACGTCGCCCGTCAGGGCGCGCAGTTCCTTGAGTTCGCTGACGGTTCGCTTGGGATCGACAGGCATGCGGGAAGGAGTCGGCCCGGCCCAACTCTTGCTTGGAAAGTAGCAATCCCTCACCAGCATTCAATCCACCATTCCTCCACCGGGTCTCAT
>JAEUGZ010000188.1 GCA_016794725.1 Opitutaceae bacterium | reverse complement strand
CGAGGCCAACGCGAAGATCGTGCGGTCGCAGTTCCTCCCTTCCGTGTCGGCAGGCGGGGATGTCGTCACGGCGCGCAGTTCACAGCGGGGACCCGCGGCGCCTCCTGCGGGAGTCGATCCGCAGCGGGTTTACGGGGACGTCTTCCTTTCGATGGCCCCCTACGAATTGGACCTTTGGGGGCGGTTGCGCCGGGCCAGCGAGGCCGCTCGGGCTGGGCTGCTGGCGGCGGAATCCTCACAACGCCTCGTCCGGCAGACACTGGTGGCGCAGGTGGCGGCGGCCTACCTGAATCTCCTGGAACTCGACTACGAACTGGAGGTCGCTCGTCGCACGCTGGCGGTGCGGACCAATTCGCTGACGCTCACCACGGCGAGGGAGGAGGGAGGTGTGGCTTCGCTCCAGGATGTGCGCCAGGCCCAGATCCTTGTCTCCACCGCGGAGGCCACGATCGTTGACACCCTGCGACGGATTCAACAGCAGGAGAACGAACTCCAGCTGCTTCTGGGTCGGTATCCGGGCCGCCCGGCGCGTGGCAACGGGCTCTTGGACCAAAAGCTCGAGATGACGGTACCCGAGGGATTGACGGCCGACCTGCTGCAGCGTCGACCCGACATAGTGGCGGCTGAATACGCACTGGTCAGGGCGAATGCGGATGTCGGGCAGGCTAGGGCGGCTTTCTTCCCGAAGATCACCCTAACAGGACTCTACGGCTTCCAATCCGTGGCGCTCTCGGACTTGTTCAGCAGTCCGGCGCGCACCTGGCAGTTCGGGCCATCCATCACGTTCCCGCTTTTCACCGGTGGGGCCCTGCGGGGAAACCTTCGGTCGGCGCGTGCCCGGTTTGATGAATCGGTCGCCGCCTATCAGCAGACCGTGCAGTCAGCATTCCGTGACGTCTCCAATGCCTTGAACGACTATGAACGCACGCGGGAGTTTCGCGGGCGGCAGGAGGAGCGAACGGAAGCGCATCGGAGCGCTTCGGAGTTGGCCGCATTCCGGTACGAGGGTGGGGTGACGAGCTACTTGGAGGTGCTCTACAACGAACAGGAATTGTTCTCGTCGGAATTGGCCCTGGCCCGGGCGCGTCTCGATGAATTGTTGAGTGTGGTGACGCTGTATCGGGCGCTGGGAGGCGGTTGGCAGCCGGCGGAATAGGAGCGCAACGCCGAGCGGTCACCCAACCAGCGGCTTCTCGAAACACACCGCATAAATCGGTGGCAGATGCTGGGAGAGCGATTTCCAGGAATCTCCGCCGTTCTCGCTCACCCACAGCGAACCGGTCGTCGAGCCGAACGCGAGACGGTCCCCGGATTCGTCGACGTCGAGCGCATGACGAAACACCAGGTCGTAGGCGTGCTTCTGTGGCAGACCCCGGGTCAGGGTCTTGAAGCTCCGGCCGCCGTTGGTGGTGCGGTTGACCACCACGCGGCCCCCGAATGGGATCCGCTTCTCATCCTTGATGGCGGGTACGAACCACGCCGTTTCAGGGTCCTTGGGATGCGCGGCGACGGCAAAACCGAACGCGGAAGGTTTGACGTTCTGGATTTCGGACCAATGGGCGGCGCGGTCGGTGGATCGGAAGATTCCGTTATGGTGCTGCACCCACAGTGTGTCGGGATGGGCGGCGCACTGGGCGACAAGGTGGGGATCCTGGATGTTGGGATCGAAGGCGCGTTCGGCGGGCATGTACTCCGCCCGCATCCCGGGTCCACTGCATCGCCAACTGCGGCCGCCGTCGTCGGTGATCCAGGCCCCGCCGCAGGAGATTCCCAGGACCAGCCGGTCCGGATCGGTGGGATGCACGCAGATGGAATGAATTCCTGGCACCTCGGCGCCGCCACCGAACCATTCTTCCCGCTTGGGATCGTCCCAGAGGGTCCGATTGAACTCCCAAGTGTCACCATGATCGTCGGAGCGAAAGAGACCACCCGGGAGGGTCCCGCACCAGAGCCGGCCAGGTTGATGAGCACCGCCCGGGACCAGGGACCAAACCCGTTTGAGCGCCCATTCGTAGGGTGCTCCTTCCGCGGGCATCCGAGGCTTGTAGTCCGCTGGCTTGGGTGGATAGGCCGGTGTGCCGATCGGCTGCCAGGTGGCTCCTCCATCGCGAGATCGGTGGAGCTTCACGCCAAAATGCCCGTGGTCCAGTGCCGCGACCAACTGACCGGAAAACTTGGCGCGTCGCTGGCGCGTGCGCCCTCCGATCGGACGTGGATCATGCATCACCAGAGTGCAATTATCGCCGAGAAAACTGGTCCGGGTGATGGACCAGCGCGCCCCGTGGCGGTCGAGGGTGAACAATCCTTTGCGGGTGGCGACGTGGAGGCGTTGGCTCATGAGGACCCGTGTTGCGAGGTTGTGGGGCAGAACCGATGCGATCGTTTCGGAAAGTCTGAAGAAGAGTCAGCCCCCGGAGAGGGCTTGGACAATGTCGATGGTACCCGCGGGAGACACTGGGTCTGCCAGCCCCCTGCGGTCGAGGACGGGTTCGCCATCAATGAAGATGGCCATGTGCCGTCGCAGCTGCCCCTGTTCGTCGAACACATAGTCGCGCGCGAGCGCGTTGCCTCGGAAGTAGGCGTTGAGAATGTCGCGGACCGTCGGTCCCTCGACGTTCCTCGGCGGGCACGCGACGTGGCGCTGGATGTTTTGCGTGAATCGGACCAGGGCCATAGGCTTGGAGAATCGCGGGATCCTGCTCCCAGTCCGGCACGATGACACAAGGCGAAACTGCAGGTTGGCGCTTGGCCAGCGCGACGTTCCGCGGTGCGACCGGAATCAACTGGCGGCAAGCCCGCGCCGGATGTCCCCCACGCGCGCGGTCGTGTCGTCGAGGCTTTCGCGAAATTCGTGCGGGTTGTTGAAGCCAAAGCTGCGGAACAAGGTATCGGGCACGTTGACTCGCGAGAACCGATAAAGGTGGGCGGGATCGGCGGTAAGCAGGCAGACCCGGGTGAAACGAAGCAGGTTTGAAAAGTTATCCGGACCGTTCGGAGTGGGAGGGGTGAGTTGCTGGGCGACCGGGGAGATTATGGCTTCAGGAAATTCCCATCGCCGGAGCAGCAGGGCCCCGGCTTCGGCGTAGGTGAAGCCGACATGATCCGCTTCCCAACGCTCAATGGAATCTCGCCCGTCCCAGAATAGGCTCCAACCCGCTTCCAGGATGGCTTCGTTGATCAGAACCCTTCCCAATTGGTGAAGTATGCCGACCACATAGGCTTCACTGGGGTCCGCATTGGCCTGCCTGGCCAGAGCATCCATGAAAAGGGCGGCCCATACGGACTCAGTCCAGTACTGCCCAGCGGTGATGCCATAATTGGCGAGGTCTTTCCCGTAGACATTCTTGCTGAGACTCAGGCTGATGACCCGAATGAGCTCCTTGGTGCCGAGACGTTGAATGGCGTCAGTAAGCCTCGTGCAGGGTTCGCCGCCGCGAAAGAGCGCGCTATTTGACAAATGGAGAAAATCAGCCGAAAGCGCCGCGTCGTTCATCACCAAGTCGGCGATCTGGCCGACACTCACATCGGGTTGGCGGACGAGTCTTAAGGCACGGCTGAGGACTTGGGGGATGGAGTACAGCTTCTCGACGCGGAGCACCGTTTGACGAAAATCTTCGGGGCTGCGCCGTTTCATCCGCGGAAGATCCTGCGGCGGTGGTTCCGGGGTTGGGCTCGAAGGATTCGACACTCTGGGTGGATTTTGGGGGAAAGCCGTCTAGGAGTCGACTTCGTTTGATCGCGGACTCCGTGGCGCGCGTGGCGGACCATCGCCGGTTGTCCTTCCTCCCGCCAATGGCGAGCCTCAGGCGGCCTCATCGCCAAGTTCCGACTGCCACTCCGGGTAGATCTCCGCGGGCAGTTGGCCGCGCTGAATCAAGTCGCGGAGATCGCGAATGATCGTCTTTCGCGAGACCTGGTACTCGCGACTGAAGAGCGAAATGTTCGGGCGCTCCGTGGTCCCGCGAAGGCGGCGCAGCAGACCATGTTGGCGAGCCAGGCGTTCGGTGAAACGACGGTCCGGTTCGTCGCGATCGACCTTTTCAGCGCTTTCGAGCGATCGAAGCATCCTCACCGCCTCGCCGAGTCCGCATTCCGTCACGGCGATTTCGACGGTGCGTTCGAGTTGGTCAATGTCGACCGGCTTCTCCAGCACAAAGTGGGCTCCCGATGGGCCTTGGAGGGCCTTGAGTTGGTCGTGAATCGCGAGGGTCCCGGACACCACGATGATCGGCACGTGGGCGGCCGCGGCTTTGAGCTTGGGAAGGAAGTCAGCGCCGCGTTCGCCCTCGCCCAGGATATGATCCAGAAGGATGACATCCGGAGTCGCTTCCTGAAGCGCCTCGAGGGCGGAGGTGCCGCTGGTCACGCAGGTCAGGCGGTAGCCTCGCAGGGCTTTTGAGTAAAGCCGGAGCTGCTTCGGGTCATCCTCAACGATAAGTATGGAGGCGATGGGAGGCGCGCTCATGGTTTCCAAGACGCCAAGACCCTAGCGGAACCTTTAAGGGTTGGAAATGTGCGAGGCGCGCACAGGCGCGACGCCGGCGAAGCCCGCGTCCCAGTCCTTCCTGGCCGACCCAAGTCTGGGCTGGTTGACAGGGGTTCAAGGTGGTAGTGGGGTCCATGACCCGGCTGTTCTCCAAAGCCTGCCCGAGGTTCACCTGCGACCAGGACTGGCGGGTGGATCCTGCGCGGTCACACGGTCGCTGGTGGCTGAGCCTGGGGTTCGCCTTGGGCAGCCTATTATCGCCCGCCATGATCTCTGGCGCAGAACCCGACGTCGCTCCCGACCTGATCCTGCACGGGGGCCGGATTGCAACGGTCGACGCGGTCTTCTCGATGCGGCAAGCCGTGGCGATCCGCGACGGCAGGTTTTTGAAGGTCGGAAACGACGCCGAAGTCCTGGCGCTGCGCGGCGCGCGAACGGAGGTGGTTTCCTTGGAGGGTGCGTTCGTCGTGCCGGGCCTGATCGATTCCCATGCCCACCCCGCGGATGCGTGCCTCACCGAATTCGACC
>JAEUGZ010000172.1 GCA_016794725.1 Opitutaceae bacterium | reverse complement strand
GGTTCTACGACGACGACTGGGGCGTGACCAGCCACACGCTGGCGCTGGAGTGGTTCCAGTCGATCGGCGAGCGGCTGATCGTCCGCCCGGCGGTGCGCTTCTACCGGCAGAGCGAGGTGGACTTTTATCACATCACGCTCGACAACACCTCGATCGTGCCCGGCTCGAACGCCTCGGGCCGGGCTCCGTACTACTCTTCCGACTACCGGCTGACGGAGCTCGACACCGTGACCCTTGGGCTGAAGCTGGTCTGGACCGTGATCCCGGATCGCGTCACGGTGGATGCGGCCTACGAACGGTACACCATGCGGGGGAGGGATGGTTTCACCCCGCAGAGTGCCTATCCGGACGCCGATGTCTTCACGCTCGGTGGACGGTTCACCTGGTAGGACGAACCCCTTGGCACCGGATGCACCCCGCAAATTCCGATTGTGAAGGATCCGTCCTATTGCAGCGTGTAGGGCCGCGCCTTGCGCGCGGGCCTGGCGTCGCTTACGATCAAGACCAGGCGTGCGGGCAAGACGCAGCCCTACGGGGTTCGATCATCCGCCACTTCGTCCCATGATGGTTTCGCCGTCCAACTCCCGGCAGCCCGCGGCGCCCATCCCGGCAGGGCCCGTCGCGCCCCTGCACAAGGTGGAGTGGAAGGCGCTGGGGACCTCGTGTGCCATTCAGTTCGCCTGCGCAGAGCAGGCCCGGGCGGACGCCTTTGGTCAGGCGGCGATCGCGTGGGTGGCGCAGTTTGAACAGCGCTACTCGCGGTTCCGCCCGGACAGCCTGGTCAGCCGGATCAATGCGGCGGCCGGACGGGGCTGGGTGGAAGTCGATGCCGAGATGGAACAGATGCTCGATCTCAGCGGCTCGCTTCACTTCATGACCCAGGGGATCCTGGATGTGACGTCGCTTCCGCTGCTCCGCCTGTGGAATTTCAAGGGACCCGCCCCCCGTGTCCCGACCGACGCCGAGGTCGCCGCGGCGCGGCGGTGTGTCGGGTGGGGGAAGGTGCAGCGAAAGCCCGGTGCGGTGTTTCTGCCGGAGGCGGGCATGTCGATCGATTTCGGCGGATGGGGCAAGGAGTTTGCTGTCGACGCCGTGGCGCAGATTGGCAAGGACCACGGCCTGACCGCGCTGCTGGTTGATTTCGGCCATGACTTGAAGGCCGTGGGACAGCCGCCTGGACGTCCGGCGTGGCACGTGGGGCTTGAGAATCCGGCGTCGCCAGGAGCCACCTGGGGAAGCATCGCGGTGATCGACAAGGGAGTCGCGTCGTCGGGTGACTACCTCCGTGGTGTCACCATCGGCGGTCGCCGCTTTGGACACATTGTGGATCCTCGCACCGGCTGGCCGGTGTCGAACGGCTGTACACAAGCCACGGTGGTCGCCGCCTCGTGCCTGCAGGCAGGAATCCTGTCCACCGCGTCGTTTGTCCTCGGGGCGGAGGCCGGCTTGCGCTTCATCCAGGACACCTTTGGGGCGGAGGGGTGTTTGCTGACGCAGCGCGCCCGCCACCAAACCCGCGGTTTTTTCCGTTATGAAGTCACCTGATTTGCACCTACCCCGCGCAGTTGAACCACGGATGGACACGGATGGACACGGATTCTGGCACCGTCTCTGCTTGTCCGGTCGGCTGATGATGCGAACCTTCCGTGGCGCGCTCCCCGTGTTGGCCAGCGGACTTTTGTTCGTGGCCTCGACCGGAACTGACTTGGAGGCGGCACTCAAGGAGGGCGACCCCTTGCCGAAGCTCTCGGACTACAGTTTCGAAGGCACGCTTCCGGCCGATCTGGCTGGAAAAGTCATCGTCCTCGATTTCTGGGCGTCGTGGTGCGCTCCCTGCAAGGCGTCGTTTCCTGCTCTCGGTGCAATCCAGCGCGAACTGGGGTCGAGTGGTTTGACGGTCCTCGGTGTGTCGGTCGACGAAAAGAAGGCTGCGTATGAGGCGTTCCTGAAGAAGCAGGCCCCTCCGTTTGCGACGGTACGCGATGCCGATCATCGTTTCGTCAAGGTGGTCCAGGCCCCCAAGATGCCGACCACCTACCTCATCGACCGGAAAGGTGTGGTCCGTCACGTGCACGAGGGGTTTCACGGAGAGGGCTCGGTAAAAATGTTGCGTGAGCAGCTTACCGCGCTCCTGAACGAAAAGCCGTGAGTTTGAAAATCAACGTCACATAGCTGGCACTACATTTTTGCGGGATCTTTACCGTTTCGCTCCTGTCCATCGCTCGTCCGAGTCACCATTCTAAATTCCACGATGAAGACCACGCCAACGCCTCCGTTCGACTCGCGGCAGCCGACCCGACCGGGCCGGTCCCTCTGCCGCCTCTGTATTGGTGCAGCGCTACTCGCCGTGATGGCCTTCGCTGGTGTGGGCTGTTCCGGGGTGCAGCCGTGGGAGCGGGCAACGCTCACCAGCTACGCCATGCGAGCCGACCGGGACCCGCTCGCCGTGGCGATGGGCGAACACATTTATTTCTCGCGCGAGTCTTCGACCGGGGGGCGGGGTGTGGGTGGGAGCGGTTGCGGGTGCAACTGATCCAGTGGCGTCACGCCGTCTGATATGATATTCGCTTTGTTGTGGTCGCGGCTCCGGTGGTTGTACCTGCCGGCCTCCCTGCTTTCTGTTCTGCTGCAACGTGCCCCCTTGGTGCGCGTGCTGGCGACGGCCGAGTCCTCGCTTGGCAGCCCCTTGGGAGCCCTGCTGCGATCGGCCTTCACGGTCGCCGCCGTCGGCGGCTACCACGCTCTGGCCGGCGCCACCCAGCTCTCGACCAATCCCACGTCCCCGGCCACGGCCACCGTGGGCAAGTCGTTCTCCATGGTGTTCGCCGTGATCGGTGCGCCGGCCACCGCGGCCTCTTATGAGGTACGGGGAACGATGCCGCCCGGGCTATCGGTCCTCGGGCTTTCGGGTGATCTACTCAATGCCTCCAGCGGCACCCTCACCGGCACGCCCACCACGGCCGGCAGTTTTGCCCTGCTGGTGCGGGCGTGGAACAACACCAACAAACGGGGCGACGGAGGGAATCCCACCTTCACCATCACCATCAATGTGCAGCCCGCGGCGGTGGCCGCTCCGGTCTTTACCACGCATCCGGCCAGTACCTCCGTGCCCGTGGGGGCTGCGGTGACCTTGACTGCTGCCGCCACAGGTGAAGGCACGATCACCTATCAGTGGAGCAAGGATGGAGCCAACCTGCCGGGAGCCACTTCGGCCAGTCTTTCGCTGACCTCCGTGACAACGGCCTCGGCGGGGTCCTACCGCGTAGCCGCGACCAATGCCGGAGGCACGACCCAAAGCAATATTGCCCTCCTGACCGTGGTGGAGCCCGTGGTGCCGCCGGTGTTCACCGTTCAACCCGCCGGCCAGACCGTCACCGCCGGCGCCACGGTGACGCTCACCGCCACTGCCACCGGCACGCCGCCGGTGACGTATCAGTGGTTCAAGGACGGCGTGAGCATCAGCGGTGCCACTAGCCCGACTCTGACTCTGACCAATGTCACCGCCGCCTCCTCCGGCTCTTATCGGGTGGTGGCGACCAACGCGGGCGGAGGCACACAGAGCAACCCGGCGACCCTGACTGTGAACAGTGCCACCGCGCCCGTCATTGTCACCGAGCCGCTCAGCCAAGTCGTGGTGATCGGCGCCAGCCTCACCTTGACGGTGGATGTCAC
Organism: Opitutaceae bacterium; assembly: GCA_016794725.1. GTDB lineage: Bacteria > Verrucomicrobiota > Verrucomicrobiia > Opitutales > Opitutaceae > UBA6669. Next base: position 3,076 of record JAEUGZ010000172.1, on the reverse strand, counting down.
CGGCACCGGTCCCTTCACCTACCAATGGCGCAAGGCGGGCGTGGCGCTGGGCGGTGCCACCCAGGCGTCGTTCACCTTGTCGTCGGTCCAGACCTCAGATGCCGGCGACTACTCCGTCTCGATCACAAATGCCTTCGGCACCGTGGTCAGCCGGACCGCGACCCTCGGGGTCACTCCGACCGTGACCAGTGCGATCACCAATGTGGCGGTCCGCACGACCCTGGCCGCCAACCAGATCCTCATTGTCGGCTTCAATGTTGCAGGCGGTTCCAAGCCCATGCTCCTGCGAGCCGTCGGTCCGGGCCTGGCGGCATTTGGCGTGCCGGGCACCATGCCCGATCCCGAGATGGCGCTCTTTCAGGACAGCACCCAGTTGGAGAGCAACAACAACTGGGGAGGGGGATCAACCCTCACGACGGCGTTTGCCTCGGTAGGTGCGTTTGGATTGCCGGGCAACAGTTTCGATGCCGCTCTGCTCAGCACCGTGGCGGGGGGGCGCACGGCGCAAGTCAAGGGCAGTGCCGCCGGCAATGTGCTGGTGGAGGCCTATGATGCGGGCTCGGGCACGGCGATCCGGCTGACCAATGTATCCGCGCGCAATCGTGTCGGTACGGGAGGCGATATCCTGATCGCGGGCATTTCCATCTCGGGCAGCACGCCGAAGACGGTGCTGATCCGCGCGGTCGGACCGACGCTCGCCTCGTTTGGCGTCCCTGGCGTGCTGACCGACCCGAAGCTTGAGGTGTTTTCCGGTTCGACCAAGGTGGCGGAGAACGACACCTGGTCGGCCACGCTCGCCGCGACCTTTGGCAAGGTCGGCGCTTTCGGACTCGCCGATGGCAGCAAGGATGCCGCCATCGTGATGTCCCTCGCGCCGGGCGGGTACACCGTCCAGGTCAGCGGTGCGGATGGCGGCACCGGGGAAGCGATCGTCGAAGTGTACGAGGTGCAGCCCTAGGCGGCCCGCCGGGCGGGCCGAAGGGGGAAGTGCGAAGAGTGAAGAGTGAAATCGGAAATCAAGGCACTTTGTGATCGCCGCAACTCCGAGCTTCCTACTGTCCTCCTGGTTCTGGCCTGCTCGTGTGGGGCGGGTCTTTGAGGGCTTTCGCCGGAGGCTGGGTGCGCGCACCTGGCCGATGGTGGTGCTTTTGCTCGTGCTGCAAAGGGCCCCCTTCTTGCGCTGGGCATTGCCCGTGGAGTCGTTGGGGTCGCAGGCGGTGGTGGCGGTGTTGCGGTCCGGGTTGATCGCCGCGTCCTTGGGCGCATGCCAGGGCGTTGCCGGTGCGACCAACCTGACCACCAGTCCCTCGACACCGGCGAGCGCCACGGTCGGCCAGCCATTTTCACTGGTGTTTGCCGTCATCGGCGCACCGAAGGCAACGCTTTCCTACGAGATCACTGGAACGCTCCCTCCCGGACTGACCATTGACGGGCTCAATGGAACCGTGCTGAACGCCACGGCTGGGGCGATCACGGGAACCCCGACCATGGCGGGAAGCTACGTGCTCGCGGTGAGGGGTTGGGAGTATCCCGACCGATTGGGGCTGAGCGGAGATCGCACGTTCCCGATTCGCATCAACGTGCAGACGGCGAGTGGCTTGACGGCGCCGATGTTTGTGCGTGAACCTTTTACGACGTCCGTGATCCTGGGTGCCACGGCCACGTTTTCGGTGGAAGTCAGTGGCATCGGTCCGTTCACCTTTCAATGGTCGAAGGACGGAGTGGATTTACCGGGGGCGACGGCGGCCCTCTTGTCGCTGCCGAACGTCACCTTCGGCACCGCGGGAAACTACCGGGTGACGGTGACCAATGCGGCCGGACCCAGTCAGAGCGGCGAGGCCACCCTCTTCGTCAATCCACCGCCAGTCGTGTCGCCCACGGTGGTGCGGTCCCCAATCCCGATCGCCGTGGCCGTGGGTTCGACTGCGGTGTTCGAGGTGGTGGCGGCCGGCTCGAGTCTGACGTATCAGTGGCGGCGTGACGGACAGGCGCTGGCTGGCGAGACCGGACCGCAACTGATCCTGGCGGGGATCAGTCCCGCCTCGGCCGGGGTTTATTCGGCGCTGGTGCGAAACTCCGCCGGCACCGTGGTGAGTGGCGGGGCGGCCTTGACCGTGACGGCGTCCGGCACGCGGGCCCGGCTGACCAACCTCTCGGTGCGTTCGCGGACCGGCGAGGCGGAGCGCACCTTGATCGCAGGATTTGCGGTGGTGGGGACCGGGCCGGCGCCGCTGGTGGTACGGGCCGTGGGACCCACCTTGGCCAGCCTCGGGGTGGTCGACTTCCTCGCCGATCCCCGCCTTGAGGTGTTCGATGCGAAGGCCGTCCTGATCGCGGCGAATGACAACTGGTCTGGACTGGATGGAAGCGCGGTGGGGGGATTTGCGCTTCCGATCGGAAGCAAGGATGCAGTGGTGTCCCTTGCCCTCGGACCGGGAGGTTACACGGCCCAGATTTTCGGTCGCTCACCCGCTGATGGCGAAGCCATCGTGGAGCTTTATGAAACCCCCGCGGTTTCTCCTCCTGCCGATGTCGTCAACCTCTCTGCCCGCACCTACCTCGGAGCAGGGCAGACGCTCTTTGCTGGATTCAACCTGACCGGCGTGGCGGCGCGCACCGTGCTCATTCGTGCAGTGGGCCCTGGGTTGACAGGGTTGGGGGTGTCCGGAGCCCACACCGATCCCAAGCTGGAGCTTTTCAACAGTGCCACCGCCCGGCTGGGCGGAAATGACCAATGGGGAGGCAGCCCGGCGGTGGTCCAGGCATCCGCCGTAGTCGGGGCATTTGCGCTCGACCTTGGCGGGAGCAACGACGCGGCGATGCTGGCGACCCTGGTCCCCGGGGGCTACACCGTGCAGATTTCCGGACCGGCGGGGGCCGCGGGGGTGCTCATTGTCGAGGTGTACGTGCTGCCTTAGCTGGTGGAGGGGCGCGAGATCCGACGGATCGGACCGATCGGTCGGATCCGCCGGGTTTGTTTTCAGGACCAGCGCCTGCCTTCTCCCGGGCGCGCCGGAAGGCAACCTGCTCTGAGCCAACAGCTAGCGCACCCATTGCAGCTCCGGAGCCGCCCCCT
>JAEUGZ010000063.1 GCA_016794725.1 Opitutaceae bacterium | reverse complement strand
CGATCGCTGACTGCGTGGTCCTGCACGGCCCCGACCTGGTTCCGCATCACTGCCGTCGATTCACCTGGGACCATGACACGGTCACCGCCATCGAACTCGGCGCTCCCGTAAAGGCGTTTCCAACCGACAGCCCGGGCACGTGTGTCGTCATACCGGGGCTCTACAACAGCCACACTCACATGGGTGACAGTGTGCTGCCGGACGGAGCCACCGGTCTGACGCTGGAAGAGGGTTTTTTTCGTCCCCACGGTTACAAGTACCGCGAACTCTCCAAGCTGACGGAAGAGACTCATCTGCCGCACGTCACCGCCCACCTCCGCTACATGGCGCGCACCGGGACGGTGTGTCACCTGGATTTCCGCGAGCAGGGAGCGGCCGGGGCGCGGTTGCTGCGTAAGGCAAGTGAGCAAAGCGGGGTTCAATCCGTCATCCTCGGTCAGTTTGACAGCGTGCCGTTCTCGGCCGAGCAGCTGCAGGCGAACCGGGACGGATTTTCCGAGGCCGCCCGCTCCGAATTGCAGGCCCTGCTGGCGGCCGCCGACGGCTTCAGCGAGAGCACGATGAACGACCTGACTGACGCCGCCTGGCGCGAGCTGCGGGAACTGACCCGGGCCCAGGGCAAGCTTCGCGCCATCCATTGCCTCGAGAATGCGGGGTATCGCGACGTATCCATCCAGATCACCGGACGCGGAGACCTCATCCGTGCCATCGAGCTGTATGACCCGCACATCATTGTCCATCTCACCGTGGCCCATGCCGGGGAGATCGCGCTCCTCGTCCAGTCTGGCAAGACCGGCGTGCTGAACCCGCGCGCCAACGCCAATCTCGGCCTTCCCCTGCCCCCGGTCGCGGCGCTGCTGACGGCGGGCGCCAATCTGTTGCTGGGCACGGACAATGGCCTGCTCAACTCACCCTCGATGCTGGCGGAGTTGGATTTCACCTACAAGCTGGCCAAATCCCAATACGGCGACGCCCTGCGTCCCGATCCCACTGCCATCCTCAAAATGGCCACCAGCAACATTCGCGCGGTGCTCGGCGGGGATCATTACGGGTACCTCGCCGAGGGACTGCCGGCGTCGTTCGCCGTACTCGACTTTCACCAGGAACACCTGCGCGCCAGCCGTCACGTGACCGCCAGCGTGCTGACGCGGGTCACTCCCGAAGACGTGCTTGCAACCTACCGCCTCGGTCAGCCCATCTGGCAGACCCACGGCTACTCCATCTAGGCGCCGACCTGTCAGCCGCGACCGGCCGGCTGCCCTGCCGATGGTTCCCGTCCCGTCTCGGCGCAGGGGACGGCACGCCTCAGCCGGTCGCCGACGGGCCCGCTCCGTCGCGCCGGTAAGCTGCAAGGGCATCACCCGCAAGGCGACAGATGCGCCACTCGGGCAGCACCGTCGCTCCCATCCGCTCATAGAACCGGATGGCATTCACGTTCCAGTCGAGCACGGTCCATTCGAACCGCCCGTAGTCCCGGGCCACCGCCAGGGCCCCGAGGTGCCGAAGCAGGGACTTGCCCAACCCCACCTGACGGTGGGCCGGCTGCACGTACAAGTCCTCAAGGTAGAGCCCCGGTTTTGCGAGGAAGGTCGAGAAGTTGGTGAAAAACAGGGCGTACGCCACGACCGCGTTTCCGGTTTCCGCCACAATCGCCTCGGCGGCCGGACGGGGACCGAAGAGGTGCAACTGCAGTCGTTCGACGGTCAGTTCGAGCTGATGGGTCAAGTTTTCAAACTCGGCCAGCTCCCGAACGAGTGCGACGATGGCGCCGGCGTCGCGCGTCTCAGCAGCCCGTATGTGATAGGGAAACGGTTCGGGTGGGTGGGGTGTCGACATGGTGCTCCAGCCCACCCCAGAACACCTCCAAGGGAAAGCCGGAAACCGTGCGGAACCGGGTGGCGGGTCGGATCGGGCCCGCAGCCTGGGAGATGGCTGTAACTCCGTGGATCCGGCAGGCGTCCCCTATCCCATGCGGCGTCTCCTCCGATTGCATGTCTGGGCGGTTCTTGCGATGGCGGGTCTGACCGCGCGCGCCGGCGAACCCGTGCTCCGTACCTGGACGGTGGCCGGGGTCACGCGGGAAGCCTTGGTCGCCCTGCCAGCTGCGGGAACCCAGCCTGCTCCCACTGTGTTCGTCTTCCATGGCCATGGAGGCTCGATGCGGAACGTGGCCCGCAGCTTCGCCCTGCACACGCTCTGGCCCGAGGCCTTGGTGGTGTATCCCCAGGGTCTGGCCACGCCGGGAAAATTGACCGACCCCGAAGGTCGTCGCACGGGCTGGCAGCACCATGCCGGCGACCAGGGCGATCGCGATCTTGCCTTCGTCGACACCCTGGTGAAATCCCTTCGGGCCGAGGGACTGGCGGATCCGCGTCACTTCTACGCGACCGGCCACTCCAACGGAGGTGCGTTCACCTACCTGCTCTGGTCGACTCGCGCCGACACGTTCGCCGCGTTTGCGCCCTCGGCGGCCGCTTTTGGACTGCCGCAGGCAAGCACTGCCTTCCGGACGCCACGTCCGCTCCTGCACTTTGCCAGCCGCAATGACCCCTTGGTACGGTTCGTCTGGCAGGAACGCACCCTCGAAGGCGCGCGCCAGGTGAATCAGTGTGGAATCACCGCCGAGCCCTGGCTCGCCGCAGCAGCCCACGCGACCCGCTATCCCTCACCCGTCGGCGCGCCGGTCATCGTCTGGGTAGGCAGCGAGGGCCACGCCTTGCCACGGGCCGCGCCCGCCTTGATGGTCCAATTTTTTCGCGAACAAGCCGCGGAGGGGTCCGACAACGGACCCCGGACGGACGCTCAGCCCGTCGCACCAGCGGACCCAACGCCTAGCCCAGCTTCGCCGTCAGGCTGATCTTGGCGTTCAGCACCCGCGAGACCGGGCACTGTGCCTTTGCGTTGTCGGCGATGGTGGCGAACGCTTCTGCAGTGATGCCAGGCACAATGGCGTGCAGTTCGAGGGCGATCGTGGTGATCGTCCATGCCCCCGAAACCTGTTCGAGGGTCAGTGACGCCTTGGTTTCAAGTTTGTCCGCAGTGAAGCCCGCCGCTCCCAGGAGCGCAGTCGTCATCATGGTGAAACACCCCGCGTGGGCCGAGGCGATGAGTTCTTCGGGATTCGTGGCCTCGCCACTTTCGAAGCGGGAGGCAAACGTGTAGGCGGTGTCCGACAGGACTTTGCTCTGGGTCGCGAGGCGACCGAAACCATGCTTGAGGGAGCCGTTCCAGACGGCGGAGGCGGTGCGTTGCATAGGAGAAGGAGTGGGGACCTGGACTGCGGTTGAACCGAGAGCCTGACCGTACGTGCGCCCACCGTCCGCGCAACCGAATTTCTCCATCTCCGCCCGGTAGCCGCGGAGACTCCAGTGCGGCCTTGCCGGACCCACACGCATTCGACTCTAGTCACCCCGTGGGCTTTGTCCTCAAGAAACTGATCGGCTTTGCGCTGCTCCCCCTGACGGTCAGCCTCGTGCTGCTGATTCTGGGCACGGTCCTGTCGCTACGCGAGCGATGGAAGCGGTGGGGACGCCGCCTGAGCCTGGCCGGACTCGTCTGGCTGGTCATCGTAAGCAATCGCGGTGTGGGCACAACCCTGGTCGGACTGCTTGAACGTCAGTATCCGCCCCAGGCGGAGGCCCTGGTCGGCCCCGTTCGCGACTGCCGTGTCATCCTGGTTCTCGGCGCGGGCCACGCGGACAACACCGCCATGTCGGCCACCAACCGGCTGAGTAGTTCGGCGCTGGCGCGTGTGACCGAGGGAGTTCGGATCGCCCGGATGCTGCCCGGGAGCCAGCTGTGGGTCAGCGGCCCGGGCGCGAACGACCAGCTCGCCACCCACGCCAGCGTGCTGGCGGCTGCGGCCCGGAGTCTGGGCCTGCCGGCGGAGCGCCTGACCGAGCTCACCGCCGGTCGTGATACCGAAGGCGAAGCGCAAGCGGTGCGTCTCCGCTTGAAACCGAACGAAACCGTCGCCCTGGTGACGTCCGCGTGGCACATGCCGAGGGCAGTCGCGCTGTTCCGCAAGGCGGGGGTGAGCGTGATCCCCTGCCCCACGGACTACGCGTCGCGCTGGAACGACGATTTCCGCTGGAGCGACTCGCTCGCCTGGGACCTGAGTGGGCTCGAGCGGACGACCAAGGCCATCTACGAATTTCTTGGCCTCAGCTGGTCAAAACTTACGGGAAGGATCTAGCCCGCGGAGGGCGGATTCAGGACTGATTTTTTCACCTCGTCGGAGTGCCGCACATCCTTGCCCTTCGCCAGGTAGATCATCTCCTCGGCGATATTGGTGGCATGGTCGGCAATACGTTCAATCGACTTCGAGATGAACATGAGTTCCAAGGCTCGACTGATGGTGCCCGGCTTCTCGATCATGAAACTCGTCAGCTCGCGATAGAGCTGCTTGTTGATCTGATCCACCTCGGCGTCACGCCGGCAGACCGACAGCGCCTTGTCCGCGTCACCATTGAGGAAGCAGTCCAAGGAGTCTCGCAGCATCTCCAGCGCGATCCCGGCCATGCGGGGGATGTCGACATAGGGCTTGAGCGGGGGTTCGGCTGCCAGCCGCACCGACCGTTTGGCGATGTTGGTGGCTTCGTCACCCACCCGCTCGAGGTCGTGGGACGCCTTCATCCCGACGATCACCAGCCGCAGTTCGGTCGCCACCGGAGCGCGCAGGTTCATATAGCGGATGGCTTCGTCGTCGATCTGGATTTCCAGCATGTCCAGCTCGTCATCGGCCGCAATGACCCGGTCGGCCAGGCCCACATCGCCATCGACCAGCGACTTGATCGCGTCACGCACCTGGCGGATCGCTGTCTCTCCCATCAGTATCAGCTGGGAGCGAAAGGTCTCCAGTTCGGTGTCAAAAAAGCGCTTCATGTAAGGGGGTGTAGAAGAGGAGATTAACCAAAGCGACCGGAAACGTAGGCCTCGGTCTGCGGGTTCTCGGGATTCATGAAGATCGTCCGGGTGGGGGCGAACTCCACGAGTTTTCCAAGATAGAAGAAGGCCGTCTTGTCGGAACAACGCGCGGCCTGCTGCATGTTGTGGGTCACGATGACGATCGTGTACTTCAACTTCAGTTCATGGATCAGCTCCTCCACCTTGGCGGTGGCGATCGGATCGAGGGCGGAGCAGGGCTCATCCATCAAGATGATCTCGGGCTCGACCGCAATGGTCCGGGCGATACACAGTCGCTGTTGCTGGCCGCCGGACAGACCCAGGCCTGAAGCATGCAGCCGATCCTTGACCTCGTCCCAAAGCGCCGCGCCGCGGAGGGACTTTTCCACCACTTCGTCAAGCCGGCCCTTGTCCTTAATGCCCTGCAGCCGCAGTCCGTAGGTGATGTTCTCGTAGATTGATTTCGGAAAGGGATTGGACTTCTGAAAGACCATCCCGACCCGCTTGCGCAGCTCGATCACATCGACGTCACGCTGGTAGATGTCGACCCCGCGGATCTTGATCGACCCCGCGCCGATGCGTGTGCCGTCGATTAGATCGTTCATGCGATTGAGGCAGCGCAGCAAGGTCGACTTGCCGCAACCGGACGGCCCGATGAAGGCCGTGACCTGCCGGTCCGGAACCTTGAGCGTGATGCCATGCAGCGCCTTCGTCGCCCCATAGTGAAAATCGAGGTTTTCTATGTCGATCAGCGTCGGCGCAACCGCGGCGGAGGGCTTGCCTTCCGGCGCGGTCGGACTGGGACTGGTCGTACGGATGGACTTCGTCGAGGGATCCATGGAGGCGGAGAAAGTCGGAGCGGACATGGCGGGCGGGGCTACCACTTGTAGCGGCCGCGCAGTTTGTTGCGCAGCGCGATCGAGGTGGCGGCGATGAGGGCGACAATGAAGAGAAAGACGAATGCGGTGCCGTATTGCACCCGCTCGGTGTATTCATTCTGGGGAATCTTCGAACTCACCACGTAGATGTGGTAAGGCAGAGCCATCACTCCCTGGAAAAAGAAGTCCCCGGCATGCTGCAGACCCTCCCAAGGCAGCTTGTCGCGCACCACGTAGGCGGCGGTGAACATGATCGGCGCCGTCTCTCCGGCAACGCGGGCGATGCCAAGAATCGACGAGGTGAGAATACCGGGAAGGGCATAGGGCAGCACCGCCTTGCGTATGGTTTGCCATTTGGTGGCCCCGAGGGCCAGCGACCCCTCCCGAAATCCCTTGGGTACCGACTTGAGCGACTCCTCGGACGCAGTGATCACCACCGGCAGCACCATGAACGCCAGCGTGAACCAGCCGGCGAGGAGCGACACGTTCCACTCCAGGAAGATGACGAACATGCCCATGCCGAAGAGTCCAAAGACGATCGAGGGCACGCCGGCGAGATTGAGGATCGCGAGCCGGATGAAGGAAACGAGCGGACTCTGGCGGGCGTATTCACTCAGGTAGATGGCACTCGCCACCCCAAGGGTCAGCGCGATGGTCATCGAGCCAACCACGAGGAGCACGGTCCCGACTATGCAAGGGAAGATCCCACCCGCGGAGTAGACGAAGCTCGTCGCCTTGATCTCCGGCGCCTTCCGTCCCTGGGCCGCCGCCTTGGCTGCCTCCTGTTCCCGGAACGCCCGGAATTCGCGGTCCCCCATTTCCCGCTTCGCGCCTTCGTGCTCGAACACGTAGAGGGATTCCGGAGCCTCGGTCAGGAAGACCGTGTTCACGAACGGAAAAGTCGTGGTAAAGACGGCGGGAGCTCCCTTGATCACAATATCGGCAAACACGAGGGCACCGCAGAGGAGCACGAGGTAGGCCGCGGAGCGGAACAGCCAGAACACCCCTTTCTCCGCGGTGCGCGCGAAACTGGGTTTGGCCTGAAACAGATGGGTAGCCGGAGCGCTCATAATCGTTCAACCGATGGAAATCCGGTAGCGCCGGACGATTTTCTGCGCGAGAAAGTTGATGCCGAGAGAAAGGAAGAAGAGGAAGATCCCGACGACAAACAGGGCGCGATAGTGGATGCCTCCACGCACGACCTCGCCCATCTCCTGCGCAACAATGCCCGTCATCGTGTGTACCGGTTGAACGAAGGCGCTGAGTCCTTCGGTGAAATCAGGAATGGCGATACGGTTGCCCGCACACAGCAACACCACCATCGTCTCGCCAATCACACGCCCGAGTCCGAGCAGGATCGCCGAGATGATTCCCGAAAGCCCGGCCGGGACCACGATCTTCGTGATCGTCTGCAGGCGGGTCGCTCCCAGCGCGTACGAAGCCTCCTTGAAGGCCCGCGGGACATTCTGCAGGGCATCTTCCGCCAGGGTGAAAATCGTTGGTATCGCGATCAAACCAAGCAGGCAGCCCGCGGTGAGTGCATTCAATCGCTCGGCGATTGGAAAACCGGGCAACCACTGCAGCCAGGTGACCTGGGAGAGCGCGCGCAGCGCCTCACCCAGCACGGCAATGCCAAAGAACCCAAGTACGACCGACGGAAATGCGGAGATGAACTCAATGCAGGGCTTGATGAACCGCTGTTCACGAAGCGAGGCGATCTGGTTCACATAAACCGCCGCACCCACCCCGAGGGGTATGGCGAGGAAGAGTGCAACCATCGACACCATCAGCGAGCCGACAAACAGCGGCACTACACCGTACCAGTCCTGCCAGAAGCTCGCGGTGAGCCATTGGCGGCCGAAAATGAAGGCGGAAAAGGCCTTCCATAGCGGTACGGATTTGCGGAAATCCCAAGCCGCCATCTCCGCCTCGATCGAGGGAAAGGTCGCGACATACGCCTTCACCTTGACCTTGAACCGCTCCACCGCGCCCTGGAGTTTTGGCGTCGGCGCCGCGGGGACCTGCTCCACGAGTTTCGCGAACTCCGCGGCCAGCACCCGGTTGTTCTCAAGGTAAGCGTCGCGGGTCGCCAGAATCGGTGCGATCTCACTCGCAAAGTCCACCGGCTCGACCTTCACCGCGTTCGCTTCCACCGTGCGACCGGCGGACTGCAACTGCTCACGCTCCTCCAGCTTGTCTTGATTGATGTTGAACTTCGTCTTGATCGCCGTCGCCACCTCCGTGAGGTCTGCGACCATTCCACGCAGGGGTCCAATGGCGTCATCAAACCGTCCGGCATAATCGTCAAAACTCGCCAGACGCTGGTTCGCCTCAGCGAGCGTCAGCCCCTGGCGCGTGGTCATGTCGCTCACGGCGCGCATCCGCAGCTCAAACAAGTCCCGCGTCAGGGCGGTATGCGCCTGTTCCTGACGCCGCATGAAATCCACATACTCCAATCCCGCCTGGCGGTAGACCGTCAGATTCTGGCGGTTCTGGCCAAAAAACTCGGCCCCCTCGCGGAACAGGAAGTAGGTGATCAATCCCAGGATCACCACCGCGACAAAGGCGTTGCCTCCGAAAAAGACCTGGATGCACTCGTCGAGCGTGAGCCCGAAGAAGCTCAGCCGGCGCTTCACAATGTTGAATGTAGGCGACGGGAGGGCGGCAGAGTTGGTTTCCGGAGGCATGCGGCGAAAAGACGTAGGGCTCGGTGGACTACGATGGAGGTCCTGACCGCGGTCAAGACCCCCACCGTGACGTTCGGGCGACGATGGGATCGGTTACTCGAGGGTCACCATGCCCACTTTGCGAACGATTGACTGGCCTTCCTTGCCCAGGGTAAAAGCAATGAACTTCGCCGCCTCGCCCGACGGTTCGCCGTTGGTGTAGTAGAACGTGGGGCGTGCATAGGGATACTTCTTGCTCCGGATCTCATCCTCGGTCGGCGAGTGTCCATCGATCGGCAGCACTTTGATTCCGTCAGCATGGATATAGGCCAGTCCGACATACCCAATGCCGTTGGGGTTCTTGGCCACCTCCTCGACAATCTGTTCGTTGCCCGCCATTTTCTGCGACGAGCTGGCGTAGTCCTTGCGATTCATCGCCAGTTCCTTCCAGTCACCATAGGTACCGGAGGCGGTGTTCCGCGTATAAATCGAGATCTTCCCCGGTGTGCCGCCGACGGCGGACCAATCAGTCACGGCGCCGGTGAAGATCTGCTCGACCTGCCGCTTCGTAAGCTGGGTCAGCGGATTCTTCGCATTGACCACGACGGCAATGCCATCGAGGGCGACAATATGAGCCTTCATGTTCACGCCTTTGGCCATGGCGGCCGAGACCTCCGTGGGCTTGGCACGACGGGACGACATGCCAATCTGGGCGGTGCCGTCGGTGATCGCGGCAAGGCCGGTAGTAGAGCCTTCGGCCGCGATTTCAAACGAAACCGAAGGGTTCTTTGAACGGTACTCCTCGGCCAATTGAGGAACGAGTTTCGCGCCGAGCGTATCGGAACCCTTGATGACGAGTTTTTGAGCCGAAACGCTGGCGGTGAATCCGAGCGTGGCGGCAAGAATGAGTGCAACGGTTTTCATGGAAGGTCGGAATTTTCTGGAGTGGAGGAGGAGTGCGCAGGTGCGCGGCTAGAATTTGACGACCAGATCCGCCTGAAGGATCTGGGAATGATCATTCCGGGCCACGGTCGGCTGAATCAGGGTTTCGCGGATGTCCGTGGTGTGGAAATAGGTCAGGTTGAGGTTGGCAAAGTCGGTGACATTGTAGCTCCCAGAGAGCTTGAAGCCCTGCTGGTTGAGATTTCCGAACGCGAAGTCGGAGTCATTGAGGTTCGGGTCTACCGCTCCGAGCCCGACGCGGCGGTAGTCCAGGCGCAGGCTGTAGTCCCCCTGGATCTTGCCGGTGCCAAACGCGTACCCCACGCCTACGAGCCAGGCCAGGGGATCCTTGTCGGCGGTGGGCAGGCCGTACACCCGACGCACCCGACGCTCCGCCTCCAGATTGTAGGAGGAATCCCAGTATACCTTGAATTGGGTGCCGCTGCCCGCGACGTTCGCCCAGTTGGCTTCGCCGGCGAAGGTTACCAGCCCCAGCCCGCGGGTGGTGCCGTTGAAGGGCGTCTCGTTGTCGAGCCCGTCCAGCACGGACTGGTTGTAGAGCATCAGGCCGGGCGCCACAATCAGGCTGTTCGTCTGGTTGCCGATCGCATCGCGACCGAACCACTTGGTGTAGACGACCTGCTGGGCGAAGAGCCACGCGTCGCGGCCGTTGGGTCCCGCGGTGGACTCCGCACGATCGTCCATCAACACCTGGGAGGCGCGCACTTCGAAAGTGTCCTTTCCGGCCAGGAAATGTTTGTAGACTTCCGTCACTCCCTGCGGATTGATGTCCGAATCCCAAAGGAGGTCCGTGGTGTAGAGCAGATTGCGCTGCTTGCCCGCCACGACCAGCCAGTTGAGGTTGGGTTGCCAGGACACGTAGGCACGCGCCAGGTACAGGCTGTAGTCGCCGTTGCCGTCCTGAAACGTCTGGTTGCCGGAGTCGGCCGCCGGGGCGGTCTCGAAGGCAAATCCCGCCCCCCACCCCTTTTGCAGCAGGGCATCGCCGTTGAAGCGAAAACGGAACCGTTCGCGGGTCCGTTCATTGGTGACCGTGCCGTTTTGCGGCGCCTGGGTCTCCACCTGGTGACGGAGGCGGATATCGCCCGAGAGTTTGAATTCGGTCAGGGTCGAACTCAGGTTTAACTTTCCGGCAGACGTATTGGCCACGAATTCCTTGACCAGTTCCGTGCGCAGGTCCTCGGCCTCCTGGTCATTGATGATGCCCTTCCTGACCAGCAGGTCGATGAGGGGCCCGCTGTCCTGGGCAAACAAAGGCGCTCCGACAAGGAGAGCCCAACCACCGGCGACGATCGCCAGAGAACGGGAGAGACTTCTTACGAACAACATGGAGGAAGTGACTTGAGTTGGATGGGTCGCTGGTCCCGGCGGACCCTGGCGACGCTTCAAGTATTCCTCACAATTGTTACGGAATGGTGGCGGATGTGTTACGAGGCGGACACTTTGGCCCGTCAAATGGGGTGCGACGGTGACAATCGTGTGACAACCACAGCTAACGCCACCCCATTGCACCTTTCGGCCATGGTCCGCCAACCGGGCGCTACCAACGAAAAAGGCCCCCATCACTGGGGGCCCGGATTCTCAGGACAACAATCGACCGCTGGATTTGATTAGTCGACTTCGTACACTTCAACAATCACCCCACCCGTGGCACCCGCCTTGCCCTTGGCCTGAACGGTGTATCCGCCTGGCGGTAACGTGGTGACCAGCACGGCATCCTTGCTGGCGGCCGGGAGCGCGAAGGCGCCGACCTGGGTCGCGAGGGTCGAGGAGAGCGTGCCACTCCAATCATCATTTTCGCCGATCTTGGTGGAACCGCTGTAAAGTTCGAGTACCGGATCCACAAGGGTGCCGGTCACGCCGAAGGGCGCGAGCCCCGGACCCACCACGCGGATCAACACGGTCTGCGACTCGGTCCCGGTGATGGAGAAGCCGGCGATCAATTCCTGGCCAGCCGCGCTGCCCACGAAACCACGGGTGGCGATGTTCACCAGTTTTCCGTTCGATCCCGGCACGATGGCGCTGGCGGGATCGAAGTAGCCGTCGCGGGAGAGCTTGGTCCAACCCGCCGCCCAATTGGTCGCACCAAATGCACCCTTGTAGGCGACCGAGACCAATCCGGAGCCTGAGACCGCCGTGGCGCCCGTGAGGGCCGCACTACCGACGGCGGGACGCGGATCGAGTCCCGCATTCGCGGTGTACGAGATGCCCCGCAGCCCGGGATTCGCGATCGTGTTATTGAACGCCGCATTGCTCCAGTAGGCGCTGGCATCGATCGCGCCCGTGGGGCGCGCATTCAGTCCCGCCGCCGTGTTGTTGGCCGCAAGGTGGCTGAACCAGAGATTGTTCGAGATCGCCGGAACCGGATTCGGGCCGTCATCCGCGTCATCCTCGATGTCGAGCCCCTTCGCGAAATTGACAAACACGCTGTTCACCAGCGTTGCCTCAACGGCATCTCGGATATTGACCGCGGTGTTGGCGACGGTGCCGCGACCGGAGGTCCCGATGCCAATGGCCGTGAGATTTGAGATGGTCGTTTTTCCTTTGGGACTCGCAGTCAGGGGCGTGGTGGCGCCATCCCACTCAACCGCCTTGTCGCCGGAATCGGTCGTGATGTCCGTCTGGATGGAAAAAAGGAACTGCAGGTTGCCCCGGAACCCCTGGTCCATGTCGAAGCCATCGTCGTTGCCAAACGCGGAAACGAGGTAGCGGGCATTCACCGTGCCACCAAACCACTCAAAGCCGTCGTCCTTGTTGGCGAAGACTTCGACGTATTCCAGCGTCGTGCCGGAACCCACGCCACCGAGTGTCACGCCATTGATTTCATTGGCCGTGCCGATCACGGCACCGCCATGCCGCACCGAGACGTAGCGGACCACGCCGGAGTTGTCGGCATCGTCGGTGCCGCCAAAGGTGATCAGCGGGACGTCTTCGGTCGGAACCGAGAAGCCCTCCACCTGGTCCTCAATCGGTGCCGCCACCACCGCGCCGTTGGAACGCGAGTTGATCGATGCCCGCCCGAGCAGCACCAAGCCGCCCCAGAGGCCGGTATCAGCGGGCCCGAGGTTGCCATTGAGCTGGTCGAGTTCCGACGTGAAAATGATGGGCTTGTCGGCAGTCCCGGCGGCGTTGATCTTGGAGCCGCGCGTAATGACCAGTGCGGCGGCGCCGGTGGCGGAGCTCACCTTGGCCTTGACGACCGTTCCCGGCTGAATGGTCAGCGTGGAGTTGTTGGTGACGAAGACGTATCCGTCGAGCAGGTAGGTATTGTCGGCGGTCCACGTCTCGCTGGTGGAGAGCTTTCCGGTCTTGGTGACCGTCGCGGAGAATGCGGTGCCCGCCGAGGCGATCGCCAGGGTGATGAGCAGGAGTTTTGTTTTCATGGTAGGACGTGTGCGTTGTCGATCAGGTTTCACGGACAAAGGGATTGCGCGGTTCACTCAAACAGGTAGGAGGCGGATAGGCTGAAGGTCCGGCCTTCCCGGTAGCGGGAATACACCAAGGAGCGGTCATTCAGGCCGATGGTCTTCTCCCGATCCGGATTGAGGAGATTCTTGGCGCTCAACTTCAAGCGCCACCGGGACGAAATCCGTTGAGAAACAACCAGGTCGAGAGACGGCGCGGGCTGCTCAAACACGTCGGGCAGCGGACCGTAGTTCACAAGGTCCAGGCGCTCGCCCACGACATTGAAGGAGGCGGTCGCAATCGTTCCCCAGTTCGGCCGCTCGTAAGTGATGTCGGTGTTCAGCACATACGGCGATTGGCCTAGCAATTCCCGACGTCCCGAAGCGCCGGGATCGAAGGAGCGTAGGACCCGCATTTCGTCCTCCGGAATGGTCACCTCGGAGTGAATGAGGCTGAGATTGGCTCCGACCGAAAACGCGCTGAACCGCGAACCGAGGCAGGAGAGGTCGCGACGGAACTCGAACTCCACGCCATAGACCGTGCCGCGGTCGACATTCTGGGGCTGAATCGAGCCGACCGATGCCTGGTAGAGCACCTCGATGGGCTGATCGAGTCGCTTGTAAAAACCGCTCACCGCCACGGTCTCGCCCTTGCGCGGGAACCATTCCCAGCGGACGTCAAAGTTGTCGATCCGGGTGAGCTTCAACCCCGCATTGCCCAGGTAGACATCACCGGTAAAGACGTCCTCGTAGCGGATGTCCGTGAGCTCCTTGTAGGTCGGGCGGGCGAGCGTGCGTCCGTAGGCCAGGCGCCAGTTGACGCGGTTCGATGCGGCAAACACCACACTCAGTGCCGGAAGCGCATCGGTCTGGGAAATCAACCCCTGCTTCGGGGAGAGTCCCGGCACTTTCGTCGGAGTCGTCTGGATCTCCGTTTTCTCAAAGCGGACACCTCCCACCACCCGGACCCGATCGGTGGCTTGGAAGTCGGCCAGTGCATACGCGGCGGAGATGGTCTGATCTCCCGTGTAGTTGTTGGGTTCCTGAAGGCGCGTGATGGTATTGCCCAGTGCCACACTGTTCGCGGTCCTTGAGACAATGCCCACCGGGTTCGGGAAGGACACCAGCTGATCGCGGGATCGCGGATTCAGGCTGTATTGGAAGCGGCGTTCGGAGTAGGTCCTATCATTCTCTCCGTGCACCACCCCGGCCTTGGCCCGGTGCACCCGCTGCCCCACGACGAACGGCAGCGTAAAGTCCGCCCCGACTTCGGTGGCGTCCTCCTTCAACTCGCGAAAGAAGCGGTTGGGTTGCACTCCGGTGGCATTGACGAAAGTCCCGTCCGGCTGGTACACGGCCGCGAGCGTGCGGTAATCAGGTTGATCCTGGGAGCTCGAGGAGAGTGACGCACGCCAGTCGACCTGCAGCTCACGGAGCCCGGGAAACAGGCTCTTCCCCGCCAGTTGCAGCGACTCGACGACACGCTCGGTGTAAAGTAGGTCGTAGACCTCAAAGACGCTGCCCGTGTAGTTGTTCGCTTCCTCCCCCACTCCCCTGCGGACGGTGTCATCGGTGCTCTCGCTGCGAAACACGTCGAGGCTGATCTCGTGGTCGAGCGCGGGACGCACGGCGAGCTTCGCAAACACGCCGACCGACTCCGAGAAGGTGCTGGACGTCACACCCAGCGGCGGGGTGCCGGCCACCAGCGTGCGGGAATCGAACGAAAGCAGGCGCGTATCTCCGGTCAGGAGGATGCGCGGCTGCGGCGCCGAAGCGGTGCCAAGGAAGCGATTCGCCTCTCCGCCATCGCTCTGGGACAGACTTCGGTCCACCGTTACACTCGCGGTGTACCCGAACAGGCCTTCGTCGCCCCACGCGTGACGGTTCCCCACCGCAGCCGAAAACCCGAGGTCAGCCTTTCCCTTCTCGCCGCGGGGATAGATCGTCTCCGGGGCAAACGCCCGGGTTGCGCGATCCAGTTCCTCCGCCGCAGTGAAATTGCCCTGCCGCGCCGTAATCTCGGCCAGCGTGCGGGACGGCAGCGTGGCGGCGAGGTCCGGCGCGCCCCTGCCGTCATTCGTGACGCGAAGCGCCGTTTCGCCGGTGGCTTGGGTGTTGGCCTTAATCGACGCCGTGAACGAGGCAAAAAACTGTTCGGGAAAAGAGCGGGTCTTCAGGTTCACGCTCCCGCCGGAGAACGCACCCGGCTGGTCAGGGGTAAACGACTTGGTGGTGACAATGCTCTCCACCAATCCGGTGGGAAACTGGTCCATCTGGACCGCCCGCTTGTCCGGATCGGCGCTCGGGATCGCCACGCCGTTCATGAGGGTGTTGGCATAACGGTCGCCCAGGCCCCGAATCAGCACGTATTTGCCGTCGACCAGGCTCGCGCCCGTGACCTTGGTCATGGCTTCAGCGGCGTTGCCCACCGCCAGGCGGCCGAACTGCTCGCTGCCAATCGCATCGCTCAGCGCCGAGGCCCGCTGCCGCGCTGCGAGCAGGCCGATATCGGAACTCTCCACAATGTCCGCCGCCACGGTGAAGCGCTCCATCTCGATGATCTTCTCGCTCACCGGATGCAGCGGCACATCGGCCCGCGCACGCGCGCCGCTTTCGATCCGCAGTCCGGTCACGGTGGAGGGTTTGAATCCGTCCTTTTCCGCCTGCAGCACCTGTGTCCCGACCGGCACCTCTGTGAGAACGAAGCTGCCGTCCAGCGCGGAGCTGGCAACCTGGGAGCTCCCGACCACGGTCACGGTGGCGTTCGGCACCCCCAGACCGCTGGCGGAATTGACCACCGTGCCCGACACGGTGCCGGTGGCCCCTTGCGCGAACCCTGGGGTGGAAACCACCGCCGCAACGAGACAGGAAATGCAGAGAAGTCGTACGCGAAAACGGCGCAGTGGGCTGGACATGCGCACGACATGCCAGCGCGCCGAATCGACAGACAAACCGAATGTGTCAGGGTCGCGAAGACGTTACCTCGCCGGCATCCGGCCGTAACCTAGGTTACGGTTGCGTCACGATCACGATCCGCCCGATCGGTCGGCTCCGACGGATCCGTCCGGCACTCCCGGCCCGCGCTACACGACCTGCTCGGTCGTCTCCGCGGCCGCGCTCGTGAGCTGGGTGAGCTCACGCAACGACGTGAAATGCTGGCTGAGATCGAAGTCGCCGCCCAGGCCACCGACCAGCTTGTCGAACAGGTCGCGCTTCGACGCCTTCAGGGCCTCGATCCGCTCCTCGATCGTTCCGGCCGTTACCATGCGGTAGACGAACACCGTACTCTTCTGGCCGATACGGTGAACCCGGTCCACCGCCTGGGCCTCGACCGCGGGATTCCACCAGGGATCGAGCAGAAAGACGTAGTCCGCGGCATGCAGGGTGATGCCCGTGCCGGCGGCCTTGAGCGACACCAGCATCGCGGCCGCACCCGAGGCGTTCTGGAACGCCTGCACCGGCTTGAGACGGTCCAGCGTCATGCCGGTCAGCTCGTAGCGAGGCAGATCCGGGAAACTCTGGCTAAGGGCGGCCCGCACGCGATCGAGCAGCATGACAAACTGCGAGAAGATGACGACCTTGTGCCCGCTTCCGACGATTTCGGCGAGTTTTTCGACCAGCAGGTTGAGTTTGCCCGAGTCGGAAAGCGGCGCATGCAGCCAGGGCAGCATGTCCGGATCGCAGCACACCTGGCGCAGCCGGGTGAGCAGGGCGAGGAATCCGAAGCTCTTCTCCCGCATGGCCGCGCCGACGTCGTCGCCCAGCCGCTGCAGGCCCTCGGAACAGATCCGCGCGTATTCCGCGCGCTGCACGTCGGTCATCGGGCAGATCAGCTCCATCTCGACCTTTGGCGGCAGCTCGGTCGCCACCTCGTTCTTGGTGCGTCGGAGGATGAACGGCGCGAGTTGCGCCCGGAGCCGCTCCAGGGTGCCGGCACGATCGGTCGCCAGCGCCGACTCAAAAGCCGACCGAGAGCCCAGCAGTCCGGGGAGCAGAAAACGGAAAATGCTCCAGAGATCGAGCTGGCGGTTCTCCAGCGGGGTGCCCGTCAGGACCAGGCGGTGACGCGCCCGCACCGCAAAGCAGGTCTGGGTGACCTTGGCATCCGGGTTCTTGATGAACTGCCCCTCGTCAAGCACCGCGTATCCAAACTCGGTCGCCTCAAGCAGGGAGCGGTGCTTGCGCAGCTGGGTGTAGCTGGCCAGCCAGATGACCGGGTCCTTGCGAGCCGAAAAGTCATTGCCGGTCTTGAGCACATCCACGGCCAGGGCCGGGAAGAACTTGGCGATCTCCTCGCGCCACACCGGCACCACGCTGGCGGGACAGACGATGAGATGGGCCTTGCCCGCGATCTCGCGCGAGGACAGGAGCGACAGCACCTGGATCGTCTTGCCCAGGCCCATTTCGTCCGCGAGCAGGCCGTGACATCCGACGTCGCACAGGTGGCTTAGCCACTCCACACCACGACGCTGGTAGGGGCGCAGCCAGGACGGGAGCGACGGGGGCGTGCCCGTGGCCGAAAGCACGCTCTGGCGCCAGGCCTCGAGTTCAGGCGAGAGGTTGAGTTTGAGCCGGGTGTCGTTGAAAAGGGAGAAGATGAGGTAGGGCGAAAGCGCTCCGTCCGCATGGGTCTCCGCGACATTGCGCTGCCAGGCGTTGACCGAGGCGAGTTTCTCCACCGGCAGGGCGACGATGCCCAGGCTGGGCAGGATCATCGG
>JAEUGZ010000047.1 GCA_016794725.1 Opitutaceae bacterium | reverse complement strand
GCGGCTCTGCTCAGCGCCATTCTGGGCGCGGAACGTGGCCACATTCTGGATCGCGGTCGTGATCGCGCTCAGCGAGATGTCGCCGAGATCGGTCACCGAGCTGGCGGTGAGGGCTCCGACGCCGGTGCCGGTGCTCGTGAGATCACGAGCGGCCAGCGAAACCGAGGTCCCGCCATCTTCCGTCACCTGCACCGAGAAGCTGGCACTCGTACCAAACAGCGCCTTCCCGTTGAAGGTCTCGCCTGCCACGGACGTGAGCTGCGACTGCAGAGCGGTAAACTCCGAGTCATAGTTGGCCAAGTCCGAGGCATTCTTGGTCGGATCGGAGTACAGGGTCTTGAGTTCGCTCATGCGATCAAGCACCTTTCCGGCGACCTTGAGAGCTCCGTCCTGCGTCTGAAGCAGAGAGACGGAATTGCCGATGTTGGTGTTCACCGCCCCGGAACGCTTGGCTGCCGCTGCGATCTTCATGGAGACCGCAAGGCCGCCGGCATCGTCGGCCGGGGAGATGATCTTCGTGCCGCTGGAGAGCCGGTTGAGGCTCCGCTGCAGCATGTTATTCGAGGCAGCGAGGTTGTTGGAGGCAACCGTTGCTGCGTAGTTTGTGTTAATTACAACTGCCATGGTAGTATCTTTCCTTGATGAATGCGGCGTCCGTCGTCGCGACGGGTCCGAAGGTGCGGCTCGGACCGGGCCGATCGGAGCATTAGCTCCAAAGGGTCACCCTGCGAAGGGACTGACTGCTTGTGGTAGACAAGAGGATTGGGTGACTAGGGCCGGACAGTTGCGGGTTGCTACGAGGTCAGAGAGGATCCCGGCGAAGCGCCGGGAGGACGTGGAAAGGGATGAAGTGAAACCGCGGCGGAGGTCGCGGCCTTACTGTTGCAGCAGGCGCAAGGCGACCTGCGCGCTCTGGTTGGCCTGGGACAGCATGGCGGTGCCGGCCTGGACAAGGGTGTTCCAGCGGGCGAGCTGGGTTGACTCCTCGGCGACGTCCACATCGACAATGCGGCTCGAGGCGGACTCGAGGTTGGCCTTGTTCACAATGAGCAGGTCGCTCGCGAAGGTGAGACGGCTCTGTTCGGCG
This sequence comes from Opitutaceae bacterium, assembly GCA_016794725.1. Classification (GTDB taxonomy): domain Bacteria; phylum Verrucomicrobiota; class Verrucomicrobiia; order Opitutales; family Opitutaceae; genus UBA6669. The sequence continues at coordinate 1,887 of JAEUGZ010000047.1, read as the reverse complement.
CCATTCTGGGCGCGGAAGGTGGCCACATTTTGCAGAGCGGTGGTGATGTCGCTCAGGATGACGTCGCCAAGATCGGTGACTCCGGAGGCGACCAAGGCGCCGATTCCGGTGCCGGTGCTGGACAGATCACGGGCGAGCAGCCCGACCGCGCTTGAAGTGTTGCCGTCCTCGGTGACCGAAACGGTGAGGGTCGTGGTGCCGAAAAGGGAGCGTCCGTTGAACTTCTCCGAACTGAGGGCATTCAACTGCGCCTGGAGGGCGGTGAATTCCGAATCGTAGTTCGAAAGATCGGTGGGATTCTTGGTCGGATCGGCGTAGAGTGTCTTCAGTTCACCGATACGGTCGAGGACCTTTCCGGCGGTCTTGAGGACGCCGTCCTGGGTCTGCAGGTACGAAATGGTGTTCGAGATGTTGATCGCCGCTGCGCCCGAACGGCGGGCCGCCGCGCTGAGTTTCATCGAAACGGCCAGACCACCTGCGTCGTCGGCCGGACTGACAATCTTCGATCCACTCGAGAGCCGGTTAAGGCTCTTTTGGAGCATCGCGTTCGAAGTCGCGAGGTTGTTCGAAGCAACCGTCGCGGCCGCGTTCGAATTAATTACAACTGACATGGTATCGTCCTTGATCTCTGAGTGCCCTGTCCGTAGGGCGACGTAATCGAGGGGGGATTCGATTCACTCCGACCGCGTTAGTCCCGCGGCTACTGCTCTAAGCGGTCGGGCAGGGGATAACTTGAAGCTTCATCGCGCAGGAACATCCCCCACGGGAATAAGTATCAAGGACGGGGGCCTTTGTGCCGATGGTGGAGTGTCACTGTTTAGGCAACTCCCGGGTGCGTCTTCGCACTGGAGACTGTCAAATGAGCCTCTGAGGGAGGTCCGTTGCCTCTGAAACGGAGGGGGCGATTCAGCGGGAAGCGGAGGGAGTATCTCCCGGGAAGCGCCTTTCAATCAGGACCGGGACGGCTTGGGGTCCGCAATCTGAGGAAATGACTGAGATGATCGCGACCCCGGCCGAGCAGGTGGGAATGCAGGTGGCTCGCTTTTCCCGTAGTGATACCTCTGTGACGAAGCAGTGCGGGGCTCCGTCATCCGGACCCGTCGTTCCGACGTATTCCGGAGCAACGGCATCGATCCGGGCACCCGCGCAGCCGGGTTTGACGGCGGCGGAACGCGGCTTGCGCCTTTGCCTACACGCTGTCAGCCTTGCGTTTGTCATGAAACGCAGGGCATTCCTGAAATCCGTGGGCACCGCGGGTGGAGGATGGGCGTTGGGGCTTAAACCGACGTTCGCCGCTCCGGCGGCTGCTGAAAGGCAACTCATTAGCGATCCCAGCGGCCTGCCTCGCCGCCGTCTCGGCCGAACCGGACTAAGTGTTCCAGTGGTGGGGTTTCCGGGACTCGCGCTCAGCCACGCGACGGAGACCGAAGGGCGCGCGGTGGTGGCTTGGAGCCTGGAGCATGGATGTAATTATTTCGACGTGGCGCCTTCCTATGGACGGAGCGGGGAGTCGGAGATCCGACTGGGCCGGTTTCTGGAAGGGGTCCCGCGGGACCGACTTCAGCTCGCGTGCAAGACCAAGCGGCGCGATGCCGCGGGCGCGCGGCAGGAGCTGGAGCGGTCACTCAAGCGGCTGAACACCGACTATTTTGATGTGTATCAATTGCACGCGGTCACCACCGAGGAGGAGGCTCTGGAGGCACTCGGTCCCGGTGGGGCGCTGGAGGCCCTCCTGGAGGCGCGCAAGGAGGGTAAAGTCCGGTGGCTTGGGTTTTCCTCCCATTCCCCGGCGGCCGCGCTGCGTTTGCTCGCGGGCCATGCCTTCGACACCGTCATGCATCCGGTGAACTTCGTTGAGCATTACCAGGCTGATTTCAGCCAGCGTGT
>JAEUGZ010000019.1 GCA_016794725.1 Opitutaceae bacterium | reverse complement strand
TGATCGGAAATGTCTACGTTCTGAATCCCAGCGTGGCCAAGCTGTTCCGCGCCCAGAAAATCCCCGGCATCGTCATCTCCGACGAGCTGGCCGCCCTTTGCGCTCGCCACGAGGCCACCCCCGATCGCGGCAAGGCTTTCTTCCTCGACCTCGCCGCCCGGCAGCTCGCGATCTACCGGGGACTGGGCTATCGGGGAGCGTACCTTGGCGGAGTGCATGCCATCAGCGACGTCAATCGCATCCTCGAGATCGAACGCGGCTTCGCACCTGGAGCCTGGCAGGAATTTGCCCGCGAGATCCGCTTTTCTCGGCCGCAGGAGTTTTTCCACTACGCCGAGGATCCTGCCACCGGACTGGCCGACCCGGCACGGCTCAATCCCAGCCTCCTCCCGGAAGCAGGACGGCGCCCGTCCTCGCGTCACGTCACCTTCAGCTACCGTTTCTCCAAGTTTGTCCACGGACTGATGTTCGAGGAGGGACGAAGACTCTGGTCCCTCGGGGCGCGTCTCACCGCCTCGGCCGCCGACCCGCTCCAGGGGCCAGGATGGATGCGCTTCGCCGAACACGCCGGCAAGGCGGCACTGTTCGGTTGTCGCGACTGCGGCGACTGTTCGCTGCCCGACATCGCCTTCCTTTGTCCCGAGTCCTCCTGCGCCAAGAACCAACGCAACGGCCCCTGCGGAGGCACGCGCGACGGCAAGTGCGAGGTGGCCGACTTCGACTGCATCTGGTCGCGCGCCTACGACCGGGCCAAGTATGAGGGCAGGTCCGACTCCCTGCTCGCGCACGCCCCCGTGCTGCAGGACCAGCACCTGCGCGGCACCTCAAGCTGGGCCAACACCTGGCACCACCGCGACCACCTCGGCAAGCCACTCACGCTCCCTCCCGCCGCCATCCCTATTCCAGTGACGGACCGCGGCACACCCGAGCCCTCCTCCGGCCCCTCCCCTTCTGCGTCCATCCCGGTTCCTCCTGTTCCTCCACCCCTTCCATGAGTCAAGCGCCCCGAATTCACATCATCGGTGAACTGATCAACAACGCCTACGCCCGTGCCCGCAAGGCCTGGGAAGCGCGTGACGTCACCGGCTATCAGCACCTCGCAAAACTCCAGTCCGACGCCGGCGCGGACATCGTCAATCTGAACGTCGACGGCACGCAAAAGGTCTCGGTCCGGGTGGCCGAGATGCTCGATTTTCTTCCGATTGTCATCCCCGCCATCCAGTCGGCGACGGACGTTGCGATCAGCTTCGACAATCCAAACATCGAATACCACAAGGTGGCCCTCAAGGCATTCGACCGGTCGAAATGCCGCGGCAAACCCCTCTTCAACTCGCTCGCCGCCTCCCGCCAGAAGCTGAACGAGATGATCGAACTCATCCGCGAGCACGACATGCGCTGCATCGTCATGGCGTCCGAGTGCTTTCGTCCGGACGGCAGCACCGGCCAGAGTCTCGATCCGGCCATGAGCTACGAGACGATCAAACGGTTCGTCGACCTGCTCGTCACCCGCGCCGGGCGGACACTGGATGACATCATCGTCGACCCGGGCCTCGCTCCCGTCGGCGCCGACACCTACGGCCTGGTGAACATCGGCTTGGATACGATGCAGCTCTGCTCCGCCGATCCGCACCTCCGCGGACTGCATTTCTCCGTCGGACTTTCCAATTTTGCCTGGGGCACGCCCAAGGCGGTGAAGCCGCTGCTGGAGCGGGCCTACCTCACCCTCGCCAGCCGTGTCGGCCTCGACTACGCGCTGGCCAACGTGGAGGCAAACTCCCTGCCCTTGCCGCCGGAGGATCCCCTGGTGGACCGCCTCGCCGCGGCCCTGCAGGCGGGGCGCGCCGCCGCCGGGGAGTCCGTCGAGGACGCCGGTTTCCGCCAGGCGGAGAAGGTCATGGACATCTGTAGTGACTACATCAGCGCATGAAACCCTCGGGTACGTTCGAAGCCCTGACCCGCACCCTCTCGCCCGACACCGGACCGGTCTGGGTCCACGTTGGAACACTCTTCTGCGGTCGGGACGCCTCGATCTGGCGGGATGGTCACGTCGTGTATGACCGCACCAAGATCCTGCACGCCGGCACCACACCTCCGCGCCCCGAACTGTTGAAACCGAGTCAGACCCAGCCCGATGCCTGGTTGCCCGATCACACCCTACTCCCTGGACTGATCGACTCACACACCCACCTCTTCCTCGAGGGGGGGGAGATGGATCCGCAAAAGCGCGCGCACCACCTCAACCGCCCCGCCAGCGAATTACTTCCGCTGGCCGAGGCTCGGCTGAATCGTCTCGTTTCTCTCGGCATCGCCGCCGTCCGGGAAGCCGGGGACAAGGCCCAGATCGGCCTCAGCCTGCAGGCGCGCTGGCGCTCGTCGCGCCGCGGGTTCATGCCCTACCTCGACGCGCCCGGCGCGGCGATCCACCACCGGGGTCGTTACGGATCATTCATGGCTTTGCCGATGGAGGACCACGGAACTCCGGCCGCAACGGTGCAGAACCGCGTCGCCCAAGGCGCCCATCGCATCAAGCTCCTCGCCACCGGGATCATCAATTTTGAAAAAGGTGCGGTCACCGCCAAGCCGCAAATGGATGCCGGTGAACTGACCGCCTTCGTCCAGGCTTCGAGGGCGTTGGGCAAACAAACCATGGTGCACTGCTCGGGCCGGGACGGCGTTGAGAACTGTCTCGCCGCGCGGGTCGACTCGATCGAGCACGGTTATTTTGTCGACGATGACCAGCTGTCACGGATGCGCGATTTCAACATCGCCTGGGTGCCCACGTTTGCCCCGGTTCAGTTTCAGGTCGATCACGCGAAGGAATTGGGGTGGAGCGACACGATTCGCGACAACCTGCGCCGTATAGTCGAAGGGCACGCCCGCAGCCTGGTGCGCGCGGCCGAACTCGGCGTCCGGGTGGTGGCAGGCAGCGACTCGGGCTCCCACGGGGTCCGGCACGGCTGGGGATTCCTGGAAGAGTTGGTCCTCATGCAACGGGCCGGCCTGAGCGCAACCCGCGTCCTGCACAGTGCCACGGGCGCGGCGGGCGACCGGCTCGGCTTCGACGAACGAATCGGTGCACTTACGCCTGGAGCCCCCGCCCGCTTCATTCTCACGCTCACCCGCGTGCTGACCGACGTGGCAGAACTGCAGGAGGCAAAGTGCGTCATTTTTGACGGCACGGTACACACGCGTGGGGATGACGCCTCCGTTCCCGGGCTCTAGGTTCCGCCATGGCTGTCACCGTCTCTCTCAACTCGCGGACGGGCTCGTTCTCCGCGCCGGCGTCGCTCTTCGAAGCCGGCGAGTCGCTGGGCCAGCCGATCCCTTCCTCCTGCCGCAAGCAGGGCAAGTGCCGCGAGTGCCTGGTCGAGGTGGTCTCCGGCATGGACCTCCTCACCCCGCGCACGGAACCAGAGGCGCACCTTCACCAGGGGTTCCGGCTTTCCTGTTGCGCCCGTCTGGCCGCCTCCGAGGGCGAAGTGCGCTGTCACACCCTCCGGCGCGCCAGCATGCACGTGGAGGATACCGCCCTCAATCTGCCGCCCGCGGCCCGACTGGAACAGCCGGATCCCGCGGTCACTCGCGCGGGCGATCGTGTCCTGCTCGATGGTCGTGAAATCGACCGAAGCCAGGGACCACTTCACGGATTGGCCATCGACGTGGGCACGACCACCGTGGTCGTACGCGTCCTCGACCTCGAGACCGGGCGGATCGCTGCCAGTGTCTCCTGCGAGAACCCACAGCGCTTCGGCGGGAGCGATGTCATGTCCCGTATCCAGTACGATACCGACCATCCCGGAAAACACCTGCAGCGCACACTGATCGGCTATCTCTCGCGCGCGATCCGGCAGCTGCCCGTCGCACCGCGCAGCATCTATGAGATCGTCGTCGTGGGAAACTCCACCATGCGCGATCTCTTCCTGGGTCTGGATGTGCGCAGCATCGGTCAGAAACCCTATTGGTCAGGGACCGAACACGCCTACCGCACCGGCCAGCGCGCCTCCACCGCCGTCACCTGCCGGGCCCGGGACCTCAACCTCCCCGTTCACCCGGAAGCCCGTGTCTATGCACTTCCCATTGTGGGGGGACACGTGGGTGGCGACGCCGCCGCCTGCCTGCTGGCGGTTCGCCCGGACCTGAGCCAGGAACGAGTGGCCATCATGGACATCGGAACCAACACCGAACTGTTCATGGGCAATCGGGATTTGCTCCTCGCCGCATCCTGCCCCGCCGGTCCTGCCTTCGAAGGCCGTGCGATCCGTCATGGCATGCCTGGACTCGACGGTGCGATCGAGAAGGTCGCCCTCACCGATGATGCCCCGCCCCGGCTCGGTGTCATCGGCGGGATGACACCCGAGGGTCTCTGCGGATCCGGGCTGATCGACTTGCTGGGCGAACTCCTGCGCACGGGGCGGATGAACGCCTTTGGCCGTTTTGTAGACGGCTCGGATTCGTTCACCGTCCATGAAGAAACTGGAATCCGGCTGTATGAGAGTGACATCAACGAACTGGCCCAGGCCAAAGGGGCCAATGTCGCCGGTCTCCTCACCGTGGCCAGAACCTACGGCCTCCGGCTCGACCAGCTGGATCGGTTCTACCTCGCCGGAGGGTTTGGGAGGCACCTGGACATCGGCGCCGCCCGCCGGATCGGCCTCATTCCCAATCTGCCGGACGAAAAAATCATCCAAATCGGCAACGCCGCCATCGAGGGCGCCTGCATCGCCCTGCTTTCGGTCTCGCGGCGCCGGCACCTGGAGGACCTGGTAACACGTATCCGTCATGTGGAGCTGGAGACGGATCCCGGATTCTTTGATCACTTCGTGCACGGCTGCCAATTCCGCGAAGTGAACACCGAGGAGGTGGGGCAGACATGACCATGTTCCCGCACTGCAGCCTCACCCACCCGAAGGTCAGCGACCGCGACTACAAGCGCTTTCTGCGTTTTCCGCCGCGGCGCACTTTTGAAGGTCCGCTGGCCGAGAACGCCGCCTGGGCGCGCTCCTGGTTTGCGGAGCATGCCCGCCCGTGGCTCGTGGTGACGGCGGCGGAAGCGGCGCTTGCCCCCCGCCTCTCCGGGCAGTTTCCGGACGAAACGGACTTCCTGCTGATCGCGGCCAGCGCCGGTGCGGAAGCCGAAGCCGAGGCCGCGGCCCGTTGGGAGGCGGGCGAACCGGACCGCTACTTCTTCCTGGAATGCTACGCCTCGGCGGCGGTCGAGTCCTTGTTGGCGGAAGCACGGCGGCTGGCGGGCGCGCGGATCCATCGCTGCCCCGGTTACCCTGGCTGGTCGATCGACGACAACCGACCGCTACTCGCCTCGCTGCAGGGTACCCTTCCCCTTCCGGGTCCGCTCGAGGTGATGACCTCCGGCATGCTCAAGCCCAAAAAATCGCAACTCGCGGTCTGTCCCGCGCGAGGGAGTGACAAGGCCCCGATGCCATGAGTTCGACCCTTCCCGCTTCACCCTCGCCCTACGTCTTCCCGGAGCGGGCGCTGCGCCGCTGGTCGCGCGAGAACCTGAACATCGAGACCGGAGCCGATGGCAGTGTGGCGGCGCGCTTCCGGTTCGAGGGCAGCACCTGTGGCAACGTTCCCTTTCAGCTCGACTACCACCTGCGCCTCGATTCCTCCGCGCAACGGATCATCACCGGGCACCAGTGCCGCCCAGTGCCCTTCGACGAGGGCCACCAGCGCATGTGCTGCTGGCAGGAGGATGCAGGCCAGGCGGCGCGGCTCTTCGAGGAGGCACCGCTGCTCGGCCAGCCCCTCGACGCCGTCCTGGTCTGGCGTCCCGCCCGCTCTCCCGCCGGTTGCCTGTGCGCCCCAGCCAGCCGCGCCCACAAATGGCAGGCGGTGCTGGAAACGCTGCACTTCGCCCTTGCCACCGCAGCCGCGCCGCTCGTTCCACCCTCCCTTTCCCCATGAAGATCGAACTCGCTCCTGAAAACGCCTCCGCCACCGACATGCTGCGTCCGGAAAAGAATGATCGCTCCGGCGTCGGTGTTCACTACGTGGACGCTTACCTCAAACCACTCAAGGCCGGCATCACGCTGCCCGATGGACGCAAGTTCTCCGCCAAACGCCGGGGCCTCAAGGTCACGCTCACGCTCGGCACAGTCAAAGGCGACGGGCTCATGCGCCGACTCACCGTCAGCCGCGATCCGGTGGTGATGCTGCGCGCCGCGCTGGACGAGGCCGCTGACAAGCTCCACGCCCGATTGGTCTGCGAAGAGGGAAAACTGGTGCTTGTGCTTGCCGACGCCGTGCCGGCGGGAACTCCATAACCGAAAAGAGAAGCCTCCAACCGAATCGGTATCGCTCCCGCTGGAGGTGGCCTCGTCGAGGACGCGTCGGGACCATCCGGTCCCGCCTCCGATGACCGATATCTGTACGCGACGCCAATCCCCGCGGGGTCGGCGACCCCACCTCCAACTAAATCTTTTTCCCTCCCGTTGGAGGTGGCCTCGTCGAGGCCGCGTCGGGACCATCCGGTCCCGCCTCCGCCAATCGTCTTGCTCCCGCCCCGCAAATCCAGAAACCGCAGGGTCGGCGACCCACGAGCGCTCACATAATGTAGGCGGCTGGAAATGACAGGCGGAGCACAACCGGCGCCGAGGGAGCAGCGCCCTCCAGGGGTGTGACCTTCGGTGGCATGGAGTGGGTGACAACCGGCGACCGCAGGTCGCAGTTCACCCGCCACCCGCAGGGTTCATCCCTGGAGGGCGTTGCTCCGTCAACGCCGCGGGTGCGGTCCTCGCTCCACAACGCCGGATCGTTCGCTTTTCCGTCGAGCACTCCGGAGCGAAACAGCCACGGGAGCGCCGCCTGCGATGACAGGAGGACGTCAGGCGGGAACCGCCTCCCTCCGTATCTAAAATCCAATCGACGGCGCCGCGGCGTCGACCTCCAGCTCGAACAGCAGATCGTCACGACAGACCGTCCCCTCCACCGCAACACAAGGCAGCTCCGTCAGGTCATGGCGCTCCAGCCATTTCACCCAATGGGGATAGTCAGTCGCGCTTTTGAAGTAGGCGGTGGCCCGGTCGACGTCGGCCCAGCCGAAGTCCCGCGCCGACAGCATGGCGGCAATCACCTCCATCGTGCGATCAATCTGCCGCTCGATGTTTCCCTGCCAGATCGACTCTCCCGAGAGGGCGATACTCGCCGTTCCCGAAACAAAGAGCCGCCGCTCCCCGCGACAGCGAAGCTCCATCGCCCGGCTGAAGGAAGATCCGTAG
>JAEUGZ010000575.1 GCA_016794725.1 Opitutaceae bacterium | reverse complement strand
ACGCCTCGCCAAGCTGGCGGGCGGCGTGGCTGTCATCAACGTTGGTGCCGCCACCGAGTCCGAAATGAAGGAAAAGAAGATGCGCGTCGAAGACGCTCTCCACGCGACTCGCGCCGCGGTGGAAGAGGGGATCGTCTCCGGTGGTGGTGTGGCGCTCATCCGCACGGCGAAAGCCGTGGATGCGCTGACCGCAACCCTTGAGGGCGACGAGAAGCTCGGCGCTCAGATCGTTCGTCGTGCCATCGAATCCCCCTTGAAGCAGCTCTGCTTCAATGCGGGAGTTGAAGGTGCGGTCGTTGTCCAGCAGGTCATCTCCAGCAAGGGCAATCAGGGCTACAACGTCGCCACCGGCGCCTTTGAAGACCTGGTGAAGGCTGGCGTGGTGGATCCGACCAAGGTGACGCGCACCGCGCTGCAGAACGCCGCTTCCATTGCCGGCCTCCTGCTGACCACGGAAGCGATCATCACGGACGTTCCCGAAAAGAAGGAAGCTGCGGCCGCCCATCCTCCGCACGGCGGCGGCATGGACTACTGAGCGTCCTTCCCATCGTTCGAATCACTCAGGCCGGCACCTTCGGGTGCCGGCTTTTTAGTTTCCCCAATGCTTGGGCAGGGAAGCGGCAGGTGCAGCTGGTTGTGGAAGAGCAGCCGAAAAATTTCCGCTTTGCGCTTTTTGGGGGGGGAATTGACGATCGCCCCGCTCTTATGGACGTCATTTTCCTCGGCACCGGGACTTCTCAGGGTGTTCCCATGATTGCCTGTGATTGTGCCGTGTGCACCTCGAGTGACCCTCGTAATCACCGGACCCGCGCATCGATTCACGTCGTCATGGACGGCCTCCACATTCAGGTGGATGCCGCTCCCGAGTTTCGACTGCAGTGCCTCAGGAATCGGATTGATTGGATCGACCTCTTTATCCTCACGCACGGACATGCGGACCACATTACCGGAATGGATGATCTGCGGCGTTTCTGTGACCTGTTGGGTGGAAATGCACTGACCGTTTATTCGACCGACGAGGGCATGGGTCGCGTGCTGTCTATGTTCCCCTATGCCATCATGGAACGGCCGATCGTTCGCGGCTATGCAGCATTTAAACTGCAGCAGATGCCAACGGTGCTCGAACTGCCCCAAGGCACGATTGAATCGACGCTTCTTCCCCATGGAGGACTCAATACTCTCGGGCTCGTTTTCACAGAGCGAAGCTCGGGCAAGAAATTCTCGTACTATACTGACTGCAAACGACTTCCTCAGGAAGCGGTCAGCATGGCGATTGGGTCTGATCTCGTGGTGTTGGATGGGCTCCGCCCCGAACCGCATCCCTCTCACATGAACATCGAAGAGGCCCTCGCCGCCGCCCGTGCGGTCGGTGCACCGGTCACCCTTCTGACTCACATGACCCACTTTCTTGAGCATGAAGCTACCTGTGCGGTGTTGCCAGATGGGGTCGCGCTGGCTTACGACGGGCTTCGTATTCGGCTTTAGTTCAACGAGTTGACTTAATCATTAGTAAAATGCAAAGAAAACTATTGCATTAAATCATACTAGGTTAATCTACTTTAGATCGATCAACATGAAGCTTTCCAAGAAAGGCGAATATGCCCTTCGGGCATTGATCGATCTGGGAATCGGTTCCGAGGTCGGTCGCAGCTTGCTGCAGGTGACTGAAATTGCGGAGAAGGAGAAACTCCCCATCAAGTTTCTTGAACAGGTGATGCAGCACTTGAAGGAGGGCGGCTTTATACAAAGCCAGCGTGGGAAGTTCGGCGGTTATCGTCTGGCCCGGCCGGCGAACCAGATAACCATGGGCCAGGTGGTGCGCTTGATCGACGGGCCTCTCGCTCCGATCGGTTGTGTTTCGCAAACGGCCTACGAGCCGTGCAGCTGCCCGGACGAAGTACACTGCGGGCTGCGAATGCTGATGCTTGATGTTCGCAATGCCATTGCGGGGATCCTTGATCGCTACTCTCTCGCAGATGTCGTCGAGGTCACTTTGCGGAAGATGCGTCGTGACGGGGTGCCTCTGCCCTTCAGCCAATCCGCGAGAACGTCCCATCGGACGGCAACCGTCGTCGCTCTTGTCCAACCTCCTTCCGCACGGCTCGAACCGGTGGAGGGTCTGATCAACAACCTCTTTTCCGACTACGCGATCTAGCGGGTCGCGTGCCGCTTGACCCATGAGTGCTGCCTCCGAATCCAAATCCACGCCTGATGCCATCCCCGAATGGCTTGAGATCGTGCGCCAGAAGGTTGATTCGCTCCGCTACGGAGTCGTTCAGATCGTGGTGCACGACGCACGCGTGACGCAGATCGAACGAACCGAGCGCACCCGTCTGCCTGGCTCCCGTGAGTCGGCGCCTTGAGGCGCCGGCTCCTTTTCCGCCCCTTTCGGCCCACCGGCATGCGCCGGCGGCCTCTGTCGTCCCTGCCCAACCCAATCCTCGTACGTCCGACCAGTCATCTGGAGAACCTGCCATGACCACACCTTATCATGATTTCAGATACATTCCGTCTGCGCTGGATCGCGACACTCGCGGGCCTGGCGGTTACCCCGTCGCTCGGACTCTCGCAAGACGCGAGGGATGATGAACTGCGCCTGCTCCGCGAACAGATCCGCCAACTGGACCAAAAACTCCGCGTGTTGGAACGCAAACAAGAGTTGAAGGACGAAACCGCCGAGGCGGCCGCCAAGACCACGCCGGTCGTGGCAGCGAGCGCTTCCGGCTTCTCCCTGACATCACCGGACAAGAAGTTCCAGCTCCGCATCCGGGCAAATTTGCAGGCGGATGCCCGGTTCTTCATCGGTGACAACGTGGCCGGCAATGACACGTTCTTGATTCGACGCCTTCGCCCCAGCTTTGAAGGAACCCTGGGGGAGAAATTCGGTTTCCGCGTCATGCCTGATTTTGCACCGGCGACCTTCAATCTACTGGATGCCTATGTCACCTACCAGCACGGCCCCTCGTTCAATGTCCTGGTTGGAAAAACCAAGGCGCCGTTCGATCTGGAGCGTTTGGTGTCGCAGACGGATCTGCTTTTTCTTGAGCGTTCATATCCCACCAGCCTGGCTGCCAATCGTGACTTAGGGGTGCAGATTTATGGTGATGTGCTTGAGGGCACCCTCAGCTACCAGCTCGGCTGGTTGAATGGTGCCCGTGACAATGACTCCACTGTGACGGACACCGATGATGCGAAGGAAGTGGCCGCGCGTCTCTTTGCGCATCCGTTCAAAAACGACATCGACTCGCCCCTCCAAGGCCTGGGTCTCGGTCTGGCTGTGAGTTATGGTGACAAGACGTCGGGAAGTCCCAACAGCTACCGAACCAATTCCCAGCAGACGTTTTTCAGCTGGCGCAGCACCGTGGTCAATGCCGGGGGACACACGCGCATCGAACCCCAGGCCCACTTCTATCGGGGACCGATCGGCCTGATTGGCTCGTGGATCTCCTCCAAGCAGGGCCTATCCAATGGGGCTGGCACGGCGGTGCGCGACATCACCAGCACCGGTTGGTACGTTGCCGCACACTTTGTTTTGACTGGTGAGGACGCCTCCTACCGCGGAGTGACGCCCAAGACTGTGTTCAGCTGGAAAGACGGCACTTGGGGTGCATGGGAAGTTGCGGCCCGATACGGGGTCCTGGACGTCGAAGACGAAGCATTTCCGCTCTTCGCCAACCTTGCCACCTCGGCTTCAACCGCCAAGGGCTCCACCCTCGGCGTCAATTGGTACCTCAATCGCAATGTGAAAGCCTCATTCAATTTTGAACACACCGACTTTTCCGGTGGTGTATCCGGAACGGTGACCCGAGAAGACGAGAACGCGATCCTTACTCGCGTCCAGCTTCGCTACTAGTCAGCAGGCACAAACCATCCGTCACAATACGCAAACACCCAATTTCAGTCTCCATGAAACGAATTCAATTTCTACTCGCTTTGACCGTGACACTGATCCTTGCCGGATTTGCGCAGGCCAAGGACATTGAACTGCTCAATGTCTCCTATGATCCAACGCGTGAGTTTTACGCCGAATTTAATGCCGCGTTTGCGAGGCATTGGAAGACCACCCACGGCGATACCGTTCAAATCAAGCAGTCACATGGTGGCTCCGGGCGTCAGGCCAGATCGGTGATCGATGGCTTGGCGGCGGATATCGTCACGCTCGCGCTGGCGGGTGACATCGATGCCATTCACGACAATGCAAAGTTGATTCCCAAGGATTGGCAGAAACGTCTTCCCCTCAATTCCTCGCCCTATACCTCAACGATCGTGTTCCTGGTCCGGAAGGGAAACCCGCTGAAGATCAAGGATTGGGATGACCTGGTAAAACCCGGGGTCTCGATCATCACGCCCAATCCCAAGACCTCCGGTGGAGCCCGGTGGAATTATCTGGCGGCATGGGAGTTCGCACGCCGCAAGTATGGCTCTGATGGGGCGGCCAAGGAGTTTGTCCAGAAAGTCTATCGTAACGTGCCGGTCCTGGATTCCGGAGCCCGCGGATCGACCACGACCTTTGTGCAGCGTGCCATCGGAGACGTGTTTCTCTCCTGGGAGAACGAAGCATTCCTGGCCGTAAAGGAGTTTGGCGCTGGCAGTTTCGAGATCGTGGTCCCCTCGCTCTCCATCCTCGCGGAACCACCGGTCACCGTCGTTGACAAGGTGGTGAAAAAGAAGGGGACCGAAGCAATCGCCCGGGCCTACCTGGAGTACCTCTATTCGGAGGAAGGGCAGGATCTCGCGGGCAAGCATTTCTACCGTCCGACCTCGCCGGCTGCTGCCGCCAAATATGGTCCTCAGTTCGTCAAGGTTGAGTTGTTTACGATTGAGCAGGCGTTCGGTGGCTGGGCCCGCGCTCAAGTCGAGCACTTTGCCGACGGCGCGACCTTCGATCAAATCTACCTGAAACAGTGAACTGGGAAGCCGGAGTAGCGGGGTCGCCCTCGGCCTCCGCCTCCGGATCAATCCGAACGAAAGTTCCTATGAGCCCCCCTCGACTCTTTTCGGCCGACGCCTCCCGAATCGCGTCACCAACGACTACGACGGCGTTTCGCCGCCGTCAGGTGCTGGCGGAGCGATTTCACGATCTGTATGAGTTGGTGCAGCGTTCCGCCTATGTATTTGGATCACCGCTGGGTCCTTTCTATCACCAATCCCGTCACTATCATCTCCCACGCTTTATTTATTTTGGTCCTCACACGTCGAATGAGTCATTGAGGCTCGCCTTCCTCGCCGGCGAGGACCCCCAGGATGTCCGGGGCACGCAGGCCTTGCTGCACTTGGTGGAACGTCTGGCCCTCGAGCCGGAGCTGGGGCAGGGGTTGAGCCTTTCGTTTTTTCCCCTTCTTGATGCGCTTGGTTTTTTTGCCGGGGTGGCGGATCGAGAGCTTGCTCTTCAATCGTGGTCGGTGGGTGGTCCGCCTGAACTTGAGTTGCTGGAGAAGGACGCCCGATTGCAGAGCTACCATGGTTATGTCAGAATCGAGACGCGGATCCGTGATCGCGACGTGGTGGTGGTGCAATTGCGCGGCTACGACGATGAGTCGTCGTCGGCCTCCGGCGTTGAGTTGATCTCATCCGACGACTTTCATCCCTGGCCAGTGGTGTTCGAAGCGGCGGCTGCCTCTGCGCCGCAGAGTGGCCCCTTGTCGGTGGCCCAGGATCTTACGATTCGGCCGTTCGAATTGACGATCTCGCTGCCCGTTGCTTGGTCCGAGGAGGAGGCGCAGGTGGCCGTGGGGTCGATCCTTACCCGGTTCATCGTCCGACATCGTGGCCATCAGGCCTATGGCCAGCATCTCTGAGCATGATGGATATGTTTTCTTCCACCGCAGCCGCAGCTCGATGTCCCGGTGCACTTTACCGGGATGTTCTGGCCTCCTGTGCGCCGGTATCGGGAGTGTGGGAGGAGGCAGAGGTGCCGACTGAAACGCTCGGGGTATTCCGTGCGCGGGATCAGGATCACGCGATTCACGCCTTTCGCTTGTCTCGCGACGTCCGCTCCGCGCCGGAACCGATCCGGATTGGGCTGTTTGCCGGACTGCATGGAGACGAACCGGCCGGATGCGCGGCCTTGCTGCGCCTGCTCGTCGAGCTGTCGCGCGACCCGCTCGCAGTTGACGGATACGAACTCACGGTGTGTCCGGTCTGCAATCCTGTGGGTGTGAAGGTGGGTACCCGCGAAAACGCGTCAGGCAAAGACTTGAATCGGGAATTTTGGCGGTCGTCCACCGAGCCCGAAGTCATGATCCTGGAAAAGGAGCTGCGACTCCGGCAGTTCCATGGCCTGATTACGCTCCACGCCGATGATACCAGTGAGGGGTGCTACGGATATGCCCATGGCCGGACATTGAATGAGGCCCTGCTGCTGCCCGCCCTGCACGCGGCGGATCAGGTGATCCCTCGCAATCACGGACCCGTCATCGACGGCTTTCGAGCCGAACGTGGAGTGATCCGCGACTGTTTCACCGGGGTCTTGAGCGCGCCACCCGAGCAGGCGCCGCGGCCATTTGATCTCATTTTCGAGACACCTGCGCTGGCGCCGATTGAACTGCAAGTGGATGCTGCCGTGGCGGCGCTTCACACCATTCTGGATGAGTATCGGAGATTGGTTTCTCACGCCGAGTTTTTCTAGCTTCTCCCATTACCCCGCCTGCATTCCATGTCTGCTCGTTCAGAACGTTCCGTCATCCCGGGTTTCAATCTCTCGCTCGGCTTTACCCTGACCTACCTGGGATTGATTGTCGTCATTCCCCTGTCAGCAGCTTTTCTCAAGACGGCGGGAATGAGCTGGAGTGCGTTTGTTGACGCGGTGGCGTCGCCCCGCGTACTGGCATCCTACCGCTTGAGTTTTGGGGCGTCGTTTCTTGCGGCGCTCGTCAATTGTGTATTCGGACTCGTGGTCGCCTGGGTGCTCGTGCGCTATTCGTTTCCCGGTCGCAAGATTGTCGATGCGTTGGTGGACCTGCCCTTCGCACTGCCGACTGCCGTTGCGGGAATTGCATTGGCGGCAATCTACTCAAAGAACGGTTGGGTGGGGCAGTGGGTGGAGCCGTACGGTATCAAGCTCGCCTTCTCGCAGATCGGAGTGTTCATTGCCTTGACGTTCATCGGGCTGCCATTCGTGGTGCGAACGTTGCAGCCGGTGATTGAGGAGCTGGAGCCTGAACTCGAGGAAGCATCGTACACCCTCGGGGCCAGTCGCTGGCAGACCATTCGCCGCGTGATACTTCCGGATCTTTTTCCTCCTCTCCTCACCGGCTTTGCGATGGCGTTTGCCCGGGCCTTGGGGGAATACGGATCGGTCGTCTTCATCTCGGGTAACATGCCCATGCGCACCGAGATCACTCCGCTGCTGATCATCACGAAACTTGAACAGTATGACTACCGCGGGGCGACCGCGATTGCCGTGGTGATGCTGGTGGTCTCATTCATTCTCCTGCTCTTCATCAACCTGCTTCAGCGATGGAGTCGTCGTCACCACCGTATCTAGAAGCAACCTCGGGTCCCTCAGTACCATGGCATCGGCAATCCCCCAATCCCTGACTTCGCGGCGTACCGCTGCACCTCCTGCGCGGCGGGCAACCCAGGATCCCGCCTGGGTCCGGTGGGTCCTGACGGGTATCGCTCTGGTTTTTCTCGGCTTCTTCCTTGTCCTGCCGCTCGCCGCAGTATTTGCCGAGGCCCTGCGTCGAGGCGTGGGCGCCTATTTTGCGGCCTTTGTCGACGCCGATGCTTGGTCGGCCATCAAGCTTACGCTGCTGGTCGCGGCGATCGCAGTGCCCTGCAACCTCGTATTTGGAGTGGCCGCGGCCTGGTGTGTGGCCAAGTTCAAGTTTCCCGGAAAGAGCCTCCTGATCACTTTGATTGATCTGCCCTTCGCCGTGTCCCCCGTCATTTCCGGTCTGCTCTACGTTCTGGTTTTTGGATTGCAGGGCTGGCTGGGTCCCTGGCTGCAGGAGCACGACCTAAAAGTCATCTTTGCCGTGCCTGGCATTGTTCTCGCCACGGTTTTCGTGACATTTCCCTTTGTGGCTCGTGAGTTAATACCCCTCATGCAAAGTCAGGGGACCGATGAGGAACATGCCGCCCTGACCTTGGGAGCCAATGGCTGGCAGACATTCTGGCGGGTGACCCTGCCCAACATCAAGTGGGGACTCTTTTACGGTATCATCCTCTGCAACGCTCGGGCCATGGGTGAGTTTGGGGCGGTTTCGGTGGTCAGTGGCCACATCCGGGGTGAAACCAATACCATGCCGCTGCACGTCGAGATACTCCACAACGAATTCAACTCCGTGGCGGCGTTTGCCGTTGCCTCGCTTCTCGCTCTGCTTGCCCTGGTCACTCTCGTGCTCAAGAGCATGATCGAGTGGCGTCATGCGAGGTCATTGCAGGGGGGCACTTGAATCAGGACATGAGCATCGAAGCCAAAAACATCACCAAGACGTTCGGCGCCTACACCGCCCTGAACGATGTCAGCCTAAGTGTCCCTTCGGGCAAACTGGTCGCGCTCCTGGGGCCTTCGGGTTCGGGCAAGACCACGCTGCTGCGCATCATGGCTGGATTGGAGTTTGCGGATACGGGAAGTGGCAACATTTCATTTCACGGTGAGGATGTGACAGCGGTCCGGGCTGGAAAGCGGCGAGTGGGATTTGTGTTCCAGCATTATGCGCTTTTTCGGCACATGACGGTGCGTGACAACATTGCTTTTGGCCTGGATGTGCGTCCGAAGCGGGAGAGGCCCGACCGAAGTGCGATCAACGCCCGAGTCGCGTCACTCTTGAAGCTAGTGCAGCTGGAAGGGCTCGAAGAGCGGTTTCCGAGCCAGCTTTCGGGTGGACAGCGCCAGCGGGTCGCCCTTGCACGAGCGCTCGCAGTGGAGCCCAAGGTTCTGCTATTGGATGAGCCGTTTGGGGCTCTGGACGCCAAGGTGCGGAAGGAGTTGCGCAAGTGGATCCGCCGACTGCATGACGAAATACACCTGACCACGGTGTTTGTCACCCACGACCAGGAGGAAGCTCTGGAGATTGCCGATGAGGTGGTCATCATGAATCAGGCCCGGGTGGAGCAGGTCGGGACGCCCCAGCATGTTTACGATCATCCAGCGTCGCCGTTTGTGTACCAGTTTCTTGGTAACGTGAACCGGATTCGACTGCCAATCCGCGGACTGGATGGAGCGGGGGACATTGCCCGATCTGACGACGGCACGATCGCCTATGTACGGCCCCATGATATTGAGCTCCATCGCTTTCATGTCGGGATGCCGGGGGAGGTGGCGGTCATTCGTTCGCTGCACACCGCCGGATCCGTGGCCCGGGTCGTGTGCGTACGCGGGATCGATGAAGAGTTGATCGAGGCGGAGCTTCCGCGTCAGTATCTGGAATCGCTTGGTGTATCGGTGCAAGATACGGTCCTGCTGCGTTTGCGGCGGAGCCGGACCTTCGCGGACGACTATGCCATCTAATCCCCAATCCCTTTCTCCTCCACTCCTATGGCAAAAATCCACAACGACATCACCGAGACAATCGGAAATACCCCCCTCGTACGGCTCAATCGAACGGCGGCGGCGCATGGCGCCCTGACCGAGATCCTGCTGAAGCTTGAGTTCTTCAATCCCTTGTCGAGCGTCAAGGATCGTATCGGTTACGCCATGATCCAGGATGCGCTCGATTCGGGCAAGATTAACTCCAAGACCGTGCTGATCGAACCGACTTCAGGAAACACGGGCATTGCCCTGGCCTTCGTGGCGGCGGCCAAGGGCCTGAAACTGGTGCTGACCATGCCCGAAACCATGTCACTTGAGCGCCGCAAGCTCCTGAAGATTCTCGGGGCACGGGTGGTTCTTACGGAAGGCCCGAAGGGCATGAAGGGAGCGATTGCCAAGGCCGAGGAATTACAGACGAAGATCCCGAACAGCGTGATCCTGCAACAGTTCACCAACCCCTCCAATCCTGCAGTTCATCGACGCACGACAGCGGAGGAAATCTGGCGTGATACGGACGGCAAGGTGGACATTGTGGTTTCGGGGATCGGTACGGGTGGTACCATTACGGGTGTGGGTGATGTCCTCAAAGCAAAGAAGCCGACTGTGAAAATTGTCGCGGTCGAGCCCGATGCTTCCCCGGTGCTTTCGGGGGGCACTCCAGGACCGCATAAATTGCAGGGAATCGGGGCTGGGTTCGTTCCGGCGGTGCTCAACACCAAGGTCTACGATGAGGTCATTCGAGTGAAAGAGGCTGATTCGGGTCCGATCTCCAAGCAGGTGAACACCCTCGATGGAATTCCGATTGGCATCTCGTCGGGAGCCGCGGTGTGGGCAGCGATTCAGCTCTCCAAGCGTCCCGAGAACCAAGGGAAACAGATCGTCGTGATCATTCCGTCCAGCAGCGAGCGTTACCTCTCCACCTGGCTCTTCGCCGACATCAGCGCGGAGAGTGATGGTCTGGACGACCTGCTCGCCCCGGCCTGATTCGCGAAGTGGGAGAGCCCGTCCGATCACGATGGGCTTTCCAATCCGTCCTCTTCGCCATCCCGTCGCGACGTCCTCGCTAGCCCTTTGATGGCGCACCGCCTATCTGCTTCACCGCAGTGCGGTGTGGGGCGCCCGGACCCCACGATCGAGCGTGTTTGCGCCCTCGCCAACACTATGCTCATCGCCGTCCGGCAGGAGACCCTTGTAGACACGAGGGTGCTGCCGTCGACGCGGTCGTACCTCTGCGTGGGAAGGACGAGCGACCCGTCGTCCGGGTTGCCAAGGTGATCACCTGCACTGGCCCACGCTCTGACTCTTCAAAATACCAGCATCCTTTGCTCATCAATCTCCTGGCGCACGGTTTGATTGATTACGATCCGCTCGCTTTGGGCATTCACGCTATGCCGAGTGGCGAGGTCTTCCGCTACCGGGGCGGTCCGCTGCCGTGGCTCAACACCTTGGGGCGCCGCTGAAGGGCACACTCTGGGAGAGTACCGCGGTACCGGAAATCCGAGTCCACGCGGCTATGATCGCCCGCTCGCTTGTGGCTGAGTAGGCGTGGCTTGTGATATTGCGCCAGTTTCCATCTAAGGAAAATCCTGACTGTGTCGTTGTACTCGGTATCTGAGCGCGGTCTGACGATTGATCTGGCCACTCCGGTGTGCGAGCCATCCCGTCGGACCGCGCCACCTATTTTTGAGGCCCCTGCCTTCATCAAAACGGAAAGATGCGGGGGATCACCAGCATTGCAGTCACGAAACAGATCAGGTT
>JAEUGZ010000568.1 GCA_016794725.1 Opitutaceae bacterium | reverse complement strand
GGGGGGGGTGGGGCAAGGGGAGCCTATGCGCAAGTCAGTCAGGTGCAACCCGGGTGGCCCTCCCCAACCGGGGAAGTCGCCGAGCTAATGCACCGCATCACGATTCCACGCCGACACGCCTGTTGGTCATTCTCGTCAATGCGCACTGCCCCAATCGGATAGAAAGTCCACCGACCGTTCGACATTCATGCGCAGGGGAAACGACGTGGGGTCAGGTCAGCGAGAGCAAGGCATCCGCGATGGGTACGGTCTGACGCCGTCGATCGAGAAAGTAGTGAACCTCCCGGTATCCAGCCTCCCGCAGCATCACCAGGGCATCGGCGAAGCGATCTCCCACCCGATCTGAGCGGTGAGCGTCCGCTCCCATCACCACGGGAATACCTCGGTCGGCCATGAGGCGCAACATGGACGGCCCCGGATTCATCTCCGGCAACGCCTTTTGCAGGCCGCTCGTGTTCAACTCCATCGCGACGCCGGTGGCCGCAATCCGATCGAGCGCGCGCTCGATGAAGGGGCGGATACGGTTGAAATCCCACAAGGCCGGCGCCTCGTTCTTGACCAGATCCGGGTGCGCCAGGGTGTCGAACAGTCCCGACTCCGCCGCCTGCGCCAGGTGATCGAAGTACACCTGTTGATACGCAAATGCATCGCCCTTGTAGTACATCGCCCGGTAAGGCGCCATTTGCATGTGAACGGAACCGAGTACGTGATGCAGCGGCACGCGCGCATGCAATTGCTCCAGCCACGGCTCCACACCGGGAAAGTAGTCGCTCTCCAGTCCCACCCGCACATCCACCCGTCCCGCCATCCGGGTCCGGGCCTCGCCAATCAGGGCCACGTAGTCCTCGAACTGCTCCGGGGCCATCCGGAACTGGAATGAGTGTCCGTCCGGAAGGGGACAGTGGCAGGTGAAGACAATGCCCCGCAGTCCTCGTGCCTCCGCGACTTCTGCATACTCGACCGGGGTGCCGGTGGCGTGTTTGCAGAGCGTCGTGTGCGCGTGGGATTCATAGAGAAGCGGTGCGGCCATGGCGGTGAGCCGGCAAGAAAACACAGACGGGCCTCAACCGGCAATCAAACGATTGCGCCCGGACCGACGAGAAAGCGGCCCCGCTTCGGAGCTGCCTGGGCAGCCCCGCAACCCGCCGCGTTCGGTCAAAAGAACGTGTAGTACTTTCCTGCGCTCAAGCGCTGGATGAGCAACGCCAGCTCCATCGTGTGGTAGTCTCCCCACATTGAGGACTCGCCACAGGGAACTTTCCGACCCTTCGGGACATGGTCCCAGCCGTTGGGGCGATGATACACACTGTGCAGCAGCAGCCCCTGGTGCTTGGAATCGGTCGAAAGGTAGGGCTCGTCAAAGAGCGTGTTCGCCACGGTCAGCCCGGCCTGCAGGTACTTCTTCCCGGCGGCCTTTTGCCCCTTGCCCTGCAGCCAGAGTCCGAGGCGGATGAAGCCCTGGGCGGCGATCGCGGCGGCCGAACTGTCCACCGGCTCGTGATCATTGAAAGGGTCGGCGGCACGGGCCGCAAAGTCGCCCAGCCGGTGTGTCTGCAACGCCGAACTGTCCCAGTACGGCACTCCGTCCTTCGCCGAATAACCATCGATGTAGTAATCGCTGGTCGCGCGGGCCGTCTCGAGGAAGAGGTCGGTCACCGCCCGACGGCCGCCCACCGCGTCCAACGCGGTGCCCGACACCGTATCAAGAAACTCAAGCTGCTCGGCGTAGCCGCAGATGATCCAGGCCGCACCTCGCGTCCAGGTCGTGAACGGCGAATACCCCTGCTGCGTGCTCGAGCAGCGGAACTGTCCGTCATTGCGGTTGAAGATCGATTCGTGGGCAACGCGTCCGCGCACATCGTAGCTGTCGCGCCCCTGTCCGAAGAAGACATTGTACCGCGCCGTCGTCGCCGCGTGCTCAATCGCCCGGTGGAGCAGATTGATCGGTTTGTCGCCTTCACCCATGAGCGCGTGACCCAGCTGATGTCCCACCGCCAGCGAACGCATCGAGCGGATCGTGTCCGCAAACAAGGACTGCGGTCCGTTGAAGGAATAGATATAGCCTCCGGGCACCAGGCCGGGCGCGCCCTCGACGGGCGACCACGGCGCCTTGGCGGCGGTGGTGGCGTAGCGCGCCGCCTGCACCGCCCCGGAAACCTTGAGGGCCAGCTCGCAAAAATTCAGTTCGTCCTGATTGGCGGGGACCTTCCCCTCCAACTGCAGCCTCCGCAGATTGCCGTAGGTCGATACATTGTTGAAGCCATGGTCGTGCACGCCGACATGCGAGACATGCGACGCCATCAGCTTGATCGTCTTGGCGCGGCCAAGTTCGAGGAAATCGGACTCACCCGTCGCGTCATACTGCAAAAACGCCATGCCAAACTGGAAGCCCTGGGTCCATTCGGTCCATCCGCGGGAGGTGTACTGGCCTTTGACCGTGAACACCGGCGTGCCCTTGGCCGGGTCCCAGGCCGCGTCGATCGCGCGGATCTTGCGGCCGGCGAGTTCAAACACGCGGGTGACTTTCTTCTGCAGCGTCTGTGGGGTGATCGTCTGGTTGATCTTCATGGCGGATGGAGGGAAGGGCCCACCGTGCCGCGCCCTCGACCGCAAAACAAGGTCGAAACCGCAGGCAGGCGGTTTCGTGCTAGAATTGGCCGGAAGTGTCGCGGTGGCCGTCGCGTCCGGCCCGGGACAAATGCCTCCCGGCCCCGCCCGTTCAGCCGGAGAACGTGGTCATCAGCTCCGTGTAGATCTTGGCGCACGCGAGCAGCTCGCGCACGCTGGCCCGCTCGTTCACGGCGTGAAAGGCCTGCCCGCCCGGTCCGTATCCAAGGGTTGGAACACGCAGGTGCTCGGAGAAGAAGTGCATGTCGTTGAAACCGGTCGAGACGCTGAACTCGGCCGGCTGGCGGCGAACCCGGGACACGCAGCCGGCCATCGCGTCGAAGAACGGATGGGCGGGACGGTTGAAGCAGGGTTTGCTTTCGGACACCTTGGCCACGGAGATCCGGCACCCGGGGATCGACCGCGCCGTTGCCTGCAGAAAACCGCGCAGTTCCCGCTCCGCCGACGCCAGGGACTCGATGGCGAGCACCCGGCGGTCGAGTGAGAAACGCGCCAGGGCTGGCACCGTGTTGATCTTGCCCCCGCTTCCCTGCGTGAAGACGCCGCCCACATTGAGCGTCGGCACCATCACCTTGCCATCCGGGGCCTCAAAGGTCCGGCGACGAAGTCGCTTCTTGAACCCGTCCAGGGCCGTCACCAGCGCCGCCATTTTTTCAAGTGCGTTGACCCCATGCTCCGGAGTGGACCCGTGCGCGGCGCGACCGTGAACCGTGACCTCCAGCCAGACCACGCCATTGTGTCCGCAGCAGACGCGGTTGGCCTCGCCACCCTCCATCACCACGGCGAAATCAGGGCGGATTGGCGCACGCTGCACAAGCCAGTGAGCCCCGAGTGCGGAGTCGGTTTCCTCATCGGCGGTGAACGACACCTCGACGTTGAAATTGGGCCGCGTGCCGGTGGCGCGGAGCGCCCGCAACGCGAGCAGAAGCGAGGCAATCGAGCCCTTCATGTCGGAGGTGCCGCGCCCATAGACCCAGCCTCGCTCCTCGGTCCCGCTGAATGCGCTGCCATGCCGCCAGCCTTCCGAGACGGGAACCACGTCATAGTGGGCGTTGAAATGAAGGGTGCGCTGCGATCGACCGATCCGAAGCGTGCCCAGCACATTGCTGCGCGGATACGACCATTGCTCGGGAGGCAGCGCCGCCCGCAACTCCGCCTTGGTCGGAGTGAGCCGGCGGGCGGCGAGCCCGGCGGCCTTTAGCTCCTCGACCAGCAGGTCGGTGATGACCCCATAACTCTGCCCGGGCGGGTTCACGGTGGGGATCTGCACCAACCGGCGCAGCAATCCAACCAGATCGGAAACATGGGCATCAAGGTACGAGGAGGGAGTCATTGAGTAGGAGCGCGGGAGCGGGCGCGCAGGATCACCCAGCATGATGAACGGTCACGCGACGACCAACCTGAATCGTCCAATGGCCGCAGGAGCCCCGCCGGGCATGGCCCGGCCAAACGGGGGGCGCCGGGGGAGGAAACCACCCCAGCTCCGGATTTCCCCTCCAGCGAGCCAAACACCGGGTGTTTCCCTCATTTTCTCCGTGATCTCTGCAAACATCTCACTACGGTCAGCGAAAATCATGTCCTTCGCCGACCTTCGAAAAGACTACAGCCTCGCCGGCTTGGCCGAGAAGGACTTGGCGCGGGATCCTTTCCGGCAGTTTGAAACCTGGTTTCAGGAAGCCGAGGCCGCCCGCATTCCAGAACCCAATGCCATGGTCTTGAGCACAGCGACGAAGGAGGGTCGCCCTTCCTCGCGCACCGTGCTATTGAAGGCGATGGACGGCCGCGGTTTCGTGTTTTTCACCAACTACGAAAGCCGCAAGGGCCGGGAAATTGAAAACAATCCTGCGGCCTCCTTGCTTTTCCCTTGGATTGGGCTCGAACGTCAGGTCATTGTCGAAGGCACTCTGCACCGGGTGACACGCGAAGAGAGCACCGCCTATTTTCATTCCCGACCGCGCACCAGCCAATTGGGCGCTTGGGTGTCTCGTCAAAGCAGCGTGGTTGCAGATCGATCAGCGCTCGAGTCCAGCATGAAGGCGCTGGAGCAGAAATACGCCGGCGCCGAGGTTCCCATTCCACCGTTCTGGGGAGGCTATCGCCTCGCCCCAGACGCCGTCGAGTTCTGGCAGGGGCGACGAAGCCGCCTGCATGATCGGCTGCGATTCCGACGCGATCGGCCCGGCGGCAATTGGGTGGTGGAGCGCCTCTCGCCATGACGGTGGCTCCCCATGAAACGTCCCTCTCGCGACCGTCGCGCATCAGCCGTTCCGAGAGTCGGCCTGCGAAGCGCGCCACCGAACGCACGTTGAGCGTGACTCCCGCAGTCAAAGCCAAGCATCGCCGGCCGCGCGCCCAACCGGCCGAAACCAGCGTCAGCTCCGATTTG
>JAEUGZ010000565.1 GCA_016794725.1 Opitutaceae bacterium | reverse complement strand
TGCCGGTGATGCCGGTGGCGTAGCCGGCAGGGCGGAGCCACTCCGCCACGGTCCGGTCGGACGCAGTCAGAGAAAGGCGGACCCCTCCTTCGGTTCCGCCAGCGAATACCTCCGGGGTCCCACCGACGCGGGGACTGTTGTCGCGAATGCGCGTGTGGCCCCCATGGAGCCCGCTCATCAGGACCGCGCGGGAGGGAGCGCAGACGGGCGCGCCGGCATAGGCGTCGGTGAAACGCGTGCCCTCACGCGCGAGCCGGTCAAGGTGCGGGGTGGTGATTGCGGTCGATCCGTAGCAGCCGAGGTCGCCGTATCCGAGGTCATCCGCCAGGATGAATACGACCGATGGGGAACGCTGGGGCGGCGTTGCCGCGTCGGCCACGGAGCCGCCGGTTGTCAGGACGAGAGCAAGAGAACCAAGCAGCCGCAAAACGAGGGGAAGGGGGATCCGTAACATGGGAGCGCCGGTGAACCGGGCGAAAGCGCCCGGACGCACTGACGAGTGACGCGCCGTTCCCTGTTCGGCTCGTTCCGTGAAATCAAGGGTGAATCACGGTGAAATATCGAACCCCTCGACGCGCGTGGCGAAAACCGGGTCCAAATCCCTACGGACGGGGGGCGGGTGGCTGGACGGTTTGGAGGCTCACCTGCCTCCAGGTACCCGCTTCGCGCCGCCAAACCGAATGAAATAGCAGCTTCAGGTCGGCCCATTTCCCGCCGCCGAGTTTGCGCTGGTCGATGGTTCCGGAGAGCACGGCGACCTCCGGAGTCACCAGACGAACCTCGGCCTGGCTCAGGTCGAAGCGTTCGTAGGCGACCTTCTTGGAGCGGATGCCCGCCACCACCTCGGCCTTTGATTCGTGTTTGCCCGTGCTATGGATGTAGACGAGATCGTCGGCGAGCACGGAAGCAAGCGCAGTGGCGTCACCGGCCAGCAAGGCGCGGCCGCGGGCCTTTTCCGCCGCGATGACTTCGTCGGTGGGGGCGGCGACGGCGGGCAGGGCGAGGGAAAACAGGAGGAGGAGACCGACCAGGGTGGACTTCATGGGAAGCGTGAGGGCGTGTGATGGGGAGGCGGGGATGAGTATGCCGATCCGTTCCGCCGAAGCAATGCGCGGATGGCCGCGTAGTTCTCCCGCCGTTTTCCTGTGTCCGCGGAGCCCGGGTCGGTGACTCCCAAAACAAACGACGCCTGACCGAAGTCAGGCGTCGAGAGACATCTCCCCCATCCGAGCAAGATCCGAAACCGGACTCGACGAACGTGGGAAAAAGGGTGGACAGATCAGAACCGCCAGCCGTAGCCAACCGAGATCAGCCAGGGATCCACCTTGGCGGTCGTCAGTCGGGCACCGCCGGCGAGCACATCACTTTGGATACCGACCTTCTTGAGATCGACATTGAGGAACTGGCCGTTGCCCAGGTCATAGTCGAAGCCGGCCTGGGCGGTCAGGCCGACACTGGAGCTTTCGAGGTCGAGGGGGACAGTGGCGACCTTCAGCTTGACGCTGGAGATCAGCGTGAGATTCAGACCGCCGCCCACGTAGGGCTGGAATTTGCCCTGGGGCATAAAGTGATACTGGCCCAGCAGACAGGGGGGCAGGTGCTTGAAGGTGCCGAGTGAGCCCACGCCCTTGAGCGTGACCTCGTGTTTCTGCGGAACGGTCAATACCAGTTCGGCGGAAAAGTTAGGCGAGAACCAATAGGCGAGATCGAGTTCGGGAATCAGCTTGCTTTCGACCTCGACGGCGCCCGAGGCGAAGTTAAGACCCAGCGCGGAGAACGCGTCGGATTTGTTGGCGGTGTCGAGGTAGGTGGCGCGCAGCCGAACCGCCCAGGTTCCGGAGTCTGCAGCCAGGGCCGAGGCGGCCGAAAGCAGCGCGGCGAGGGCGCCGCCCAGGAGAAAACGAATGCGAGGGGAGTGTTGGATCATCGCCCGCATGCTAGCGAAGCCGCGTGCCTCCCGCCGCGCATCTTTTGGTGATTGCTCCGCGCGGGTTGACTCAAATCGGGAGGCCACGAGGCAAGGTGTAGTTGAATTTAAATGACATGATTCGGTTGACTCTCGCGCCGGCGGCGCCCTCCAGGGTGAAAGAGGCGGCTCGTTTGGGACCTAGAGCCCGAGCACCTGAATGGCTCCGCCGGCCAGGGCGATGGTGCTGCCGGCGATCACGTGGCTGTAGCGGGCGAATCGACGCGTCGGCAGCCAGGCCAGACCTGCCTGGGCGGCGAGGACGATGGCGAGCATGGCGCCGATGGTCACGATCGAGAAGGTGACAGCCACGATCCAGGCCCCCGTCCACCCGCTGGTCGCCGCCGGGTAGATGAACAGCGGAATCAACGGCTCGCAGGGGCCAAAGGCGAAGATAATGAAGAGGATCCAGGGCGTCATGCTCACCTCCTCGCCGGTGCGGGGATTGTGCACGTGATCGTAGGCGTGAAGCCGGATCAGGTGGTCGTGGGAGTGCCCGTCGGGCGAGTTGCGCTGCAGTCGCCACAACCCCCACGCCGCGTAGAGCGTACCGAAGCCGATCAGGCACCAGGCGGCGATGCCGCCGCGCACGGATTCAATCCACTCCAGACGGTGCAGGCTCGCCCCTACGGCGTAGCCGACCATGCCCAGAATCACGGAGCTCGCAACGTGGCCCACGCCGCAGGCGAAGGTGATCCAGGCGGTCTTCGCGAGGGACCAGTTTCGCGACTTTGCCAGAACGATGAACGGGAGGTAGTGATCCGGTCCGATCGCGGTGTGGACCAGGGCGACGACCGCGGCGTTGACCGTGAGAACGGTGAGGTCCGGTCCCATGGGCGGAGTCCTAGCGGCTGGCGACGAGACGGTGGGCGAGCGCGTGCACGCTTCGGACGACCTCGGGGATGGCCGCGCCGACCGGGTTGCTGAGTTCGAGGCACATCGGATGGATGGTCTCCACCGCGATGGTGAAGAGGTGCAGTTCGGGAAACTGACCCAACAGCGCGGCTGCCGCGAAGAGGTCGCGCAGCCCGAAGTCGTGCGCCGAAAGCCCGCGTGGGAAGTCAACGACGCGGGCCGGTCGGAGCAGGGTGATCGTGCCTGCCGGCTGGCCGTCCCGCGTGGCATCGATCATGATGACCTTGGGAACGCTGGAGATTGCCTCGAGCAAGTTGATGCCGCCCGTGCCGCCATCGAGCAGGTCTGCGCCCGGAACCGGCAGGTCGGATTCGAGGGCGCGCAGGGCGTGGATTCCCACCCCCTCGTCTCCCATGAGCAGGTTGCCCACGCCAATGATCAGGACCGAAACGGGGGACGCAGACGTCCAGGCGGCACCGACATTGGCGAGTTCTCCGCCCGGACCGATCATGACGGTGAGCGGGGAGATGCACCCGCGGGTTTGGTGGTGACGGGAGCGCCGCTGAACAGGGATTTGCCTTCACCGGCCGGCTGTTTTTTCGGCAGGAATTTCCATCCTCCAGCCATCGATGACAGCACGCCATGTCCCTCGACGTAGTCGTGGTAGAACACGAGGTACACGTGGATGATCGTGAAGATGATGAAGAACCAGGTGGCGAGGTGATGCCACTGACGCAGACCGGCGTCACCTCCGAAGATCGGCAGCATCCAGGTGAACAACTGGGGGAACCAGGCATTGCTCATGTTGGCATACATGGCGAAGCCGCTGGCGACCTGGAAGACGAAGACGAGGAACATGACAAAGTACGTCAGGTAGGCGAGGGCGTTGTGCCCGGCGGCGACCAACGGCTTGTTCGATGACTGCAGGATATCGACCCGCAGTACACTCGCCACTTCCTTGGCCTGGGCCCAGCGCAGGGGAAGGAAGTTTTTCCAATTCGCGTACTTGTTGCCCACGAATCCCCAGTAGATGCGGAACGCGAAGTTGAAGACGAAAACGTACGCTGCGGCGAAGTGGATGAATCGATTCAGTCCGAACCAGTAGCTGAACGAGGCCTCGCTGGCCGTGTTGATCGCGGGCGGGTTGGCGATGAGGAAACCCGTGGCGGTCAGGACCAGGATGCAGAGTGCGTTCAGCCAGTGATAGAACCGAACCGGAAGCTCCCACACGTAGATGCGTTGATACGCCGACGAGGCTGCGGACGGAGCGTGCGTGTTCATGGCGGCCTCCGGTTAAAGTGCAGGAGCGGTGGAGACCTCCTGCAGCTTGGTCCCCTGGTCGTCGTAGAGGTGGACCGCGCAGGCGAGGCAGGGATCGAAGGAGTGAATCGTCCGCAGAATCTCCAGCGGCAGCTTGGGGTCGTGGACGGGCGTCCCGATCAGCGAGGCCTCATACGGGGAACGTTGACCCTTGGCGTCGCGCGGCGAGCCATTCCACGTCGTGGGAACCACCAGCTGGTAGTTCTCAATCCGACGATTGTTGATCACGATCCAGTGAGCGAGGGCGCCGCGGGGGGCCTCGGCCAGCCCGACTCCGCGCGCGACGGTCGGCCAGGTGGAGGGATCCCACTTTTCCTTGGTAAACGTGCGCGAGTCACCGTTGCGGATGTTGGTCAGCAGCTGCTGGTGGAATTCGAGGGCCCAACGGGCGGTCAGACGCGTCTCAATCCCTCGGGCCGCGGTTCGACCAAGGGTGGAGAAGAGCACGGCCGGCGGAGCCTTGAGGGCGGCCAAGGTTGCGGTGACCGCGTCCTTGATCTCTGCATTGCCGGCGGCGTATCCGACGAGCATGCGGGAGAGGGGGCCCACCTCCATGGCGTGACCCTTCCAGCGTGGTGTCTTCAGCCAGGAGTATTTGCCGTCGACATTGAGGTGTTCGTAGGGAGGTTTCGGCCCGGTGTAGTTGAAGGTGGTTTCACCTTCCCAGGGGTGTTTGCCCTCGCCGCCACTATAAGAGTACCAGGAGTGATCGATGAATTCCTGCACCCCGGATGGATCCTTTGGATCGACCGCGTGGATGCGCGAAAGATCGCGGTCGAGCACAACACCACGCGGGAACTTGAACCGGGCCACGTCGGCGAAGCCATTGGTCGGCAGGTCGCCGTAGCAGAGGTGGTTGGTGACGCCGCCGCCGATGGACGCCCAGTCGAGGTAGGCCGGGGCGATGGCGAGCAGATCGGGGATGTAGACCTGCTCGACGAACTGCTGGGCCTGTTCGAGCAGACCGGTGACCATGGCGAGGCGCTCGGCGTTGATCGCATTGGCCTCGTCGATGTTGATCGAGCAGGGCACGCCCCCGACCAGGTAGTTCGGGTGCGGATTCTTGCCGCCAAAAATGGTGTGGACCTTGACGATCTCCTTTTGCCACTCAAGGGCTTCAAGGTAGTGCGCGACCCCGATCAGATTGACGGCCGGCGGAAGCTTGTAGGCGGGATGGCCCCAGTAGCCGTTGGCGAAGATGCCGAGCTGGCCGCTCTCGACGAATTTCGTCAGGCGCTTTTGCAGGTCGCTGAAGTAGCCCGGCGAACTCTTCGGCCAGTGGGAGATGCTCTGGGCGATGCGCGAGGCCTCGGCCGGGTCGGCCTTGAGCGCGCTGACCACGTCCACCCAGTCGAGGGCGTGCAGGTGGTAGAAGTGGACCACGTGATCGTGGACCGACTGCACGCAGAACATGATGTTGCGGATCAGCTCCGCGTTCGGTGGGATGGCGATGCCCACCGCGTCCTCCACCGCGCGGACCGAGGCGAGTGCGTGCATGGTGGTGCAAACGCCGCAGACGCGTTCGCAGAACGCCCACGCGTCGCGCGGGTCGCGTCCCTTGAGAATGATCTCCAGCCCGCGCACCATCGTGCCCGCGCTCCAGGCATCGGTGATTTTTCCGTCCTTCACCTCCGCCTCGATGCGAAGGTGGCCTTCGATGCGGGTGATCGGGTCGACAACAATGCGTTCGCTCATGACTCGGTTCCTCCTTGATTGGACGAACCGCCCGCCGAGGTGGAGGGACCGTTCGCGGCGGATTCGCCCGGTTGTTCACCAATTTCGTGGTGCTTGCGGACATTGGTCAGGACGGCGTGGCCGGCGGCGCCGACCACGGTGGCGGCCCCCACGACGAGGCCGATCTTGTCCGCGGTGGTTTCGATGCCGA
Source organism: Opitutaceae bacterium (assembly GCA_016794725.1). GTDB lineage: Bacteria > Verrucomicrobiota > Verrucomicrobiia > Opitutales > Opitutaceae > UBA6669. Next base: position 6,336 of record JAEUGZ010000565.1, on the reverse strand, counting down.
ACCCCGGGAAGCTGCCCAGGCGTTCATAGAAGGGACCGTTGTCCCAGAACGACGATTCGGAGCAACCGATGCAGCCATGTCCGCTCTGGATCGGGAAACTGACGCCGCCGTTCCACCGGATCGTGCCGCAGGAGTTGTAGGTGGTCGGACCGCGGCAGCCCATCTTGTAGAGGCAGTACCCCTTGCGGGCGTTCTCGTCGTCGAAGGATTCGACAAACAGGCCGGCGTCGTAATTGGGACGGCGATAGCACGTGTCATGCACCCGGCGCGAGTAGAAGGCCTTCGGGCGTCCGAGGGCGTCGAGCTGCGGGATGCGGTCAAAGGTCAGCAGGTGGACCAGCACGCCGGCCATGACTTCGGCGATGGGCGGGCAGCCCTGGACGTGCACGATCGGCTTGCCGGTGATGATCTTGCTGATCGGTGTGGCGGAGGTTGGGTTGGGCTTGGCGGCCTGCACGCAGCCCGAGCAGGCGCAGTTGCCCCAGGCGATGATGGCCTTGGCGCCCGCGGCGACTTCCTGGATGATGTCGGTGGCGGAACGGCCGCCGATGCAGCAATAGACGCCCTCGGCGGCGGTGGGCACGGAGCCCTCGACGCAGAGCAAGTACTCGCCCTTGTACTTGGTGATGGTCTGGTGGAGCACGGACTCCGCCTGGTGCCCCGAGGCCGCGAGCAGCGTCTCGGTGTAGTCGAGCGAGATCTTGTCGAGCAGAATGTCTGCGACAATGGGATGGGACGAGCGGAGGAACGATTCGCTGCAGCAGGTGCACTCCTGGAAGTGAAGCCAGACGACGGGTATTCGCTTCTTGGTTTCAAGGGCCTGCGCCACCTGGGCGACACCCTCAGAACCGAGGCCCATGCAGGCGCTCATCCAACCGCAGAATTTTAGAAAATCGCGGCGGGATACGCCGCGCGACGTCAGTTGTTCATAGACTGTGGTGGAGTCACGCGAGTCAACAGAAGTGCTCGGAATCAGGGTATCCATAGCGGGATGGCCGCGGGGTGCCGGCGTTGAAGGTTTCGAACAGAAATTAGTTTCCCGGACTCACTCTAGAAGAAGATCGCATTTCACCCTCCGCAGTTTTTGTCGAGCGCTGCGCAGTTCTTGAGGATTCGGACGCTTCCTCTCGACCTGCGGAGCGCCCGGGTTTCGATTCAGTTCATGCACGAGGTCGGCATCATGGAGTCCGCGTTGGCGCTCGTGCAGCGCCATGCCGACGAGCGGGGCGCGTCCTGCGTGCATCGGGTGGTGTTGCGCGTCGGTGCGTTGTCGGGCGTCGATCCCGACTCGCTCCGCTTTGCCTTTGAGGTGGTGGCCCGCGGAACGCGCGCGGAGGGTGCGACCCTGGTTCTCGATCTGGTGCCGACCCTTGTCTATTGTTCCTCCTGCCGGTGTGAATTCGCGGGAGACCGAGGTGCCATTTTCACGTGTCCCCAGTGCGGCGATCTCTGCGGCGAGATCCGAAGCGGCCGCGAACTCGAACTGAGCCGCATTGAAATGAGCTGATCCCCATGTGTGTCGATTGCGGTTGTGGAAAATCTGTGCCGTTCGGTGTGAAGGTGCTGAGTGTGCTGGCTCCGGGGCTTCTGCGATCCAGCGCCCCGGCGCCGGCCTCGGCCGCCGCTGTGGACGCGGGTGTGATGACGGTGGTGCCGGCGCCCCTCACGCCGTTGACGGTCCAGGTTCATACCTCCTTGCTGGCCAAGAATGACGACGCGGCCGGTCGAAACCGCGCCCAGTTTGTGCAGCGCGGCATGCTGGCCCTGAATCTGGTGTCTTCACCGGGCGCGGGGAAAACGACGCTGTTGTCCCGCACCGTCGATGAATTCGGGCGCGAGCACCGCTGTGCGGTGGTGGTGGGCGATCTCGAAACCGACAACGATGCACGCCGTCTGCACCGGCCCCATGTCCCGGTGGCTCAGATCACGACCGGCTCGGCCTGCCATCTGGATGCCGACATGGTGGCGCGGGGCGTCGGCGCGCTGGATCTGACCGGTGTGCGGGTGATGTTCATCGAGAACGTCGGCAACCTGGTGTGTCCGGCCTCCTTTGATCTCGGTGAAGCGGTGCGGGTGGTGCTGTTGTCCGCCACCGAGGGCGAGGACAAGCCGCTCAAGTATCCACCCATCTTCAAATCGGCTCATGTCGTGCTTTTGACCAAGATCGACGTGGCCGAGGTGCTGGGCTTCGATTGCAGGGCGGCGATCGAGAACATCCGCCGCGTTGCGCCGCAGGCGACGCTGATCCCGCTCTCCTCGCGCAGCGGGGAGGGCATGGCGGTTTGGTACGACTACCTGCGACAACGGTTGCTCCCGCGCTAGGCGCGCGGACGCTTTCCCCGGCTCCACCCTCAAAACCCATGTTACCCCCGTCACCCCTGCAGGACCGGTTGCTGCGCGTGCGAGGCACGGTGCAGGGCGTGGGCTTTCGTCCATTTGTGCATCGCGTGGCCAGCGAACTGGGCGTGCGGGGTTGGGTGAGGAATGACGCCCAGGGCGTGCTGCTCAGGGCGGTAGGCGAGCCTGCCTTGCTCGACGAACTCGCGTCCCGGGTGCTGCACCGCGCCCCGGTGGCGGCGCGCGTGGTCGGGGCGGACTGGGTGGAAGCCGCCGCCGATGCGCCGGCACCCGAACGCGGCTTCCTCATTCATGAGAGCCGGGAGGCAGTGGGTGCGATCGAGACGAGCATCCCGGTGGACCTCGCCCCGTGTTCCGACTGCCGGCGCGAACTGCGCGACCCGGACAATCGTCGTCACGGATACGCCTTCATCAACTGCACCCAGTGCGGTCCCCGGTACTCCCTGATTGAGAGCCTGCCCTACGACCGGCCCCGCACCACCATGCGCTGCTTTGCGATGTGCCCCTCATGCCGGAGCGAATATGAGGACCCCGCCGACCGCCGGTTTCATGCCGAGCCCAATGCCTGCCCGGTGTGTGGACCGCGGGTGCGACTGGTTTCGCCCGACGGCGAGCCGCTGGCGGAGGGCCCGTCGGCGTTGCAGGCGGCGGCGGCGGCCCTGTGCGGGGGGCGGATTGTGGCGGTGAAAGGAGTGGGCGGCTTTCACCTCATGGTGGATGCGACCGATCCGGACGCGGTGGCCGAATTGCGACGGCGCAAGCACCGGGAGGAGAAACCGTTTGCGGTCATGTTCCGCGATCCCGCGATGCTGGAGGCGTGGGTCGAGGTGACGCCCGACGCGCTCGCCCTGTTGATGTCGCCGGCGGCGCCGATCGTGCTGCTCCCCGCGCGGGTGGATTCCCGCCTGGCCGCCGGTGTGGCCCCGGGCAATCCGCTCGTGGGTGCGATGCTGCCGTCTTCACCCCTCCATCTCCTGCTGCTGCAGTCCCTCGACCGGCCGGTGATCGCCACCAGCGCGAATCTCGCCGAGGAACCGCTGTGCACGGAGGACGCCGAAGCCCTTTCGCGGCTGGCCGGCATCGCCGATCTCCTGCTCGGGCACGACCGACCGGTTGCCCGGCCCGTCGACGACTCGGTGGTGAGGCCCGTGTTCGGTGGGAGCCCGATCCTGCTCCGTCGAGCCCGCGGGTATGCGCCGACCGCCCTGGCGCTTCCCGCGCGTCTGCCATTGCCCTTGCTCTGCGCGGGGGCGCAGATGAAGGCCACCCTGGCGGTGGCTTACGGTGATCGGGTGGTGTTGAGCCCGCACCTTGGCGATCTCGGAGGGGCCGCCACCCTCGAAGTGTACCGGCGCACGGCCGCCACGCTCGGCACGCTGGTCGCGGCCGATTTCGGCGGGGTGGTCTGCGACAAGCACCCTGACTATGCCTCGACCCGGTTTGCGGAGGCGTCCGGCCTGCCGTGCCTGCCGGTCCAGCACCACCTTGCCCACGTCCTCGCCGTCCTGCTGGAGCACCGGCAGAGTGCGGATGATGTCCTGGGTGTGGCGTGGGACGGAACCGGATACGGCGAAGACGGTACGGTCTGGGGTGGCGAGTTCATCCACCTGCGCGGCGGCCGGGCTTTGCGTTTTGCCCGCCTGCTCCCCTTTCGTCTTCCCGGCGGCGAAGCGGCGGTGCGTGATGCCCGCCGCGTGGCTTACGCCCTGGTCCACGCGCTGGGAGGCGAGCGCGGAGGGGCGCTGGCGGCGCGCCGCGGGCTGACCGTGTTGGAGACGGAGGTGCTCAACACTTTGCTCAATCGCGGCCTGCACGCGCCCGTGTGCTCCAGTGTCGGTCGTCTCTTCGACGGCGTGGGCGCATTGCTTGGCCTCGGCCGGCGCAATGCCTACGAGGGTCAGGTGCCGCTGGCGGTTGAGCTCGCGGCGTGGCGGGCCGTGCCAAGCCGGGAAACCCTGCCATTTGCCGTGCATTGGCACGACGGCGACGGATTGTGGGAGCTGGACTGGCGTCCAGCCGTGCTCGCGATCTTGGAACGTCCGGACGCGGATCCGGCGGCGCAGGCAGCGGCCTTCCATCGCGGACTGGCCGCGGCGCTGGTCGAGGTGGCCTGCCGGTCCGGTGCGCGGACCGTGGCCCTGGCCGGCGGCTGCTTTCAAAACGCCCTGCTCCTCTCGCTGTCCGAATCGGCCCTGGGCGCGGCCGGCCGAAGGGTGCTGCTCGCCCGCGACCTCCCTCCCAACGACGGCGCGATCCCGGCCGGACAGGCCCTCGCCGCCCTCTGGAACCTTTCCACCGTCGAGTCCGCAGTCCGGACGCGCGACGCTGGAATGCCTCCCTCCGTGACTTCTCCCCGTTCACCCTAGCCTCAACCCCTCCCCACCATGTGCCTCGCCGTTCCTGGAAAAGTGCTCGATATCCTCGGTGACGATCCTCTCCTGCGCACGGCGCGGGTCAGTTTCGCCGGCGTCGTCAAACGGGTCAGCCTGACCTGCGCCCCGGAGGCCCGGGTGGGTGACTATGTGCTGGTCCACGTGGGAGTCGCCATCAGCGTGGTGGACCAGAAGGAGGCGGAGGAAACGTTCGCCTACTTGAAGCAGATGGGAGAGCTCGACGGGCTTGAACCGGTGCCTCCAACCGCCGGAGGTGCGTCATGAAGTTTGTTGACGAATACCGGGATGCCGTCCTCGTCCGGAAGCTGGCGGATGCGATCGGCCGCACTGCCACCCGTCCCTGGACGGTGATGGAAATCTGTGGCGGGCAGACACACGCGATAGTCAAGTTCGGGCTCGATGATCTGCTTCCGCCGACCCTTACCCTTGTGCACGGGCCGGGTTGCCCGGTCTGTGTGACCAGTGCCGAGTTGATTGACCAGTCCGTGGAACTGGCGCTCCGGCACCGCGCGATTGTGTGTTCGTTCGGCGACATGCTTCGGGTACCCGGCAACACCATCGACCTGCTGACGGCGAAGGCGCGGGGTGGTGATGTCCGGATTGTCTACTCTCCCCTCGACGCCGTGAAGATCGCCCAGGAGAATCCAACGCGGGACGTGGTGTTCTTTGCCGTGGGATTTGAAACCACCGCGCCCGCCAATGCCCTGTCGGTGCTGACGGCGGAACGGGAGGCGGTGGCGAATTTTTCGATTCTGACCTCCCATGTCCTCGTGCCCCCGGCCATGCGCGCCATCCTGGGCGCTTCGGACAATCAGGTGCAGGGGTTCCTGGCCGCCGGCCACGTGTGCACGATCATGGGGGTGCAGGAGTACGGTCCCATCGCCCGCGACCACCGCACTCCCATCATCATCACCGGGTTTGAGCCGGTCGACATTCTCGAGGGGCTCCTGCTCTGCGTGAAGCAGCTGGAATCGGGCCGGGCCGAGGTGGAGAACGCGTATTCACGCGCGGTCAAGACGGAGGGCAATGTGCACGCACGCCGGCTGGTGGAGCAAGTCTTCGAAGTGGCCGACCGCGATTGGCGGGGCATTGGCATGATCCCCCGCAGCGGGCTTTCCGTGCGGTCGGTGTATGCAACCTACGACGCGAACCGAAGATTCCACCTCAGCCGGACGTTTGGTTCGAGCAACACGGAGTGCATCAGTGGCCAAATCATGCGTGGCGTGATGAAGCCGCACCATTGTCCCGCCTTCGGCACCCGCTGCACTCCGGAGCACCCACTCGGTGCTCCGATGGTCTCCAGCGAGGGTGCGTGCGCGGCGTACTACCGGTACCGTGGCCAGCCCCGGGGGCTGGAAGGGTGAAGGGTGAAGGGCGAAGAGTGAAGGGCGAAGAGTGAAGGGCGAAGAGTGAAGGGCGAAAGCGGACTCGACGAATGACGAATGACGAATGACGAATGACGAATGACGAATGACGAATGACGAATGACGAATGACGAATGACGAATGACGAATGACGGGGAGGTTTGGATACACGAATTTTCGTCAAATGGCAACCTAAAATGGAGGGCGTCGCTCCGTCGACG
>JAEUGZ010000557.1 GCA_016794725.1 Opitutaceae bacterium | reverse complement strand
ACCCACCTTGGCCACCCTCAGGCGTATCACGATTTTGATCACGATGCTGCTCGTGCTCGGATACGCCGCTCCCTTCGCACTCGGCACACCGGTCGACTTCGATATTCCAGCTCAGCCCGCGCCCGCAGCGCTCCGCCTTTTCATCCAGCAGTCCGGCGCCCAGGTGATGTTCGTCCAGGACGAACTCAAGGACACCCGAGGCAACGCCGTCGTCGGCCGATTTGAACCTCGCTCGGCCCTGTCCTTGCTGCTCAAGGACACCGGCTTCGCCATCACGGAGCGACAGGCGGGCTGGTTCGGTGTGGTCCGCGCGAGAGCCGAAGGCGGGCTCGAGGGCTCGGTTCGCAACGCCGATACCGGCCAGCCCCTCGAAGGGGCGCGGATCGTGGTCGCGGGAACCGGCAGTGCCACCACGTCCGACTCCCGAGGACGGTTCCGCCTTGAGGGTGTGCCGGCGGGCGCCCACACGCTGATCATCTCCGCCGACGGCATGCGGCGCACGCGCGTCACCGACGTCACGGTCCGACCCGGTGGACGGCTTTCGCTCAATCCCATCGTCCTTTCCCCGCAACCCGCAGGCGTCACTCAAATGGAGGATTTCGTGGTCAGTGCCTCCAAGTCAGACGGCGTGCTCCAGCTCGACCGCTACGAAGTGACCGGCGAGCGCCTGCCTCAAATCGCAGGCGGCAATCTCGACCTGCCGCGGAGCGAGAATGACGCCCTGCCCTTCACCGTGCTGACGCGCGACGACATTGTCCGGAGTGGCGTCACCGATCTCGCGACTTACCTGCGACGCGAGGTCCTCGAAACGGACGCCGTCGCCCTTCCTCCCACCCAGGATGTCACCGCCGGCCTCTCCTATGCCGCCCCGGGTTCGACCAACCTCAATCTCAACGGATTTGGTTTTGATGAAACTGTCATCCTCGTAAACGGACGCCGACTCCCCAACGTCCAGGTGCAAAACTCGCGTTACCCCGCCGACGTCAACGCCCTGCCGATCGCCTTGATCGAGCGGATCGAGATCCTTCCCGCTTCCGCATCGGCTCTTTACGGCGACAACGCCGTCGGCGGCGTGATCAACATCGTGCTGCGTCCCAACATGCAAGCGACAGAGGTCGCACTGACCTACAACAATGGCTTTCGTTTCGACGCACCCACGACCTCAGCCTCGCTTGTCCACGGGAGAACCCTGTTCGACGGCAAGCTGCAAGTGCGGTTAAGCGCCACCTACAACGAGGTGGTCCCGGTCCGCGAAAACGAGGTCGGCTACTACACGGTGGCCGAGGCAAACGCCCGCGCCGCGGCCGCACCTCCCGCGCTCACCACCAATGTCTGGGGACCGACCCCCAATATCCGCACCACCAATGGTACCCCACTCTTCAGCACAGGCACTGCGACCGTCACCTCGGTGGCGCCCGGTGCGACCGGCACAGGAGGCATTGCCGCCTTCGCAGGCCGCGAAGGGGTGCGGAGTTTCGGAGTGTATGACGGACCAACGGGCACGGGAACGGTCACCATCACCGGCGACGGTGCGATCCTCAGCGCCGACTCTCCCTACGACCGGCCCTCCCGGCAGACCATCTACGCAGCGTCCTTGCTCTACCGGCCCTGGCCGCGCCTGGAGGTGTCACTCGACGGCAATCACTCGCTGGCCAAGACCCAGTTTGGCACACCGATCACCCGGTTCTCGTCGGTGGTGCCGGCCAGCGCTCCCACCAATCCCTTCGGCAAGGAGGTCACCGTTTCCTGGATCGAGAGCCTGGTTGACCTCGAGGACTACACGCGAAGCCACTTCACCACCTCGACTGCGGCAATTGGCTTTCTGCTCAAGCTTCCCGATGACTGGCGCGTCTCGCTTGATGGACAGTACTCCCAGAGCGGAAGTACAAGCCGCTTCACGGCGAACCTGAGCTCTGCGCCCGTCACCGACCTGGTGGCGCGCGGTGTCGTCAATCCCTTTCGTGACACCCAGGTGTCTCCGCCCCCCCGCGAACTTTACGACACCATCTCCCGAAGCGACGGCCACAAGCTCGAGTTCAGCTCCTGGGAGACTCTGCTGCGGGTGACCAATCAATCGCTGCGCCTGCCGACGGGCACGGGTTCAATCGTGGCGGGAGGCACCTTCCGCAAGTCCGACTCGGAAAACTACGAGAGCTCGTACCGGCTTCCCGATGGGACCGTGACCAACACCACCAGCAACTTCACTAACCGCACCAACGAGGACTGGGCCGCCTTCGCCGAATTGCGCGCCCCGCTTGTGCCGCAATCATGGCTCCCCAGGATGGTGCGGGCGATCGAGGGCGACCTCGGATGGCGGTATTCAGGGTCGGATACCTACAAAAAATCGCCAAATCCTCCGACGCTTGGCTTCAAGGCGACGCTCGCCGCCGGCCTTTCGCTGCGGGGCAGCTACACGTCATCGTACAAACCGCCCCTGCCGCTCATGAGCGTGCCGGTGACCGATCCGGTCCCGACCAGCACCACGATCACCGATCCGAAACGCGGTGGTGAACGCACCACGATCCTTCAGGACCGGTCCCCCAATCCGAACCTCGTGCCCGAGGAAGGGACCACGCGGACGTTCGGCCTCGTCTTCCAGCGCGGCCGCATCCACCAGCTACGGGCATCCGTCGACTACTTTGACACGGAGAAGGTCAATGAACTGTCATCGCTGTCGGCGGCGACGTTGATCCCGCTCGAGGACTACTTTCCCGATCGCGTTATCCGCAGCGCGCCCACACCGGGCGACACTTACAGCGTCGGACGCGTCACCCTGATTCGCGGTGGCTACACCAACATCGCAGGGACCCGGGCGAAGACCTGGAGCGGTCAGGCCCGCTACGCATGGACCGACTGCTTCCGCGGCACGCTCGATTTCGTGGTCCGAACCACGTGGTTCCAGAGCTTCACCACCCAAATCCTGCCGACCTCGCCCGTGGTTGAGAACATCGGCAATCCCAACGCCCCGCTCTTCGGCCATCTCAAATACCGCAGCAGTTTCGGCGCTGCCTGGAGCAACCGCACGTGGGGATTTGGCGCCGACGGTCGCTACTACCATTCGGTGGTCCTTCCCAGCTACACCTGGAGCCGGCAGGGTTCGGATCGGGTCGACCGGTATTGGGAGTTCGACGCCTACGTTCATGGCGAACTGACCCGTTGGCTGCCATGGAAAGGCGACCGCTATCGACTGCGTGGGCAACTGCGGATCAATAATGTACTGGGGGCGGACTTCCCCCTCAACATCACGACACCATACGGCGTCCAGCCTTATGGCGATTGGCGGGGGCGTCTCTATTCCGCCTCGCTTTCCGCGAGCTTCTGATCGCGCAGGATTCTCCCCTCTTCTCTTCTCCCATGCGCACTGGATTGTTTTCGCTCCTGGGGGCGGTCTGGCTGACCGCGCTCCATTCCGCCCCCGAAGCACCGTTGCTCGCGGGCCGCATCGACAACGTCCTGCGACCGATGCCTCCGGTCGCCCCGGATCAACCCGAGCACGCCGATCGCACCTGGGCGGAGATTGCCGCCATGATCGCCTCCACACCCGCCCTCTCGGTCACGGACTCCAGTCCCGCCATAAAAACCTCCTGGTCCGGCTACATCCTCGTCCAGGAGACGGCGAATCGTATCTTGCGTGAAACGGGCCTTCGCTTTGCCCAGGCGTATCCAGAAGATCCCCGAGTCTGGACTTGGCTGGAGTCCAGCCTTGATCGCGAACCCGCCTATGTCGATCTGGCCTCGGTCTGGCAGGCACAGTTCGATCCTCTTGTGATTCCCGCCCGGGAGGCACCGGCGGCAAATGCGTGGCAAATCGCCTTCGATAACTTGCGTGATCGTTGCATCGCCTCGTCCCAAGCCCCGGACTCGCTCCGGATTCGGCTCTGGATGGCGAGGATAGGCGCTCCGCTCACGGCCGAGTCCTGGGCGCGCGCCTTGAAGAAGCCCTTCGACGCGAGCACCCTTGACCTCGAAGCACTCGCCAGCGACCTGATGGCGCTCGGGGAACAGTTTCCAACCTATGCCGACGACAAGCTCCGCAATCTTGCGAGAGCCCTGATCGCCTGCGCAAACCGGTACGCACCGGCGGTCGCCACCTCCTGCCGGGCTCGGCTGACTCGCAGTCCCAATACCATGCTCCGCCACCTGGCCGAAGCGGAACAGGCAGTGGCCGACGCGAGAAAACATCCGATGGTGATGCGCTTCACCGCGCTCGATGGCACCAAGGTGGATTTGGAGCAGCTGCGGGGCAAGGTGGTCCTGATTGACTTTCGCGGTGTCACCTGGTGCGGAGCTTGCCGGGAGGAGGAACCCACCATGAAGGACGTCTACGCCAGGTACCGCGCAAAGGGATTTGAGATCCTCACCATCACTTTCGAGAACAAACCTGAAAGCCGGGAATTCGTCCGCACGTATGTGAAGGAGCGGGGTCTGTCGTGGCCGCACTCCTTCGACGGCGCGGGATCCAATAATCCCTACATCCAGCGGTTTGGCATCGTGAGTGTTCCGCAGCACTTCCTCTTGGATCAGGCCGGATTGCTGGTCTCAACCGACGTGCGTGGGCCGAAGCTCGAACCTGCGGTGCGGCGTCTGCTCGGTCTGCGCTGAGCCTCGATCAGCGGCAGAGTGGTCTGAGAGCAGGAGCGGTGGGACTCGGCTTGTGCCCAAGCACCACATCTGTCAGATGCTGGGAGACACCGCGATGCCCCACATTCGCTTGACCGCCTTCGCGGCGCGCCCATTCGGGCGCGCCCTTCGTCTTGTTGTTGTCGCTGCGATCGCCCCGCTGGCGGTCGCGGCCGCCGTGCACTCCCACACCGCCCTGCCGCCGGAGGTTCGGGCCGCACCAGTGAACGAGGGCGGACTTTCGCCGGGTGACACCGTGCCGAACTTCCGGCTCGTCGACCACACGGGGCGAGCCCACGAGTTGTACTACGAGGCGACCCGCTCCGTCATCGTCCTGGTCTTCACCGACCCGGCCGACCCGGGTGCCCTGCGTCAGGCCCGGGCGCTGCGGAAGCTGCGCGATCGGTTCCCGACCAGCCAGGTCGTCGTCTGGGAGGTGGTTCCAGGGCAGCGCATGGACCGTATCCGTCTCGGCGCCCTCCAGTCCACGTTGGTTCTCTCCGACCTGCCGGCCCTGCACGACGGGGCTCAGTTGGTGGCCACCGAACTGGGTGCTTCGCTCAATGGAGAGACCTTTGTGCTGGATGCCCCCACCTGGACGCTGGCGTATCGGGGTCCGCTCGACGACGCCGATCCGGCCAACCTGCTGGACTCACCACGCCGGGCCTACGCAGAGGAGGCCGTCGCCGCGCGCCTGACGAGATCGCCGGTGTCCACCGCACGCCCGCCGTTTCGCGATGGCACCGTCGGTCTGGACCTTCCTCCCGCTCCGCCCATCGACTACGCGACCCAGATCGCACCCATTGTGCAGCAACGCTGCGTCGCCTGCCACGCTCCGGGAGGCATCGCGCCCCGGGCATTCACCCGGTATGAGGACATCGCGGATCGTCCAGGCAACCTGCGTCAGGTGCTGCTGGAGCAGCGCATGCCGCCGTGGGACGCCGACGCTCGTTACGACGCCTTTTCGCCCAATGCCGGACTCAGTCCCGACGAAGCGGGACGACTCTTCGCCTGGGTTCGGGCCGGAGCACCGCGCGGCACCGCGCCCGATCCCATCGCC
>JAEUGZ010000542.1 GCA_016794725.1 Opitutaceae bacterium | reverse complement strand
GATCGGGATCTTCCTGTTTGGACTGCTCTCCGGGCGCCACATGTCGACCGACATCATGCCGCAGGTGGACAGCCCGGAGATCCTGCTCGTCTGGACCTATGGGGGCCTGAACGCCAAGGAAATGGCGGCGAAGCTCACGTCATTTTCGGAGACGGCGACTCTGAACAATGTCGATGACCTGGTGGAAGTGCGCTCCGAGACCTCGAACGGTGTGGCGCTCGTCAAGTTGCGTTTCCAGCCGTATGTGGAGCCGGAACTCGCGCTGGCGCAGGTGACCGGAGTGTCGCAGACCATCCTCCGCCGCATGCCGCCGGGCACGACACCGCCCCTGATCGTCCGCACGAGTCCCTCCAGTGTACCGATTCTGCAACTGGTGATTTCATCGGATGCGCTGACGGACGCGGCGCTGTATGACTGGGCCCGGCTGGCGTTGCGCGGCCAGGTCCAGAGCATTCCGGGCATCCGGCTTTCGCTCCCCTACGGAGGTGCGGCGCGGCAGATCATGGTGGACCTGCGGCCTCAGGCGCTGAATGCCTACGGCCTGTCCGCCTCGGATGTGGCGCGGGCGATCGGGGCGCAGAACCTGACCCTTCCCTCCGGCACGATCCGGGAGGGCGGCCGCGAAATGACGGTGGCGGTGAACGCCAGTCCCGAGAGTGCGGAGGCCTTCCTCGACCTGCCGCTGCGGGCGGTGGATGGCCGGGTGCTGCAGCTACGCGACGTCGCGCATGTGCGCGACGGCGAGTCGGTGACGACGAACATTGCGCGACTCAACGGACAGAATGCGGTGATGGTGTCGGTGCTCAAGCTGGGCGGCGCCTCCACGCTCAACATCATTCGCGACATCCTGGACCGCCTGCCCCAGATCCGCGCGGCGGCTCCGCCCGGACTTCGGATCGAGCCGATCTTTGACCAGTCCGTTTTCGTCCAGGCCGCCATCGACGGGGTGCTCAAGGAAATCGTGCTCGTTGGCGCCCTGGTCGCCCTGGTCGTGCTGCTCTTCCTCGGTTCCGTCCGCTCCACGTTCATCGTGCTGCTGTCCATTCCGCTGGCGCTGCTCTGTTCCATCGTGGGCCTGAACCTGACCTGGCAGACCTTCAATCTCATGTCGCTGGGCGGGATGTCGCTCGCCATCGGCATCCTCGTCGACAATGCGCTGGTTGAAATCGAGAACATCAAACGCCAGATCGGGCTCGGGAAATCGGTGCGCCAGGCGATCCTCGATGGCGCCCAGCAGGTGGCCTTTCCCGAGTTCGTATCCACCACGGGGATCTGCATTGTCTTTCTGCCGATCTTTTTCCTGTCGGGCACGGCCGCCTACGTGTTCAAGCCCCTGGCGCTGGCGGTGATTTTTTCGATGAGTGCGAGCTACCTGCTGTCCCGGACCCTGGTGCCGACGCTGGCGTCGCTGCTCCTTCCGGCCGAGGTGGCGGGGGAACGCGAGCGCGAGCGGACCGGCCGCCGGCGCGGCGGACTGGCCTGGCTGCACCACGCGATCGAAGGGACGCTTGACCGCGTGGCCTTGCGCCAGAATCAGGGGCTCAATTTCCTGGTTTCGCGACGCTGGGTCGTGCCCCTCGTGGTGCTGGTGGTGGCCGCGGGCGGCTACGGAGCGGTTCGCTTCCTCGGCCGCGAGTTCTTCCCGGTGACGGATGCCGGTTTGATGCGCGTCTTTGTCCGGGTGCCCAGCGGGGTTCGCGTGGAGGAGACGGCGCGCATCCTCGCCGACGTGCACCGTTCCGTGCGTTCGTTGATCCCGCCCGAGGAATTGTTGTTTGTGGTGGAAAACATTGGGGTGCCGTCCCCGATCAACATCGCGTGGGTCGACAGCGCCGCCGTGGGGTCCTTTGACGCGGAGATGCTCATCCAACTCTCGCCGGAACATCGTCCGGTCAAGGAGTACCAGGCCCTGATTCGAAAGCGACTGGCCGCGGATTTTCCCAACCTGCAGACGTTTTTCCGGCCGGCGGATGCCACCAGCCAGACGCTTTCGGGCGGTTCTCCCACGACCTTTGAAGTCCGTTTCATCGGGCGCGATCAACCGGGCAATCTCGCCCTGGCGAAGTCGCTGCAGGAGCGATTGAAGCGCGTTCCGGGGGCGGTCGACGTCACCCTGCGCGAGGTCCTGGATCTGCCGGAGTTCTACCTTGAGATCGACCGGGTGCGGGCGGCGCAGCTGGGGGTGACGCAGCAGGACGCGGTCAACGCGCTGCTCTCGATCCTTGGCTCGGGCGGCTCGGTCGCCGCGAGTTTTTGGGCGGATACCCAGGCGGGCACTTCGTATGAAGTGCAGGTGATGGCGCCGCCGTCGCTGCTGAACGGATCGGACCAGTTGCTCAGCCTGCCGGTGCGGCCGGCGGCCGGAGGGGCGCCGATTCTCCTTGGCTCCTTTGCCCGCCTCAGTGAACGCCGGACCCCGGCGAGCGTCTCCCGCACCACGCTGCAACCCACCCTCACCGTGCTGGCGAATGTCGAAGGCACCGATGTTGGCAGCGTGCTCGGTCGGCTGGACGGGCTCATCAAAGACCTGCGCGGGCAGCAGAAGCCCGGCAATCGCATCGAACTGGCGGGTCAGGCGCAGCTGATGGACTCCGCTTATACGGAACTCTTCGAGGGACTGGCACTGGCCGCGTTGCTCATTTTCCTGGTGCTGGTGATCAACTTCCAATCGTGGGCGCTGCCGTTTGTGGCGGTCAGTGGCCTGCCCTTCGCCGTATCCGGAGCTTTCTTTGCACTGGTGGTGACGGGCACGCCCATGAGCGTGCCGGCGCTGATGGGACTGATCATGGTGGTGGGTGTATCCACGGCCAACAGCGTCCTCGTGACCAGCTTTGCCCGCGACTTGTGGGCGAGCGGGTTGCCAGGCGCGAAGGCGGCGGTGGATGCCGCCACGACCCGCCTGCGTCCGGTCTGCATGACCGCCCTGGCCATGATCCTGGGCGTCATGCCCATGGCGCTCGGCCTCGGCGAGGGAGGCGAGCAAAATGCACCGCTGGGCCGGGCGGTGATCGGCGGCCTGCTGCTCGGCACGATCGCTTCGCTCTTTGTCGTTCCCTACGTCTTCTCCGTCGTGAAGGCACACCCGCCGCGGCGAAAGAGCGAAGACGAAACGATGGCGGCCGCTTCCGACGCCGCGTCGGTGTCGCAATCCTGAACCTTTTCCGATGATCCGCCTGCGTTTCCCGCTTTCCCTGCTGCTTGTCGTCGCGCTCGCGCGTGCCGCCCAACCCGCGCCGCCGTCACCAGGCGCCGCCCCTTCCATCCGCACGGCCAAGCCGGAGCGGGCGGCGGGTGCGGGCCTGCTGTCGCTGCCAGCCCGAACCGCCCCGTCTGAGCAGGCGTACCTCTACTCGCGGGCCACCGGCTGGGTGGGCGAGCGCCGAGTGGACATCGGGGATCGCGTGAAGGCAGGCGATATCCTGGCCGTGGTGGAGGCACCGGAAATCCGCCGCAGCGTGGAGCGGGCCAAGGCCGGGCTGGCGCAGACCGAAGCCCGGCTGGAATTGGCACAGACGGCGGTGAAACGGGCCCGCGGGCTCGCCGAGAAACACGTGATCGCGCCGGAGGAACTGGAGGAGCGCGAGGCGAACAGCAAAGTGCTTGAGGCCGACGTGCTGGCGGCGAGGGCGGAGCTTGATCGCCTCGAGGAGGTGCTCCGGTTTCAGACAATTCGCGCTCCCTTTTCCGGCACCATTGCGGCCCGTCGGGTCGATCGCGGTGACCACGTGCAGGGTGACCAGTCGCAGCAGGGACGCTGGATGTTCCAGCTGGTGCGACTCGATGAACTGGTGGTGGAGATCAACGCTCCCCCGGCCGCGGCCCTGCGTTTGCAGGCCGGACAGACGGCGACGGTCGAATTTGCCGAGATGCCGGGTCGCACCTTTGCGGCCACCGTGGCGCGAAGTGCGCGAGTCCTTGATCCGGCGTCGGGTACGATGCGCGTGGAGTTGAGCCTGCCCAACCCAAACCTGTTGATCCCGGCGGGATTGACCGGCGTGGCGCGGATTGCCGCGGGAGCGGAGGGAACCTTAGTTGTTCCCACTCAAGCGGTGCTGGTGCGCATGGGCCAGTCCCAGGTGATGAAGCTGGTGGAGGGTCGGGCCACCTATGTCGCGGTGCAGACCGGACGGAACCTCGGGGCCAAGATCGAGGTGCTTGCCGGTGTGGGATTGGACGACGTGCTGGTGGTCAGCCCGAACGCCTTGATCGAGGAAGGCACCCGCCTGCCCTGAGGGGTGCGCGGTCGCCTGGTGTTTCGAAACGCTTCGGAAAAGTGGAGGTTAGGAGTGGACGGTTGCCTCCCCGACCCATTTTCTTGGTGTCTGGTCGCAACTCGTCACGGTGCGAAGCTGAACCGTAGGCTAGCCTGAAGTTTGACGGGGCGATTCCTCATTTCATGCGCCACTCCTCTTGTCTCCGTCGCCCGCTGATTGCCGCCCTTGTTGTTCTGCTTGCCGGTGCCGCCGGGAAAGCCGCGCCGGCCGCGCCCTCGCTGGTGGTGGTGGTGAGCCTGGATCAGTTCCGGGCCGACTACCTGGAGCGCTTCCGGGCGTACTACGGCAAGGGCGGATTCAATCTCTTCCTCGAGCGCGGCGCGGTGTTTGTTGACTGTCACTACCGTCACTCGGTGACCAAGACGGCCTGCGGACACTCGGTGATGCTGACGGGGGTGCACGCGGCGCAACACGGCATCATTGCCAATGACTGGGTGGACCGCACCACGTTGAGCCAGGTGTCGTGCGTGGGTGACGAGACGGCGCCCATCGTGGGATTGCCTCCTCCGTCCGGGCCGCAGCGGCCGGGTCTTGACAATCCCTACCTCGGACGCTCCCCACGTAACCTCCTGGTCACTACCGTGGGCGACGAACTCAAACTGGCCCGCGGCGGCCGGCCGAAGGTGATCGGCGTCTCGATCAAGGACCGCTCGGCCATCCTCATGGCCGGACGTCTGGCGGATGCCGCCTACTTCATGGAGGAGGATCGCATGGTGACCTCAACCTATTACCAGACGCAGCTCCCGCCGTGGGTCACGAACTGGAACGAGGCGAAAAAGGTGGCCTCGTACTTTGGCAAGGTCTGGGACCGCGTCCTCCCGGAGGCGGCGTACGCCCAGCAGGGACCGGACGACGTGGCGGCGGAACTGGTTTCGCACGGCCTGGGTCGCACGCTGCCCAAGCGGGTCGACGGGGGCGAGACCACACCCGGTGCGAAATTCTCGGCCGCCTTTGAAAACACCCCGTTCCAGAGCGAAGTCCTCGCCGACTTTGCGAAGACCGTGGTCGAGAACGAAAACCTGGGCCGCCGCGGCGTCACGGATGTGTTGTGCGTCAGTTTCTCCACGCCCGACACGATTGGGCACGCCTATGGCCCCGACAGCCACGAGGTGATGGACAACGCGGTGCGAACCGACCGGATCCTCGCCGACTTTTTTCGCTTTCTCGACCGGTGGGTGGGATTGACCGAGTGCACGCTGGTGCTCACCGCCGATCACGGGGCCTCGCCCATGCCGGAGGTGGTGCTGGCGACCCAGCGCGGCGTGCCGGCGGGCCGGGTGAAGTCGGCCGAGGTGGTGAAGGTGACCGAGGCGGCCCTGAACGAGCGTTTCGGGTCACTGGCCAACCACGAGCGCTGGCTGGTCAACGACGATGCCTCCCTGATCATCCATCCCGCCGCCCTGGCGGAGAAGAAGGTGCCGGCGGTGGAGGTGGAGCGTGTGGTTCAGGCCGCGTTGCTGACGCTGCCGTATGTACGCGCCGCCTACACCCGGACCGATCTGATGCGCGGCGAAGCCCCGGGCGAGGCCGGTCGCCGCATGCTGGCGAGCTTCAACCGCGAGCGTAGCGGCGATATCCTCTTCCAGCTCCAACCCTACTTCATCCTCTCGTCGCGCGTCAGCGGCACCACCCACGGCACGCCCTACAACTACGACACCCATGTGCCCCTGCTCTGGTACGGCGTCGGCGTGACGCCGGGAGTCCGAACTGAACGGGTGGGGGTCGACGACCTCGCGCCCACCCTGTCGCGGATCCTGGGCCTGCCCGCTCCGCCGCTGGCCGAAGGTCGCGTGTTGTTCTGACCGCGGATTCAGCCGCCGCGCACCCGGCGACGGAAGTGCTGCGGTGCGCTGCCAAAGCGACGCTTGAAGCAGCGCGAGAAATAAAACTCATCGCAGAACGCGAGCTGCGCCGAGATTTCCTTGATGGAAGTACGCCCCTGGTGAAGCAGGGCGGCGGCCCGATCGATGCGTGAATCGAGTTGAAACCGGCCCGGCGAGCAGCCGATCGCGGTTCGAAATCGCTTGCGGAAGGTTTCGTAGGAGAAACCTAGACGCCGGGCCACGTCCGCCGGGGTCAGACTCGGACCCGACTCGCGAACGGAAAGGAGCTCGCAGGCGGCGCCGACCCAGTCGTCCGGGGTCGTTTCCGTGGGCAGGGGTGAACGGCTGTCGACCAGCAGTTCGGTCAGGGCCGTGGCGAACCGGCAGACAATGACCTCGGGCTTGACGGCCTTGCGCAGGTGCACCGGTGGCAGGATCTGAAAGAAACGCCGGAAACCCTGCTCGGGATCGCCCCCGCGTTGCAGCGGTCGGTTGGGATTGAGCAACCCCGATTTCCGCATCAGGTCGAAAATCGGGCCTTCGAACTCGAACCAAAGTTCGTCCCAGAACTCGCCCGGCTGGGTGCCGGCGCGATGCGGTCGACCCGGAAAAAAGAGAATCGTGTCACCCGGCTCCACGGCGGTTTTCGGCGTGGTCCGATCCTCGTAGCTGCCTCGTCCCCGGGTGATGTGCACCATGCCGTAGCAGGCGAGGGTGCGCGGTCGATCCGGCAGCATGCCGACCCCAAATCCGCCCTGGTTGACGCCGCCCAGACGAAGCGTGCCAAGGGGCGAGACCAACGGACGCAGCAGTAGGCGGGTCTTGATGGTCGGATCGATGAGGTGGGGCATGGCGATTGACCAGAAAACACATGGCTTATCCCAGCGACCCCATTCTGACAATGGTCATTTCCGGGTAAGGTGGGAGCGTTAGGCAACCAAGGAGTTCATGTCCCTTACCCCACCCACGGTCACCCAGCGCGACGTCGCCCTCGCTTGCGGCGTGCATGCGAGCACGATCTGCCTCGCCTTGAAAGATGCGCCGTCGCTGCCTTTGGAAACGCGTCGCCGCATCCAGGAGACAGCCCGGGCGCTGGGTTACCAACCCAATGCGGCGGCGCGAAATCTGGCGTTGTTGCGTTCGGAGCGGAACACGGGTGGCAGCCTGCCCATAGCCTGGATCAACCAGGAGCCGAAGGCGAACCACTGGCGCACCGACCCGGAGGCCAGTCCGTTCCTGACCGGTGCCAGGCGCAGGGCGACGGAGCTGGGCTACCGATTGGAGGAGTTCTGGGCCCGTGAACCCGGCATGTCGGTGGCCCGGCTCACACAGATCCTCACGGCGCGAGGCCTGGGCGGGGCGCTCCTGCCGGTGCACCGCGCGTTCGACTTCTCGCTGCTCCACCCGGGCTGGGAGACGTTTTCCCTGGTTGGACTGAACGATCATCGCCTCGGCGAGTGGGCCGACGTGGTGTGTCCCGACTACTACCACAACCAGGACCTCGTGTTGCGCCAGCTGCGGCGACAGGGCGGGAGACGGGTGGGCCTGGTGCTTCCGTCGCAGCGTGATGCCGCGACGCAGGGTGTGCTGCACGGAGGATTCCTGAGGCACCAGGCGGAGATGCCGGTTTCCGACCGCGTGCCCGTCTGTTTCGTGTCCGGGGACCGGGCCGAGCGAAGTACGGTCGTTGACGACTGGATTCGTGACCACCATCCGGAGGCGGTGGTGTGCTGGGATCGCGAGGTGGCCGAGGAAGCGGATCTGCAGCGGTATCCAATTCGTTGGTATATTCCCCAGGGTGGCGGCGCGGGCGAGGTCGCGGGCGTGGACGACCGTCCCGAGTGGGTGGGTGCGGTGGCCGTGGAGTGCCTGGTCGGCAAGATGCGTCACTTTGAAAAGGGCCTGCGTGGACCAAGCCGGATGCACCTGGTGAGGGGCACGGCTCCGGCGCTGGCCGGGTCGGAGGTTGCGTGCGATCCCGTGGTGGCCTGATCAATCGGCACCGGTTTCAATTTCGAGCAGGGCCACGCCGGGGCGCTCCATGGTGAAGTGGGCGAGGTGTCGGGCACCGTCGACTTCGTGGCGCACCGGGGAGCTGGAGGCCCGCAGGTGGTTTTCGGCCGCGAGCGCGGCGGTTTGGGCGCGGGACAGGTACGCGGGCGCGCCGAGTTCGCGCCAGGCCTGGACCACGTTGTTCTCGTGCCGGTCGATCCGGTGCAGACCCAGGGGGCGAGCCCGCGGCGGCAGCGCAACGGTGACCTCCAGCGGTTCGCGCCCAGGCTGGGGCGCGTGGTCGTAGGCATAGACGAGCACCTGGGCGCGCCCGTTTTCGGGCGCGGTGACAATGGCGTGGTGCAGGGTGTCGAGACCGGTTCCCGAAACGGCGACGCGTTCGCGACCGAGCCGGGAGAGCAATTGAAAGGCGTGGTAGGTCGGTTTCCGCAGGCCCTGCAAATTGAGCAGACCGTAGCCGCCGTGGAAGGCCTCGCGACCGTATCCGACCTGATCGTAGACGTCGCTCAGGCACCAGTAGGAGAAGACGTCGGCCTCCTGTGAAACGGCGGCGAGCAAACGGACGATGAACGCGACCTCGCCCGGCTCCTCTCGACGAAAATCGACTCCGTGGTACGAGCGACCCCATTCATTCCAATGCAGTTCACCCTTGAAGCCGGCGCGGTCGATCCGGGTGCGTACGTCGCGCATCACTTCGATGGCGAAGTCCGGCGAGCTGTGGTCGGCCGCGGGAGCGGTGCTGTCGAACGGAGCCTGGGGCCCTTCGGTGGGACTGTCGTTGTTGTAGATGTGGGCGATCAGGTAATCGGGTCTGCAGTCATGGTGGGCGCCGTGGTGCAGCAGCTCCTCGATCCAGGCGGCGCGACCGCAGGAGGGGCCTCCGACCTGGAACGAGGCGTCGACCGACTTGATGGCCCGGAAGGTGCGGGACCAGAGTTCGAAAAAGTCCGATTGGTCGCCGCCCCAGAACCAGCCCGACAGGTTGGGTTCGTTCCAGACTTCAAACTTCCAGGAGCGCACCGTGTCCACTCCGTAGCGCGAGACCGCGTGGGCCACGCCGTCGCGCACCAACCGTTCCCAGGCGGTCCAGTCGGAGGGAGGACTCGTGCGGGAGGGAGTCGAAAAGACCGAGGTGGGGCCTCGCGCGAGGGCGCCGGGCATGAACGATGTCGTGTACATCGGTTGGAGTCCCCGGTCGAGCAGCGAGTCGATCACGTAGTCGACCACCTGCCAGTTGCTCCGAGGCGTGCCCGGTTCGAGCCCCATGAAGGCGCCGGGGCTGCGGCAGAACACCCGCATCTCGTCGTCGTACATGCCGATGGCGCGGACGTGCCGCGCGTGCAGTTCGCGCTGGGCCACGGCCAGCTGATCCTGGACATCGCGGCGCGCCATCCAGCGGAACTGGTCGATGTTGACGATTCCCTCCCAGGTGTGCCGGAACGGAGTGGTGGGATCGCCCCACGCGGGCAGCACCTCGAGGCGGCGCACGGCGAGGGTGCGCGAGGGCTCGGAGAGCGCACGCGGAGGGGCGGCGGGGGAGGGCGGGGTCGGCATGGACCAATTAAGGCCCGGAGCGAATCGTGAGGAAACCGCGACCTCACTCAATCGCATGAGAGTGAAGCCGCCCCGGTGGTCTCGCGGAGGATCGCTCATGCGATTGAGGAAGCTGAGGTTTCCCCTCGCGACCTCCCTTGTTTCATGTTCCGTCCAGACCCCGCTCCGGCGCGCGCTCCGCGCGTGCTCCGGCGACGGTGGCCCGGTTCAACCTCGATCCTACCACCCATGACTGCTCCCCAACCGTACCTTCCCCCCGGTGCGCGGCTTGCCGCCTGCGTCCTGCTTCCCGTCCTGACGGCTGCCGC
Source organism: Opitutaceae bacterium (assembly GCA_016794725.1). Classification (GTDB taxonomy): domain Bacteria; phylum Verrucomicrobiota; class Verrucomicrobiia; order Opitutales; family Opitutaceae; genus UBA6669. The sequence goes on along the minus strand of JAEUGZ010000542.1, from coordinate 3,182 downwards.
CCAGACCACCCCGGCGCCCGCAACCCCTCCCGCCTCCGACGAGGCGATCACGCTTTCGCCGTACACGGTCAACTCCGACGATGACCGGGGCTACTATTCTCCGGCCGCGGTGAGCGGCACGCGGACCAAGACCGAGCTGATCAACCTCCCGATGAACCTCAGCGTTCTGAACGAGGAGTTCATCAAGGACATTGGCGCCATCGACCTGGTCGACGTGGTGACCTACTCGGCGGGAGCGGTATCGGCGCCGGCGACCAGCGGCGACACGGCCTCGGGCGACACCACCGGTTTCACCGTGCGCGGGTTTGGCACGCATGTGCCGTACCGCAACGGCTTCCGGCGTCTCCGAGTGGTTGATACATCCAACATCTCCCGCGTCGAGGTGATCAAGGGCCCCGCATCCGTGCTCTATGGCACGGCCTTTGCCGGCGGCTCCATCAACTACATCACCAAGCGGCCGATCCACAAGCGGGTGAACGACGTGACCCTCCGCGTCGGCAGTGATGACCTTTACCGGGTGGAGACGGACTTCAACGTCCCCATCGTCAAAAACAAGCTGGCCCTGAGGCTGGTGGGCACGGTGGAGGATTCCGACTCGTTCACGGCCCGGATGCACACGGACCTCATGCTGATCAATCCGTCCCTCACGTACTGGTTTCGTCCCGACAGCTCGATCACGGTGGAGTACGAGCTGACCAAAAAGAACATCAACGGCTTCCGCAGCGGCCTGCCCTACCACCCGCTGATGAACTTCGAGGCGATGGGCTTTCCGATTGACCGGAGCTGGAACACCCACGCGGAAGGGGACTACCTCGATGTGACCATGAAGGTGTTGACGGCCGAGTGGGTGCACCGCTTCAACCCGCACTTCACGGCGCGGGCGAACTATACCCGCGAGATCTGGACCGACTATACCCGCCGCAATGGTGACAGCATCGGACTGGTCACGGCCTCGGCCTACGCTGCCTCGCCATGGCTGCAGCCGGTTCGTTTGACCAGCCGCCAGCTGAACGGCTTTTCGGAGCGTGGCTCCTGGGACGACTATTACCAGGGCGAACTGGTGAACCACTTTACGGTCAAGGGGGTGGAGGTGCAGACCATCGTCGGCGTCCAGCGCTCAGTGGAGGAGTTTCGCCAGGTCTTCGCCACCACGGGGCCCGGAGTGAATGGCGGCACGGTCAACGGCGCCCCGCGCCGGGCGCTGGTGCAGTGGCAGCTGTATGATCCCGCGACCTGGGTGATCACCGAGGAGACCGAGAAGGATGTGCTGGGATTTGCCACGAACACCGGCTCGATGGCGCGCTCGCAGTTCGACACCCTTTATCTGACCAACCAGCTGGCCTTCCTTGGCGGCCGGCTCCGCACCCTGGCGGGTTACCGCTTCGATCGCTTCGAGTCGTACAGCCGTTCCGGCCCGCTCGCCCCGACTTTCACGGAGAGCCGTTCGTCGCTGCCGACCTACAAGACGCCGCAGTTCGGGATACTCTACAAGCCCGTCAATCAGGTGTCATTGTTTGCTCAATACTCGGAGTCGGTCGTCAACCTCTTCACCTCCCAGCAGCGCCGCGAGGACGGGAGCTTCTTCACCCCCACGCCCGGCCGGGGCGAGGGTTATGACATCGGGGCGAAGGCGGACCTCTTTGATGGGCGCGTGGCGGGCACGTTTTCCCTCTTCAAAATCGACAATGCGAACATCGTCCGGATCCTGGCCTCGCGCACCGATCCGCAGAATCCCTCCGCCACCTTTTCCCCGGCCGACCAGGGCGGGGTGCAGCGCAGCGAGGGGTTTGACATTGATCTCCGGATCCGGCCCCGCAAGGGAACCCAGGCCATATTTGCCTACGCCTACATTGACGCCACGGTACTCGAGGCGACGGATTCGATCACCCTCAACGGCCAGCCGGTGCTGACCCGCAAGGGTCACCAGCTGGCGAATTCGGCCGTGCACACCACCTCGCTCTGGGTCCGCCAGGACCTCGGCAACTTCGGACGTTTCCGCAATGCCTATGTCGGCGCCGGTGTGCGGTATGTGGGTGATCGTCCCACGAGCGACACGTACCAGGTGCAGGGCTACACGTCGGTCACGGGGGCCTCGGTCAGCAACGGCAGCTTCACCGGCGGGGCGCTGGTAAAACCCTGGACCCTCGATGCCTACACCGTGGTCGATTTCTCAGCCGGGGGCGAATTCACCCTCGGCAAGACGCGGTACCGCACGTCGCTGTCGGTGAAAAATGTCACGGACGACACCTACCTGCTGCAGCGCTACCATTTTGGTGCCCCTCGATCCTTCGAGTTGAGGGTCGCCATGTCGTTCTAGGTCGAGCTTGATGCAGGAAACTGGCAGGTGATGGGCGCTTGGAAAGACGCATCGGTACGATCCCGAGGAAGCGCAGTTTGGCTCGGAAAGAATGAACATTCGCGTTCTTCTACAGGTCCAACTGGCCCGAGCGCCTTTCTCCTATGAACAAGATGCTGATCCTCTCCTTGGTAGCCGTCCTCGCAGGCACGGGGTGTACGTTTCCTTCCAGCAGCCGCACGGTCAGTCGCCGAACGACGGGCCACCTCCAGCACGTGGAGTATGGAACCGTTGAGCGGGTCGACGGGGTCGTTGTTTCAGGCCAGCGGACGCAACTGGGGACGGTGGGCGGTGGAATTGTCGGAGCGGCTGCAGCCAGCGACGTAGGCCACGGTGCCGGACGCCAGCTGGCTCGCGCCGGTGGCGCGGTGGTCGGAGCCGTGGTGGGCCAGGCGACGGAAGAAGCGCTGACCCGCAAGGAGGGTCAGGAGATGATCATCAAACTCGATAGCGGGAAAAGCGTGGTCATCACGCAGGTCACGCCTCCGGGCTTCAAGATGGGCGAGCGCGTGGCGGTCGTGAGTGGGGGGGGCGGCCCGGCCCGCGTCACCTACCCCTGAGCCGCAATCCTGCAGACGAGAGACCACGAATGGACACGAATGGACACGAATCCGGAGTGAGATACGAGGAGCCGAGCCCCTGAAATGACCTCACCAGAGAGTGAACCAATCCCTCGCAACGCTCGGTCCCTGTTTTCATCCTATTTTCCGCAGTTGAAACGAATCGATCCGTCCATAAACCACGGATGGACACAGATAAACGCGGATTCGGAGCGTGTAGAGTGTTTCACCCACCAGGTGAGTGCCAGCTTTGGCGTAACTCGTTT
>JAEUGZ010000523.1 GCA_016794725.1 Opitutaceae bacterium | reverse complement strand
GCGATGTTGCCCGACACGCGGAAGACGATGGTGCGCGGCCCGGTCGCCTCGATGGCCGCGCGCAGGCTGCCCGGACCCGAGTCATTGAGATTGGTCACGGCGATGACGCGCCCGCCTCGACCACCCGTGGCCCGGGCTCCGAAGCCTTCCGCTCCGGGGAAGGCGGGGACCATGCCCGTGACCGCCGGCGCGGAAGCGTGAGTGACCTGTGCACCGAGCATGCAGGCCGAGGCGAAGAGCACGAGAGGACCCGTGCGGCGGATCAGGACCCGAAAGGTGGGGATCATGACGGAAGAGGAGAAGAACCTTGGCCGCCCGATTGGCCGGAGGCGGGTGGGGAGCAGGGTGGGTGCGACCGGGCCTTCGCCCGGTTCGGCCATGGGAGGCGACTATTTCACGACGTCGACGATCACGCGCTGGTAGCGCGTCAGGCGCGGGCTGCCGTGATCGGTGACCGCCAGAATGATGTGCATCTGCCCGGTGCCGGGAGCCATGACGCGAGCGGTGGGAACCACAAACCAGGCCTTCGGCTGGTCGTAGGCCTTGATCTCCAGGGGCTGGCCCGACCGGGCACTGGAGAGCGGGAAGGTGCCGGCTTCGTTGTAGTAGAACCAGACGTACGAAACAGCGTCACCGTCGGGATCGCCCGTGCCCTCGGCGCTGAGATCGACACGCTCGCCCGGCTTTGCGGTGAGGCGTGCCGCGTGGCCGAGCTTCGGCACCGGCGGGTGATTGGCCTCCTTGTAAGGTTTTACCGTCCAGTCCATGCGCGCCGCGAAGTCGTTTTGGTAGGCCTCGCGCCACCTCCAGATGGTGGCGTGGTTGGTGTCGTGCCAGCGTCCGTCCGCGCCCATCACCTCGTCATCGGCATCGGTCCAGATCGGCCGGGTCTCGGGGACCAGGTGCCACTTCTGCGGGCGAGGTGTGTAGAGCTCGTAGCGCCCGCCCCAGCCACCCCAGTCGGGGTGCTCGGAGTGGTTCAACCCGTTGTCGATCAGGTTGAGAAAGGAGGGGGTGTCCCCCTCCATGAGGTATTCCCAATGTGGATATTCGGCGCCGAGCGGACCCTTCTTGCGGATATTGCGGTCCAGCCACTCGTTGGTCACCAGTGTGAAGTCGGCGCCCGGGCAGCGGGCGTGGAAATAGTCCCCGCTGATTCCGCTCCAGGTCGCGTGGTGATACGCGCCACCGGCGCTGAAACCGGGACTGACGATGTAGAAGAGACCGGGAAACTCCTTGCGCAGCCAGGGCCCGGAGTCGTCCTGGTCGGAAATGGCATAGACCCGGAGCTTCGCGACGGCCCTCGCGAGTTGTTCGGGGGCGCGGGTGGAGCGGAGTTTGGCAAGCGCCTGGGCCAGTACGCTGGGTCCGCCCCAGACCGGCACCCAGAGCGGCCGCGAGTCGTCCCGGTCGAGGGCGCGGATCAGCGCCTCGGAGCCTGACGAGTCCTTGCCCTCGCCCACGCCGAGCAGGCCGTAGACGGGAAGACCTTCGGTGACGAGGGCGAGCAGGTGTTCGCCCGTGGGAAACCCCGGCTCGTGGAGCTCCAGGTTGTCGCGCACCTTGCCGTAGGCGGTCACGATCTGCCGGATGCGCTGCGGAGCGACATGGTTGCGCTGGTGGATCGAGGTCGTGGCGACCAGGCCTTCGGTTTCGAAGTGATTCGCGTAGGTGAGGTAACGGACGAGCGACATGGCGTCGTCGGGCTCGTTCTCGATGTCCGTCAGAACAAAGACGCGCGGTTTGGCGGCGCTCGCAAGCAGGGGCAAACAGCAGGCGAGGAGGAGCAAGAAGGCGTGGCGTGATGGCATGAGGGGCGGGGAAAGTAGATGGCAGAGGTGCGGCCGTGGGCTTCGCATGGCTCCGGGGTTGAGGGCGACGCACCACTCTAGCAAAAGGGAAATGAGAAACGCTCCCCAACTTCTGCGCCAATTTCGGTGCTATCCTAAGCCAAACCCCTTCAATCAAGAGAACGAATCCCGCAGTCGCGCAGGGGCGTCAGCCTAAGCGCAATCAAAGGGGAGTGTCCGTTGGAGGTGGGGTCGCCGACCCCGCTGGGATGGGCGTCGCGTGAAGAAATCGGTCACCGGAGGCGGGACCTGTTGGTCCCGTCGCGGCCTCACCGAGGCCACCTCCAACCAGAACCCTGCGATTTCCCTGGCCGGATCCCTAGGTTGACGCGCGTGCGCAGTCGCGGGACGAAGGGACACGAATCCGGAGGGAGATAGGAGAAGTTGGGCACCTGAGTTTACTTCACCTAAAAGTGAAACAATCCCCGCTACTCGCTGTGCCTGTTTTCATTGGTGTGGATGCGTGGCCATTCGTGGTTCAACGGAACGCCTCCTTGGCTAGGTTTGCTTCCCCACCTTGTCGCGACATGCCCATGGGGAGCTGTTTGGAGCGGTCGATGTGGCTAGGGTTTCTCCGGCGTCGCCGTGGGTATGACGACCGGTGTCCCAACCTGTACGTCAGTCCGTTGCCGGTCGGCGTCCTCGACGATCACGGGAAGGTCAGCTTGGGTGCCAAAGTGCGGGGCCGCGCTGGCGAGCATGAGCTTGAGTGACTCCGGCAACGTTCTTCGCCGGGAATCGATGGATACCCGGGTGCGCCAGAGCAGCACCTTCTTTTTCTTGGCCAGCGCAGCGGCGTCGAAGGAGGCGACGTAAATGTAGACGCGATCCTCGCGGGAGGCATCGAGGATGCGCTCGGCGGTGCTGGTCACCTGTGGACTCGGCGCAAGCTTGTCCGCCCCCACCAGCTGCCTGACTTCGCGCTGATTAAAGCCCACCGTGGTGGCGGTGCCGTCGTCCTCCATCATCTCCAGGCTGGAGAGATTGGCGGTGCCAAAGCTGAAGACAACGGCCTGCGTGGGAGTCGGACCGCCCAGTTGGGTGCGCCGGTAGCCCTGGGTCGCGAGCGCGGCCACGACCTCCCCGACCATCTCTTCGCGGGTGGGCATGGGCTCGCCTGCGATCGCGTCGCCCATGGGCTTCTCCTTGCCGCCGAGCAGAAAATAATAGACCGGTTTGTCCGGGGTGGGGCGGGGTGCTTGCGCCGACTCCACCATCCGGTCCGCGACCACAATCACCTCCGGGCCGGTGGCCTTTTTGGGTGCGGATTCCAACCGCGGCACCACGACCAGGAGGCAGCTGAGCAGGGGCAGTGCAAAAGCCGTCCGACACCGCGCGGTGAAATGCAGGAGCAAGGCGATCCCTTGGCGACAAGAAAGGAGCGCGTCGGCGTCCCGCCCATCGCGTGCGCGGGGTGCGACGACACAGTCTGCGGATGAGCCTGGAAGGAAGATAGCCATCACGGGACGCAACGAGAGCTCCTGAGCGAATCCAAGCCTAACGTCAGTCCCCATGGGCGACAAGCTCGGAGGCGCCCGTCCGCGGCCGGTGAATTTCAGTTGGAGGCGGCCTCGCTGAGGCCGCGACAGGACCGACCAGTCCCGCCTCCGGTGGCCGATGTGTTCACGCGACGCCAATCCCCGCGGGGTCGGCGACCCCACCTCCAACGAACCCCACCCTTCGGTTGACGCGCATGCGCAGTTGCGGGATCGCATGAACTTAGGGATCCGGGCTGTGAAATCGCAGCGTTCTGGTTGGAGGTGGCCTCGCTGAGGCCGCGACGGGACCGACCGGTCCCGCCTTCGGTGACCGATTTCTTCACGCGACGCCCATCTCCGCGGAGTCGGTGACCCCACCTCCAACGGAGGCTGACCTCGATTCCCGCCTAAATTGGTGCGCGTGCGCGCCACGGAGGGGCGCCGGGACTGATCGGTCCTGCCTTTGTTTTCCGTCGTGTGATGCGGCGACGGTCCCTCTGCCGACTGACGTTGCCAAGGCACTCGCTCCCTGGACGTTAGCGCGAGGCGTAGGGTCCGTGGATCGAGCGGATGCGCAGAGACTCGTCGGAATCGTCCAGAACCAGGACCTGGTAACGGGCGCCCCCGGGAGCGACCCGCACCACGCAATGACCCTGGGTCGCGGCGAGTGCGTTGAGCTTTTCAAGGTGCGCCCGGGCCTGTGCCTCGCCCAGCAGCTCGATGAGGTGTTCGGCGCGGCCGGCCCAGAGTCCGTTGGTGGCGAAGAGATCGCGGGGGCCGGGGTAGATCCGGTCCGATTGCAGGCGGGCGAGGGTGACCGGGTCGAGCTGTTTCGCCGCCCACACCTGGGCGATGCAGACGCGTGGTTGAAGCACGCTGAGGAAGAACGGGGTGGAGGCGTCGGCATTGCCATGGTGATTCAAGACCGCGACATCGACCGGACCCGTGGCCCACGCGATGGCGGATTCCATGTCTGTCCAGGCCGGCTGGGCGGGATCGGGTGAACTGCCCGGAATGTCGCCGCCCGTGAAGTAGTCGAATGTCCCATACGTCAGGCGAAACGCGGCGCTGTGGGGATTCTCGTCGATTTTCTGCCCCGCCGGGAAGCGCGCGCGCACCTCGGTGCCGACGCCGGTCCAGGCCTCGCCGTTCACCGCCAGGTTGCGCACCGAAAAGCCGGGAAAGTCCGCCGGGGTGTGACGCAGCCGGATTTGGTCCGCCGCGCCGGCGCGAAACCGTTCGATGGTCGCCTGGTGGTGGTCGACCTGGTCCCGCAGGGCGGCACGGTACCGGGGCGCAAGCGGTCCGGCAAACGGGAGCGGCGCGCCATAGTCGGGCCATCCCCGATCCAGCACCGTTCGCACCGTGACATGCCGAAGCAACTCGGGCACGCCACCCATGTGATCGGGGTGAAAGTGGGAGATGACCAGGAAATCGACCGGCGCGGACGTCCCGCCCGGCTGAACTTTCTGCAGGTATCGCGCCACCCACTCTCCCGGCATCCGCGACTCGTCGGGCTTTCGGGGTGACTTGTACCGAGGCGCCCGGGCGATCTCCGCCCCGTCACCGCAATCCACCAGAAGGGTGGTTCCGTCGGGCAGGACAAAAAAAGCGGCGGCACCCTCGCCGGTATTGATATGATGAATATCCAAGCCGCCCCTCTGCCAGGCCGGGAGCAGTTCGCCCACCGTCTGGCCCGCGCCCGACGTGGCGACCAGCAAGGCGAGCAAACCGGCGCCGGCCCGTGAAAACATCGACGTCATGGATTCAGCATCGTCGCCCCCCGCGTGGCGGCAAACCCTCAAACGAGAGACCACGAATCCCGCAGTCCCGCACGCGCCTCAACTCAAGCGCGATTCTAAGTCGCCGTCTGTTGGAGGTGGGGTCGCCGACCCCGCAGGGATGGGCGTCGCGCGAAGAAACCGGACCACGGAGGCGGGCCCGGTCGGTCCCGTCGCGGCCTCGCCGAGGCCACCTCCACCAAGACCACGGCGATTTCCCACGCTCGATCCTGACGTGGACGCGCATAGGCGCGACGGCGGGATTCGTGGTTCAACCGTCTGGCTCCCGGCTTGGTCCCCCACGTAGTCCAAACGCCATAAACGTGCGTCCGGACTCGAAAAACGGCTCGTTCTGGATAACCCGCTGTCTATGGACACCCACGCGTGGACCCGGCAGCGACCCTGCTCCTGGAACTCCGTGGAACTGTTCCTTGTTAATTGTTTTCCATGAAATCGTTAAGAATTTTTGCGCTCATCCTCGGCGGACTCCTGCTCGCCCTCCTCCTGCTGGTCGGCGTGGCTCTACTTCCGGCCGTGCAGACGTGGGCTGCGCGCAAGGCATTGAGTGGCCAGCCGGGCCTCACCCTGGAGGTTGACCGGGTCTCCGCTGGCCTCTCCCAGGCCGAACTGAAGGGCGTGCAGCTGGTGCAGGACGGTTCGCTGATCACGGCCGAGCGGGTCGTCGCCTCCTACTCGGTCTGGGACTACTTGGCGGGCCACGGAATTCAGGTGGATCAAGCTGAAGTTCAGGGTCTTGTCGTCGATCTTCGCCAGGCGAAGCCCTCCCCCTCCGCGCCGGCGGCCGCGACGCCGGCGACTCCTTTCCAGGGCGTGTTCGCGCTCCTGCGTTTGCCCATCGACCTCACGGTCAACCGGGTGCGCGCAGAGAGCCGGGTGCTCCTGCCAGAGAATCGCACCGCGGTGGTCACGGTGGACGGTCAATCGATCGCGGCTGGTCAGACGGGAACCCTTTCGTGGAAGGTGGACTTCAACGACAGCACCCCCGGTGCGGCTCTGCGTCAGGCCGTGGTGCAGGGTCAGGGGAAGGTCTCGGTGACCGCAGATAACCGCATTGATCGCATCGAACTCCAGACGTCCGCCACGCCCCAAGGGCCCCAGATGTCCGGTGAAACCCTGCGCTTCGATCTGACCGCCGCCCAACCCGCCGCTGGTGGCGCGGAGTCGTTCCAGGCCCGCCTGGGACTGGTCCGGACCACGGGCGTCGAGTCGCTCTTCACGGCCGACCTCTCCTTCGATGTCGCCACCCGGCGGTTCAAGGGGGATTGGAATCTGTCCGCCGCGGCCGGACAGCTGCGCGCCATCCTCAAGGACTTCGGCCTGCCCGAGTTCTCCGCGACCGGGAAAGGGGATCTTGCGTTTGCCACGGACTCCGGCGAGGCCGCCGCCACAGGCACCTTGCAGGCACGTGTTCCAGACCTGCGGGCGCTCTCGCCCCAGCTCCCCTCCATCGGTGCCGTCGATGCCCAGGGGGAGTTTGCCGCCCGGTTTGCCCGCGATGTCACCCACCTGGATCGATTTGCCCTCGCGATCCGCGAGGTCGGGGGGCGCACCCTCGCCGAAGTGACGGCGCTGCAGCCGATCGCTTTCGACCTTACCACCCAGCGGGCCACGCTTTCCCGGCCCGGCGACGCGGTCGCCCGCGTCTCCGCCCACGCGCTCCCCCTCGCCTGGGCCCAGACCTGGGTGGCTCCGCGACGGATTGAAAGCGGAGACCTTTCTCTGACCCTGGAGGTCAAGGCGTCCGCGGATGGAAACCAGTTCTCCGTGCAGGCCGTTGAACCCCTCGCGGTGCGCCAACTCACGTTGCGCGACGGCGAGACCGTGCTGCTGCAGCAGGCCTCGTTCACCGTGCGGCCGACGTTGAGTTACGAACCAAGCGGGCTGACCTTCGACCTCAGCCAGTTGCAGCTCGGTCTGTCCGCCACCGAGACAATCACGGGTGCGCTTGGAGGGAAGGTCCGCCTGGCCACCGCCACCGCGCCGCTGTCGCTGACGTTTTCCACCGAGCTCAAGGGAAAACTGGGCCAGAGTCTGAAACCGTGGCTGCCCCTCGATCCGGGGCCGGTGGAATTTGCCGTGACCGCGCAGGGCAGCCAGCAGGGCGATCGCCTCGACGTGGCGAAGGCTTCGCTCCAGCTCAACGGTGACGCCAACGTGTCCCGGCTGGGTTTCGACCTGCTGCAGCCGCTGCAGGTGGGCCTCAGGGACGGCTCTGTGGCCAGCGCCCGGCCGGCGGACCCGCTGGCTCGCGTGACCCTGGGCGAGCTTCCCCTCGCCTGGGCGGGACCGTGGGTCAAGGACCTCACGCTCGCGGGCGCCGTCTCCGGTGGCGTAGTGGAAGTTGCGTTACGTTCGCGCCAGGATCTCACGGCTGTGACCACGACGGCGTTGAGCCTGAAGGGTGTGAGCCTGAGTCAGGGCGGTAAGCCGCTGGTCCAGTCGCTCGACACGTCCGCCGATTTTACCGTGACCCTCAAGGGTGACCTGCTGACCTACGACCTGCGTCGTCTGGAACTCAAGGAGGCTTCCGCAACCCCGGTGTCGCTCCGCGCCGCGGGCTCGATCCAGACGGGAAAGACCCTGACGGCCTCCTCCACCGGAAACCTCGCCCTCGACCTGCCTTCGCTGCTCCGGCAGCCGGCCCTGGCCTCGTACGCCGCCATGAACCGCGGGGCGGTGACCCTTGATTTCACCGCCTCGACCGGCGCCGCCCACCAGGCCAAAGTGACGCTGGCGGCCCGCGATCTCGTGGCCACCGCAGGCAACTCCGCGCTGGGCCAGGTGGAGACCACCCTGGAGCTGCAGCTCGATGCCGAAGGCCGCGGCAAGGTGGTGGCGCCCGTGCGGGTGACGGCGCCGAACCGCGTGTCCGACCTCAAGCTCGAGGCCAGCTTCAATCGCACCGCCACGTCCCTCGGTATCCAGGGATCCCTCACGGGAGACCAGGTGATTCTCGACGATCTTCAGGTGTTCGCCCGGGTGGTGCCCGGGTCGTCGAGCGCCGCCCCCGCTCCCGCCGCCAGCCCGGCGTCCGCGCCCATTGGTTCGCGTCCGGTGGCGCCGACCTCGGCCCCGCCCCCGGTCCGTGACACCCAGCCCGCCTGGAAGGGGGTTGCCGGCACCTTTGATGTGAAGCTCAACCGGGTGGTGTACGGAAAGGACTACCCGGTGCAGGGCCTGCAAGGCCGGCTGCTGGTGACGGCGGACCGCCTGGCCGTGGAGGGATTCAAGGGTCGCCTGAAGGAGAACCCGTTTTCGGTGACGGCGCTGGTGGCGTTTGATGCGAAGCGTCCGCAGCCGTATGCCCTGACCGGGAAAGCCCAGGTCGAAAAACTCGATATTGGCGAGATCCTTCGTGCGGCCAATCCGTCGGAGAAACCAGCGCTCGAAACCCAGGCCACCGTACTGGCGAACCTGGGCGGGCAGGGGGTCAACCTGAACCAGTTGTTACAGAACGCCACCGGCACCTTTGACCTCAGTGGAGGCAAGGGCGTGCTCCGTGCGCTGGGACGCAAGGGGCAGATGGTGGGAGCGGCATCCCTGCTCCTGGGCGCGCTGGGTGCGAAGCAGGGGTCGAACACCACGATGGCGGTGGCCGATTTGGCTTCGGTGCTCAATGAGCTGAGTTTCACCCAGTTCAAGATCCGGGTCGAACGCGGGGCGGACCTCAACCTCAACGTGCCGACTTTGGAGTTCCTCTCGCCGACGGCGCGCCTCACCGGCAGCGGCCGCATCACCCACCAGGCCGGCGTGCCAATTGAGAACCAGCCCCTCCAGTTTGACCTCAAGCTCGCGGGTAAGGACTCTCTGGCCTTTTTGCTCAATCGCGCCGGCGTGCTCAGCGGAGAGAAAGACAATCAGGAGTATTTCCTGATGAACCAGGCGATCAGCCTCGGCGGAACCCCGGCCAAACCCGATGCCTCCGCCTTTTGGCGCCTTCTCGGCCAGGCCGCGCTCGGCGGCTTGCTCCGCTGACCACGCCGACGTGTCCCTCGACCCATTGCTGCATCGGAGCCCGGAGAAGCGCAAAGACGCGACGACGCAAAGGTCGATCGTAAGGGTCGAACGGGTAGCGGAACGGGGTACCCCTTTCGGGATCGAGGCCTGGAAAAACGCGGAGGCGCAAAGGCGCGGAGAACGATCAGGAAAATCCGACTTGTAGCGGAAGGCGGAACGCCTTTCGTGGCCGGAGATCGGGAGAAGCGCAAAGACGCGACGACGCAAAGGTCGATCGGCAAGTCTGACCTGTAGCGGAACGGGAAACCCGTTTCGGGCTTGGGGGATCGAATCGGACTCGTGTGGACCACTGAAGCCGTTGTGACAAGGGCCGCGCGACGGGCGGATGGGTGGAGCCTACGGTGCAGAGGCGGGTTGGAAGAGTTGCGGGAGGAGAGCGGCGAGGGAGTGGCGCCAGACTTTCCACTCGTGGGCACCCGGCAGGGCAAGCCACTCGTGGCGGATGCCGTGCTCTTTCAGCGTGGCGACTACGCGGAGGTAGCCGGTGAACCGGGAATCCTCGGTGCCGCAGGAAAGAAAGAGGAGCCGCAGGCGGGCGTTGCTGGCCGCGGGTGCGTCGAGGAAACCAGGGAGAGCGGCGGCGAAATCGAAGTGGGGTGCGCTGACGACACCGGAGCTGAACGCGCCGACCCAGGCGAACACCTCGGGGTGTTTCAGGCCGGCGAAAAAGGCCTGGCCTCCACCCATCGATAGACCGGCGATCGCACGGTGTGCAGGACCGGGGAGCACGCGGTAGTGCTTTTCGACGAGAGGAAGGAGGTCTTCGAGGAGTTCGGCGGAGGTGGGGTCTTCTCCACCTGTACCCGAGGGCGAGGCGGCGCGCGGTGCGTCCCCGGGATAGCCGTTGGGCATGACGATGATCATGGGAACGGCCCGTCCCTCGGCGACCAGGTTGTCGAGGATGACGCCCGCGCGGCCTAGATCGCTCCACGTGTTTTCGAAGTCGCCATTGCCGTGCCGAAGGTAGAGCACCGGAAAGCGGCGAGCGGGCTCGGCATCATACGCGGCGGGAACGTGGATGAAGACGCGACGGGCGACACCGAGGATGTTCGAGTGATAGTGGCGGATGTGGAGCGTGCCGCCGGGGCCGGGACGGCGCTCATCGAAGCGGGCCGGGCTGCCGGGGATTTCGAAGAGGCTGTTGGCAGCGTTGCGGCCGACATCCACCCAGGCGTTGACGGGATCGGTGATGCGGAGGCCATCGACGGCGAACTGGTAGCGGTAGATTTCCGGCTCGAGCGGACCGAGTGTAAGAGACCAAAGACCGCTGTCGTCCTTTGTCATGGGTCGGGTTTGACCGGCGACCCCCGCAAGCTCGACCTTGTCGGCACTGGGGGCTTGGAGGCGGAACGTGACGCGGCGGTCCGCCAGCACTTCGGGCGATGTGGGCGGACGGGGCGGCGGTGTGCGGGTGGCGGCTGCAGCCGGTGCGGGAAGGACCGTGGGGTTGCCCGGGTTCTGGGCAAAGGTGACAAACGGGGCTCCCGCAACGATCGACGCAACGAAGAGTGCGGGAAATGTGAAAGATTTCATTTTCGAGGGTAGATCCGATACTTGGCGCCTAGGATAAGGTCGGAAGTCGCGGAGGCGATCCAACGCGCGGACCTTTGAAAGAAACGCTCAACGTCGAACGACGAACGAAGAGAAAGCTGGACACAAATGGAACGTTTGTATCTACATGTAGCTATGTCTGTGACGAAAGCGAAGTTGTTCCAGCATGGAGGGTCTCAGGCGGTGAGGCTTCCGCGTGAGTTTCGGTTTCAGGGCCGGGAGGTCCGGATTTCGCAGACCGAACGCGGCGTGTTGCTTGAACCGATCGACTCCGAGTTCGAAGAGCGGCGTCGAAAATTTGCCGCCCTGGCCGGGTCCTGCCCGGAGTTGACCGACGTGCCTCCGCACGTAATCCCGGATCTTCCACGCGACGCGTGATCTACCTGCCGGACACCAACACCCTCTCCGCCTACATGCGCGGAGATCCGCCGGGCCTGGTCGCGAAATTGCAGGCGGCATTTGGCGATCTGCGCCTTTCGGTCGTCGTTCTGGCGGAGCGGGAGTTTGGTGTGACCAAAGGCACGAGTGCGCAGGCGCGTCTGCACCTGGCGGCGCTGGCCCAGGCGTTGCCCGTGGAGCCCTTCACCCGCGAAGACGCCACCCACTATGCGGCGATCCGTCATGACCTCGAGCTGCGGGGGATGGGCATTGGGCCTTTCGATACGCTGATCGCTGCGCAGGCCTTGCGCCTTCAGGCCACGCTGGTCACGCGAAACATTCGGGAGTTCTCCCGCGTCCGCGGCTTGCTCGTCGAGAACTGGCGTGAAAGCGGCCCCAGCTCGTAGCGGAGCGGGGCACCCGTTTCGGGATCGGGGATCGAGGCCAGGAAAAACGCGGAGGCGCAAGGGCGCGGAGAACGATCAGGAGAATCCGACTTGTAGCGGAAGGCGGAACGCCTTTCGTGGCCGGAGATCGGGAGAAGCGCAAAGACGCGACGACGCAATGACCGATCGGCAAGTCTGACCTGTAGCGGAACGGGGAACCCGTTTCGGGTTTGGGGGTTCGACGGAGGAACGCTCAACGTTGACCGCTGAAGTCTGAAGCTCGCGGCGGCGCACCAGCCCTTCCGTTCCTTTGCGCTGCTTCGCGGGTTCGCGTGAGGGGTCTGTGTTCGGGTGTGGGTTGGCGCGGGCGCTCAGCGTTGGCCGCTGCCGATCCATGCATCGTAGAGCTTGCGCTGCTCGGGGGTGAGCGCGGCGATGACCGCGTCTCGTTTCTCCATCTGAGCCTTGGCCCGGGCCGCGGAGTCCCGGCGTTGCTCGGCGGGGGCGTCCAGTCGGATTACGGCCTGGGTCCCACCGGCAAAGGCCTCTCGTTGCTCGGCGTTTAAACTGGCGGCAAAGGCGTTGTAGCGTTCGCGAAAGCGTTGCGTCAACTGCCGATCAAAGAGGAAACCGGTGGTGAGCGACGGCGCTTGGGTTCCGGTATGAATCCCAAGTAGGTATCCGCTCCTTAGATAATTCAAGAGAATGGCTTCCTTGCCGTCCCGATTGATGACACCCCACGCCTGGGTGACTTCGTAGGGAATGCGAGGACGTCCCTTCTCTTGATTGTTCGGAGACAGCAGCGACTCGATGTGTTGTGGCGTGAAGTCCGGAAACTTGACCGCGCGTGGCTCCGTGAGGTCGTAGGTGCGCTGAGCTTGGTTGCGCGGGGAGGTCGTGATGACGCGTGCGTTCTGCACATCGATCGTCGTGACCGATGAAGTCACAAGGTCCGAACCCTGCTTCACCAGCCAAGGTTCGTCATTCACATCGAAGAGCGCCACCGGTACGCCTCCCGGAGTGCCGATCGCACGAAGCACCACTTTCGCCGAGGCCGCCCAGCGGTCGCGCTCGACGATCTGGGCCTGGTGGTAGGCGTGCATCTCGGCGTCAGTCATGCGAGTGACCGCTGGCACCTTGCCGGCGGTTGCGGGGCCGGCGGGCGCTGCCTTCGGCTCTTCGGTGTATCCAATCAGTGCAAACAAGGAAAGGAGGACCGCTCCGGTCAGGGTGCGGCGGAGGGTCGGGGGGCGGTGGGAAGAGATCATGGTGATGCGGGTGAGGAGTTGACGTTTGTTTTCGACGATCCCGAGGGTGGCGGGCAGGCGGCTCGGGGCGCGGAGGGCGCCGAGGACCGAGAGGAGGGCGCGGCCGTAGGCGGCGGGGTCGGTGGGACGGGCGTGGCGGAGGACAAAGTCGTCGCAGGCCATTTCTCCGTCCTGGCGGGCCAGGCGGGCGGCGACCCACACCAGGGGATTGAACCAATGAATGGCGCAAGCCAGCTGGAGCAGGGAGTGGCTCAGGAGGTCGCGGCGGCGCAGGTGCGCCAGTTCGTGGAGGATCACCCAGCGCAGCTCATCCGGCGAGAGCTGCGCGGCAAATCCGACCGGGAAGAGAAGTCGAGGGCGCAGGATTCCGCACAGCGCCGGGCTGGTGACCAGCGGAGTGATCACAATGGCGGGCACTGTGCGCAGCCCCAGTTCCTCGCAACCGGATGCGACCGCGGCGACGAGGGCAGCATCCGCGGGCGCCGTCCCTGACCGCGCCAACCGACGGTGAAGGCGGGCCGCCGCCATCAGTCGCAAGCCGACCAGCCCAATTGTCCCGACCAGCCAAAAGAGAGCCAACCCGGAGATCCACGCGTTCTGCGAGGGGTTTCCGTCAACCGCCGGAAGGGAAACAACATCGCTGGATTCATCAGCCGGCGATTCTGCCCGCGCCGGTGCTTCGACCGCCGGGGCGAGGGTCGCGGCGCTCGACGTGCTCGACTGCGAAGGAGTAACCGGTTCTGCGGATGGGACGGGCAGCGAAAAAAAACGGTCCAGTCCCGGGCGGAAAATCGAAAGGGGAGCACGGATCGGGACGACTAGGGCGCCTGCGACCAGCAGCCACAGGGCGAAGCACCAACGCGGACCGGTGAGCCGGAGCAGGGGGAGTCGCAGGACGAGGAGTGACAGGATGAGCCACCCGACGCGCCAGGACAGCGCCAGGCACTCAAGGAAGGCCTGCTCCAGCCCGGTCATGGACGTCCCTTCTTCTGACGCAGCCGCTTTTGCAGCTCCCGGATTTCTTCATCGCTCAGTTCGACGCGATCGCAGAAGTGCAACAGCAGCGGGCCGGCGGCGCCTTGAAAGACCCGCTGGAGAAACGTCTCGCTCTCGCTCGCGATGCACTCCTCGCGGCGCAGCCGGGGTGCGTAGAGATTGACGTTTCCCTGTTTGGTGACCGAGAGCACGCCCTTCTGAACGAGCCGCGTGAGAAAGGTGTTCACCGTTTTCTGTTTCCACGCATTTTCCGGAGGCAGCGACTCCAGGACCTCGGCTGAGGTCGTGGGATGACGATCCCAGACCTGATTCATCACTTCCCACTCAGCGCTGGATATCTTCGGCGGCATATGTCCTACAGTTGTAGGACGGACCATTCCTACAACTGTAGGAGGAGTCAAGTCGCGAGTTGGGTGCGTTGACGGGCCGACGGGAAACTGCCCGGTCTCCTGAGGGGAAAGGGGAATTCGCGCGCAGGTGGTTCCCGGTGGAGACCTGATCAATCCTTTTGAGGAGTGGCGGCGGCCAAGGATGATCCGTCTCAAAGCGCGGTTGAATCCCCGGCGTTCCCCCCGCCCTGACCGCGCAGCGAGTTCAAACCACCACCCCATGAACATCCGGTTCCCCTCCTCTATCCGTCGACATCACGCGGCGGTGACCACCGTGCTGGCACTGCTTGCCCTGGTTTCTCCCGGCCGACTGGCGGCGCAGACCGCTCCATCACCGGCTGCGTCGCCCGCCCAACCGGACGATACGGTTGTCCTGCAGCCCTTTGAGGTGATCACCGACCAAGGCACGCGGGGATATGGAACCACCAATGCATTGGGAGGCACCCGCGTGAACGCACCGGTGGCGAACACCCCGCAGTCCGTGATTTCCCTCAATCAGGAGTTTCTCAAGGACATCAACCCGACGAATTTTGCCGACGCCCTGCGTTTCGTCAGTGGAATCTCCAAGGTCGAGGGCGAGTACAGCGGTTCGGTCAGCATCCGTGGCATCCAGACCGGTGCGGTGGGGTTTCGGGATGCGATCGGGGACAATGTGACGGGTATCCATGGGATCTCGTTGCCCGATCCGATTGAGGCTGAGCGCCTGGAGGTCATCAAAGGCCCGGCCGGCGCACTCTATGGCTCCCATGGATTTGGGGGCGTGATCAATCGCGTTTCGAAGCGGCCGCTCGATCACCGCAGGACCGAAGTGGGCGCCGAGTACACGCACTTCGCCAACTCCGAAGGATTCTATCGTGGCTACGTCGATTCCACCGGGCCGATCAATGCTGAGAAGACAGTGCTGTACCGGGTCCTCGCGGCGTACCAGGACGGGACCAATCACCAGCACGGGACCTACAAGAAACAGACCTTCATTGCGATGCTCGACTGGCGCCTGACTTCGAGCACGACCGTTTGGGTCCGGGCGAGGGACAGCCAGGATTGGATCTTCAACCAGCAGGATCTGTGGACGGACAGCCAGCGCGCCATGCCCTTCGGCTACCTTCCCCGAGATGCGTACGTAGGAAACTACTACGACGATGACGCAGTGGACACGGTGGAGGCGCGGGCCTTTGAGGTCGGTGCGACGCACTCCTTTGATCTGTTTCAGCAACGGTGGAACGCGCGTCTCCTCGGCCGGTACAACGAGGGCGAGGATCAACGGCGCACCTACATCTCCTCCGGCAGCATTTTCTTCAAGAATGGCGCAGCCCTCAAGGTGGGCACCGCCGACATGACGACCAACAATGCGACCTGGACGCAGGCGGTGGCGGCCGGTTACGATGACATCCGGGAGAACATTCTCCGGCGGGACCTGCGTGATGGTGTGTCCGACAGCTACTCCCTCAACTTTGACCTCACGGGCACGGTCGTGGTCGGCCCCACCAAACACACGCTGCTCCTCTATGCCGGCCAGAGCGATGGGGAATCCGCCCAGCACCGCTTCCGCGAAAACTGGATTGCACCCAAACCCAGTGTCTTCACAAAAACGAGCCTCCCTCCCTCCCAGGTCCTCGACGGAAAACCGCAGACCCTCGCCAACGAGTGGACCACGACCAACGCCTACCGGCACAACTTCGCGCTGCAGGACAATCTGGGCCTGTTCGATGACCGACTCATCGTCCTGGGCGCAATGCGTTACGACTCCGGCACGACCCGGGTCTTTGACAATCGGCTCAACGTCCGTTTGCCTGCGGACAAGGCGAATAATTGGACCCCGACTTATGGGATTGTGGGAAAACCTCGCGAAGGACTTTCCCTGTTTTATCTGCACTCCGAGACGTTTCAGCCGCAGGGTGGCGTCAACCAGTCGGGTGAGCGCCTCCGCCCCCTGATCGGAGACAACGACGAGGTGGGGCTGAAGGTGGACATGTACCGCAACCGGCTGGTCATGACCGGCTCCTATTTCAACATGGAGCAGGAGAACTCCTTCTTGAAGATCATCAATCCTGACGGCTCGTTTGATTTCACCCAGGTGCCTTCCAGCCTTTCCAAGGGCTATGAGCTGGATGTGGCCTTCCAGCCTGTCGATAGCGTCACGCTGATGGTGGCGTACCAGTGGATCGACGCCAAGACGCAGAGCGGTCTGGCGGTGAGAGGGGTGCCCCAGGGAGGGACGTATAAGGCGGTCGGCAAGTACACGTTCCTCGATGGCCGGTTGAAGGGGCTCAATCTCGGGGCGACGTATGAGCACATCAACGACTCCCGATTTGGCGACGCAGGGAACAACTACCGGCTGCCCGGCTACGACCTCATCGGACTCTTCGGGTCGTTCCGGTGGAAGGAGTGGCGTCTCCAGCTCAATGTTGAAAACCTGAGTGATGAATGGTACGTGGCGGGTGCCACGGCGCAGCAGTTCATGCGCGGAGGTCCGCCCCGGCAGTCCAAGTTCAGCGTCAGCCGGACCTTCTGATTTTGCGTGTCTCCCCGATTGGGTATGGTCGGGCTGGGCTGGGGCGCACGAGTCGCTGCCTCGCTGGTGAATCGTCGCGAGGTACGGCTGACGGCGTGCCATGCCCGGTCGCAGCCGG
>JAEUGZ010000518.1 GCA_016794725.1 Opitutaceae bacterium | reverse complement strand
TGGCCCGATCCGGGAGCGACCCGGCGTCGCTGCCGCCCAGCCCTCACCCGCCACGGGCGCACTCCTGGAGGGCGTCGCTCCGTCGACGCCGCGGGGACGCTCACGGCACCACGACGCCGGGGGATGGCGTTTATACGACTGTTCCACCCCGACCCTGCTTGGGCGTTCCTACGAGGGTGAGCCCCGCCGCGGAAGAGCTTCCGCGCTGGCCAAGGCCAGCGCCGCTTGCAGAGGAGCACAGCCCAACCGAATTCAAGTTTCACGCTCCGCCCTTCGCTCTTCGAGCTTCCCATCGGGCCCGCCACGCGCAACCGGCGTCGTCGGAGCGACGTCCTCCATCGAACTTACGGCGCGGCGGGGCCGTCCAACGCCCGGATCGGAGTGCGGACAAAGAAGACGCCCGGGCCGCCAACCTGGTTCGCGTCGAGGTCGTAGAACAGCGTGCCCAGCGTCTCGTTGTCGAGTTGCACGGTGCGCGGCCAGCCGCGGCCGGCGATGCGGCGTCCGGGATTATAAACGGTGACAGCCCGGTCGGATTCCCAGCTGCGTCCGTCGTCGCGCGAGACACTCAACTGGTACGCCCATTCGCCATCCTGGCCGACGCCATAAACAATCGACGTCAACACGATCCATCCACTTCGGAGCACGGTCAGGTCATAGCCGGCCACCCCAAACGTCGGGAGCGCATGCAGGGCGTGCCAGGTGCGGCCCTGATCGACCGAGCGGAGTCCACGGACCAGGTTGACCGGAGTGGAGATCGGCATCCCGGAATTCGCCACGGGCGCGCCACTAAGGAAGGCTCCCTCGCGCGTCTTGACGATCGGAACGAGGCCGTGACGGCGTCCATCTCCGAACGGCTCGATCCGCGAGGTCGCGGGATCGAAGACAATGGTACGGTCGTACAGCGGCAGCACCCACCGGTTGGGCGCCAGTTCCAGGAGTGGGTGACGCAGGCAACTGTAGTTTGTGAGATCGGGCAGTGGGATCTCGCGCACCTCCGACCACGTGCGACCGTCGTCGTCACTCGTGCAATAGTGCGGCTGACGCCACAGTTTCTCGCCTTCCTTGTGATAACAGGACCACTGCAGGACGATGCGCCCGGTACTCAAGGTGGTCAGCGATCCGGGATAAATGGAGCAGCGGTCGATCCCGGGTATCGGCTTCGCCGCACTCCAGGTCCGGCCGCCATCATTCGAACGACTGAGCAGCAGTTCCTTCCCCCCGCCGCCCTGCTGGTTGTACACCGCGAGCACGTCCCCGTTCCGCGCCACACACAAAGACGGGTGAACGTGTCCATCGATCACCGTGCCCACCCGTACTGGTGCTTCGGGTACAAGGTCGGCGGCAAAGGCAACACCTGTCGCAAGGGCAAGTGCGACGCAGGCTGCGCCCAGCATCCGGGCAACGGGGCGGCGCCGCAGCACCGGGCCACTCGGGGTGGAGGACTCACGGGTCAGGCAGGGGATCATGCGACGACGAGACAAGCCTCGGCCCGGGACTGTCAACCAACGAGTTCGCCAGCGACGGCGGGGCCGCGCCTCCGTTGGAGGGCGACGCTCCGTCGGCGCCGGGGGAACGATCCCTGCGCCACCGAATGCGGACGATCCCGGTAATCGCCACGCGCAAGCGGCGTCGATCCCGCGACTGCGCATACGCGTCAACTTTAGTGCGATCCAAGATGGGAGTCTGATGGAGGTGGGGTCGCCGACCCCGCGGGAATGAGCGTCGCGTGAAGAAATCGGACCACGGAGGCGGGACTGATCGGTCCTGTCGCGGCCTCACCGAGGCCACCTCCAACTGAAACGACCAAGGCTCAGTTCGGCGCGTCCGGAATCTCGTTCAGGGTGTAGGCTGCGCGGTCGTTGACCAGCGGGTCGCCCCGCTCGGAGGTGATGCCGACATCGAGATCGAAACGGTAGACGCGTCCCTTCACCAGCGGGGGCAGGACCAGGTCCACATCCGTCCCGTCGGGTTGCAGGGTCACACTGCGCACGGGCACCGCCGTCCGGTCGATCTCACGCGAGCCGTAGGCCGAGGAGTATTCATAGCGGTAGTGCTCGATCCGGTACGAAATCGCCTCGGCGGCCCGGCGGCTGGGCGGGGCGGTGAAGCGGATCCGAAAACCATCCGGCTGGGCATGGATCGATTGAATCTCGAACGGCACCTTGCCCGTGTATTCGATCGAGTAGAGGGCCCCGCGATCGGGCTGGCGCATCCAACCCGGCTCGGTCAGGCCCCCGACCCACAGTCGCCCCTCGTGGTCGAAGGTCACGGTCACCGGCCCGAGCAGGCCCCGGTTCCAGAACGGGAAGCAGGCTCCCTGATACTGGTCTTTCACCTTTTCCAGCTGCGCCCGGAAGATCGCGCCGCCTTCCATGACCTCGGCGAGGAAGAAATGACCGGCAAAGGGCCCGAATTTTCCGCGGGTCGTATCATAGGTGACGCCATTGATCGATTTCGCCCAGGCGTACGGCACCCACACGGCCGTCGGGCCGACCGGCTTCGAGCGATGGTCCAGCTGCTTCGGGTTCGGGAAGCCATAAAACCGATCCGGCACGAGGTGCGACAGCCGGTTGCTCGCCATCCAGTTGCCCTGGTTGTCCGTGAAGAAGATGTCCCCGTCCGGTCCGGGCGTCCAGCCCACCGGATTGCGCAGGCCGAATGCCACCTCCTCCACCTTCCAGCCCGAGGGATCAGGATTAAGCCGGATCGCGGAGCCTGATCCCTTCATTTCCTGCGAACCCACCGCGTGGGCGGCGAAACTCACAATGTATCCGCCGTTCTTGTCCGGGACCAGTCCGTAGCCCCAATCGTAGGACTTCGGATCGAGCAATTGCGGAAACGAGTGGAGGTGTTCGAGACGCTCGGCAACGCCATCCCGGTCGCTGTCCAGGAGTCGGGTCAGGTTTCGCCGGTGCTGCACGAGCAGCGACCTGCCATCATGGGCCATCGCGAGGACATCCTGAAAATGCGTTCCGGTAAAGTCGGTCAGCGTGGCCAGCGAGCCCGGCTTGGAATCCACCCGTACCTGGAAGATCTCGCCCAATTTCCCGGATGCGACATACACCGTGCCCGTCACGGGATCGGTCGCCATCGCAAACGGCAGCACGCGATCCTCGCCGGAGGGCAATCGCGGCAACGGATGTCGCACCGCCCGATAACCCGGTCGTTTCGTCGGGCCGGGAAACCACTCGTCCCAGGTGAAGGCGGCCGGCTTCATTTCTCGCGCCGCTGTAGATTGGGGCGCGGACGCCACGACGTGAGCCCACTCCACGCTGACGCTCCGGGCACCTGCGGCGGGAACGATCGTCACGCCGTGGTCAACCGGCTGCATCCGCCCGCTTGTTCGCACAATGCCTCCGTTCGCACCCGAAGCTCCCTGCAACGAGCCCGGCGTGAGTTCGAGGCTCGCGCCTGCCGGGATCCCCTCGAAGGTCAACGTCCGCCGCAGCACGGCACCGGCGTCGGAATGGGTCACAGCCAGGACTTCGCTACCCGCCACCGTTTCGCCCGAGGGCAGCGTGGCACGGGTCCGGATCTCGATCCCTTCCTTGCGTCGCACCACCTCGGCCAGGGTGCGCCGGATGGTTTCGGGGTTGGCTCCGGGGCCGGAAAGCGTGAGGGCGCTGGCCGCGTCCGTGAACATCAGGGTCCGCCGTCCCTCGAGGTGAAAACCCCGAATGGCCGCCCGCTCCCGCGCGATCGTTGCATCCGACCACAGGCTGTGCGGCGCGAGCGTTTCCTGATCATACAGCAGCACGGTTCCATCGGCATAAATCGAGCCGATGGCCTCGAGCAGTTTGCCCTCCGGAAGGTGTACGGGGAAATAGACCAGCCGGGGCGCTTCGCCCGGCGCGGGTCGAGGGATGTCGTCCAGCCGACCGAGCCAATCCTTCAGCTTGACGTTGTGGGCGGCATTGGCCGCGGAGATCGGAGTCTCAACGACCGGCAGGCGACTCAGGATGTAGGCGACGATGAGCGCGACCTTCTCCTCGCCCAGCGCGTCTTTCCACGGTGGCATGCCCGTATCGAGCGCGCCGTTCATGATCGTGGTGAAAATGTCGGCCGGCCGTCCGCCGCGGTCCCAGATATTGTCGGTCAGGTCGGAACCGATGACCGCGGCATTGCCGGCCTTTCCGCGCATGTTTTCAAGGTGGCAGAGTGCGCAAGTCGCATTGAAGAGCGTGCGGCCCGCTTCGAGGTTGGCGGGATTCGCGCCGAGGCCCCGTAGCAGGGAGTCGTTGATGAGCGACGGCCCGGTGCCTTGCTGCCGCACGCGTGCGACCGCCTCGTCGACACTCGCGGCACGGCTCTCCATGGCCGGGGGAGCAAGCGAGAGCACAAGGGCAAGGATGCAGGGCAGCGGCGAGTGGTTCGGCAGTCGGGCCATCGAGATGCGGGTTGTGGGGGATGTGAAAACCACGAAGGCACGAAGTCCAGACGATGCCACCCGAACCGCAACTCTCGCCTTGCTCCCCGGAACGGGCCGGAGTTCCGTGCTTCATGGGCAAAGCGACGCAACTCTGGAATCGTCGACGTTTTCTCGGCACGGTGGGCGGCGCGGCGGGATTGCTGATCCTCAAGGACGCACGGTCGGCCCGCACCTACCAGGCCAACGAGAAACTCCGCGTGGCGGCAGTCGGTATCGGCGGCATGGGTGCCTGGAACCTCGCCCACTTCGCCGGCGAGAATGTCGAGTTCCTCGAACAATCCATGCTCATCAAGCCGGCGAACCATCCGGTGATGACGGGCGAGAACATCGTCGCTCTCTGCGATGTCGACGATCGGCCCGCGAATCGCCTCGTCCGTGGAAGACGCAATCCCGCCGCAGAGACGTTCGCTCGCTACCCGCAGGCCAAACGGTATTCCGACTACCGCCGGATGCTCGACGAGATGGACGATCAGATCGACGCTGTCGTGGTCAGCACGCCCGATCATCTCCACGCTCCGATCAGCCTGGCGGCGATGCGGCGCGGCAAACACGTCTATTGCGAGAAGCCGGGAGCCCATTCGGTCAAAGAGGGACGTTTGATGGCTGAAGTCGCGTCCGAAAAGCGGGTCGCCACCCAGTTGGGCGCCCAGATTCACGCTTCGGAAAACTACCGGAGAATCAGCGAACTCCTCCGGGCGGGCGCCATCGGCGCGGTGCAGGAGTGTCACATTTGGCCGCGCGGGGACGGAGCCGCCCCGACCGAGCGCCCGAGCGAGACCCCGCCCGTGCCCGAAGGGTTGCACTGGGATCTCTTCCTCGGTGCGACATCGTACCGGCCCTACCACCCGACGTATTCGCGAGGCTGTGGCGGGAACTGGCAGCGCTGGTGGGACTTTGGCTGCGGCAATCTGGGCAACATGGCCGGCCATTTCTTCAATCTGGCTTTCTGGGCGCTGGACCTCCGCCATCTACTCTCGGTCGAGGCGGAAGGGCCGCCGCCGCACCCCGAAACCACCCCGTCCCGGTTGCACCTGCGCTACCAGTTCCCCGCCCGCGGCAACCGGCCGCCCGTCACCCTGACCTGGACCCACGGCAGCCAACCCCCGCCGATCTTTGCCGAAAACAAGTTCCCCGACTGGGCTTGGGGCGTTTTCCGCGGCAGCGAAGGGATGCTGCTCGTGAACTATGATCGCTGGATGCTTTGGCCCGAGGAGAAGTTCGCCGGCTTCGTGCCGCCGGCGCCCAGCATTCCGCCGTCGATCGGCATGGAAATCAGTCAGCGCGCCGAGTGGATGGCGGCGTACCGCTCCTTGCCTTCGGCCCGACGCGTGGCTGAAGTCGGCCATCGCATGGAATGGGTGGCCGCGTGCAAGACCGGAAGCCCGACCGCCTGCCACTTCGGCTACTCCGGCCCGCTCATGGAGACCATCCACCTAGGCGCGGTGGCCTACCGCACAGGCACCCGGCTCGACTGGGACGCCGCCCATCTCCGCATCACGAACGCTCCCCAGGCCAACGCCCTCCTCGCGCGCACCTACCGTCCCGGCTGGGGCATGTAGGCATCGGAACCGGAGCTGCTCGACCACCGCTCCACGCAAGAGCGGGTGCATGTTGTTGTCGCGAGGACGTCTGCATCCCGCTAAACGTCGCCCCCGCTCGCCTCCACGCTCCGCGCATACCGCCACGCCGGCCCGGTCTCCTGCATCGGTTGGGGATT
>JAEUGZ010000479.1 GCA_016794725.1 Opitutaceae bacterium | reverse complement strand
GCAGGGGGTATTTTGACAAAACAGCTCGCAACCTCTTCGAAGGCCAGGATTTGGACGTGCCGACCTACCTCCGCAAGGGAATCAAGATCGCCTTGTAGTGCCGGTCGTGGGTCACCGCCGGCGGTCGGTTAGCCTGAGGTCGGGGTGGATTCGCGGACTCCGGAAGGCATACCCCTTGGCAAGCGCAGCGCTTTCTGCACTCTTTTGAGGGTCATGTTTGTCGACGAATGTGTCATCAAAGTTCAAGCGGGTGATGGTGGACGCGGCTGCGTGTCCTTTCGTCGCGAAAAATACGAACCCTGGGGCGGACCCAATGGGGGAGATGGCGGCAAGGGAGGGGACGTTATATTGCTGGGCGACGACGACACGAACAACCTGGTCGACTACAAGTACAAGCCGCACTGGAAAGGCGAACGAGGTGAGCACGGCTTGGGCAAGGATTGCCACGGTCGGGAAGGCAAACCGGCGATTCTGCGCATGCCACTGGGAACTGTGGTGATTGACGAGGCGACCGAGAAGGTGGTCGCGGAGGTCATTGAGGACGGACAGCAAATCGTTCTCTGCAAGGGCGGTAATGGCGGCTGGGGCAATACTCACTTCAAGACGTCGACGAACCGGGCTCCCAAACGGGCCAACGCGGGTCAGGACGGCGAACTCGGTTCCTTTCGTTTGGTACTCAAGAGCATCGCCGACGTGGGTTTGGTGGGTTTCCCGAACGCCGGAAAGTCCTCTCTCACCACCGCGATCACCAAGGCCCGGCCCAAGACGGCAGCTTATCCGTTCACCACCCTTCATCCGCAGATCGGTGTAATCGAGTACCCGGATCCCATGAACTTCGACCGGCTCCTGCTGGCGGACGTCCCAGGGTTGATTGAGGGTGCGAGTGAGAATCGCGGCTTGGGACACCGGTTTTTGCGTCACATCGAGCGCTGCGCCTTGCTCATGTTCCTCGTCGATATGGCCGGAGTCGACGGACGTGATCCCCGCGATGACTACACTGTGCTGCTCAAGGAGTTGAAGCTCTATGATCCGGCTTTGCTGAAGAAGCCCCGAATTGTGGTGGCCAACAAGATGGACCTCCCGGAGGCTGCTGCGCACCTGACCAAGTTCAAGCGCCGCCACAAAGTGGACGTTGTCCCCATCTCCTGCCTCGACGGAAAAGGACTGGAGAAACTCAAACTTGAACTGAGAAAGCGCGTACGCGGGCGCTCGACCGCGACCAAGAAAGCCAAGGCTTCGGCGGCTTCCTAGACGCTTCGGCGTCGCTCCTGCATTCCATGACCCCCATGTCTCCTGAGAACCGGGCCCTCCTGATGCGCGCCAATCGTCTGCTTGGCGCGGCGCTGGTGGAGAACAACCTCGTTAAGGTGGAGGATTTAGAAAAAGCAAACGAGAAGCTTTTTGAGATCATCGCAACGCAAAACGTTCGCCAAAGTACGTTGCTCGGCGTGTTGAGCAATCACATGAAGGTGATTCAGGAGGATGACGTGCTGGCCTATGTGACTGAGCACGACCCCGTCGGGCTGATTGATTTGCGAAATTATGAGGTTTCGGAAGATCTTCGTAAATCGGTGGATATTGGTGTTTGTTGGGCGACCTGGACGGTTCCCTTCGATCGCGAGGATGACTTCTATTCGGTGGCGACCGCGTATTATTTGAGTTCTGCCGTGCGAAAGCATTGGGAGAAAGTGCTCAATGCGCCGATCATCTGGTACGCAACCACCCTCGAGATGATTGCTGACTATCTGGAAAAAATGGAAACGGACCGGGCCGCCTCGCCCGGCACGCCCAAAACCTGATGGTAGGCAATCCGGTGGGGCGTGAAACCACATGCCTCTCGGAAAAGTCCAATCCCAAGTCGTCGCCAAGCTGGAAGAATATGGCCGTTTGACCGCTGATCAGCGGCAGGCTTTGGCGAGTCATCCCGACGAGTTGAGCGGCGAGGCGCTGGACAAGCTCCTCCAGGACAGCCACGGCATCACGCCTTTCCAGTTGCTGGTGGCCCGAGCCCAGGCTCTGGGCCTGGCACCCTACAACGTTTCCAGGTACCGCATCAGCCCGACCACGTTTGAGCGGGTACCCCAGGAGTTCTGTCAGGAGAACGTCCTTCTACCCGTGGGTCAGGTGGGGGAGTTTCTGCTCGTGGCATTTGCCAACCCCTTTGAGGTCACGGTTCCGGCCAAGATTCAGGAAATGACCGGCAAGCGCGTGGTGCGGTTGTTGGGTCGCGAGAAGGACATACGTGACAAGTTTGCCAAAAGTAGCGACCGCACGGATTTTGACCAGGTTGTCCAACAAATCGGCGCCGAATTCGGGAAAAAGGGCGAAGAGGTGGACGAGGATGTCACCGAGGAGTCCGGGCCCATCATTCAGCTCGGCAACCGGATCATCGAGGATGCCTATTACTCGGGAACCTCGGACATCCACATCGAGCCCCAGGAAAAGGAAATTGTCGTGCGGTACCGGATCGACGGCGTCTGCGCGGAGAAACTCCGGCTGCCGGCGAAGGTGGGACCGGCGCTCGTCGCCCGCCTCAAGATCATGTGCAACCTCGACATCGCCGAGCGACGGCTGCCGCAGGATGGACGTATCGTTTTTAAGCAATACACCAAGAAGGGCATCGACATCGATCTCCGCGTGTCCACTGCTCCGCTGAACCATGGCGAAGGCATGGTGATGCGTATTCTTGACAAGCAGAAGTCGACGCTTCCGCTGACCGCCCTCGGATTTTCGGAGGAGAACCTGGCCCGCTACCGCGATGTCATCCGCCAGCCCTATGGCATGATCCTGCATTGCGGACCGACCGGCTCCGGAAAATCGATGACGCTGTACTCAGCGCTGAACGAGATCAACTCCCCTGAACTCGTGATCCGTACGGCCGAGGATCCCATCGAATACACGCTGAATGGCATCAACCAAATGCAAATGCACCGCCAGATTGGGCTGACCTTTGCGGCGGCTCTGCGTTCGTTTCTGCGCCAGGATCCGGACATCATTCTGGTGGGTGAAATTCGCGACAAGGAAACCGCCAATATTGCCGTGGAAGCGGCGCTCACTGGACACTTGTTGATCTCCACCCTGCACACCAATGACGCGCCATCGACGGTGGCCCGCCTGACCGACATGGGGGTTGAGCCGTTTATGATTTCGTCGTCACTGCTTTGTGTGTGCGCCCAGCGGCTGATGCGGCGCGTCTGCAAGAGCTGCCGCTACCACGCTGAACCGCTGGGTCGGGAAAAGGAGATCCTTGAGAAGGCGATTGGTTGGAGCGGACCCATTTACAAAGCGAATCAGCGAGGCTGTCCGAAGTGCGGGAATTCAGGTTACAAAGGTCGCGTGGGCATCCACGAGCTGATGATCACCAACGAGGAACTGATCGATGGCATCAATAAGGGGATGGAATCCACCGAGTTGAAGAAGATCGCGATGCGGGGTGGTATGAAAACCCTGCATCAGGACTCATTGCTCAAGGTCAAAGAAGGGGTCACGACTCTCGAGGAAGCGATTGCGACCGTCCCGCTCGATTTGTAGCGGCGCGGGGCGGTGTTGGCCGGCCGACCGATTCACCGTCCGGGCAATACGGGAGGTTCGGCCTTTTTTGGGTTTCATCGCGGGCGAAGGAGCCCTAACGTGGTGGTTTGGTCGCTTCCAGAACCTTCCTGCTTCGCTCATGAACCGTTTCATCGTGAATCGCGGTCGCGCTCTCTGCACCGTGTGCTGCCTGGTTGTCCTTCCCCTTGCGTGGACCGGTTGTGGCAAGAAATCAACGGGGGCAAAATCGGAACCGGGTGAACCCAAAGCGGTTTCCAAACTTGTTGCGGCCGAAGCGGAGAACCATGCGAGTGACGCGGCCTTTGCGGTGCAGATCAAGGACTACGCCCGTGCCGCGGAGTCACTGGCGAAAGCGGTGAAGCTGCGGGACGATATTCCCGACTGGTGGTTCACCCTGGGAACCCTGAACAAGAAACTCGGCAAGACGTCGGATGCAAAGTCGGCCTACAAGCGCGCGCTCGCAATCCACGAGGACCGCTACGACAAGACGAGCGACCCCGAAGAGATCATCGCTCAACTTTACCTCCTCGTTGTACTCGACCGGGAGAAGGATGCGCGTGGCGTTCTCGAGAAGGCCGTGCGCAAGCACCCCGATCATGCGCGACTGCGCGAGTTTAACGCCCAGAAGGGTATTGATGCGCTGATGGCCGATCCGGCGGTCAAGGAGCGCCGCTTGTAACTTTCGAGTCGCGCCCGCCCGCCGAATCCACGCCCCATGGACGGCTACCTCTCGCAGTTCCTGACGCTCGCGGGCCTTCATCTCCTCGCCGTGGCCAGTCCGGGTCCGGACTTTGCGCTCGTGTTGCGTCAGAGCATTGTGCACGGCCGGACGGCCGCTCTCGCAACCAGCCTGGGAATTGGGACCGGGATTTTGGTCCACGTCACCTACTCGCTGCTTGGACTCGGGCTGTTGGTGAAGAGCTCGCTTCTGGCGTTCACGATCATGAAGTGGATGGGAGCCCTCTACCTCATGTGGATCGGATTGCAGGCATTGCGTGCCCCGCCGAGGACGGGCGACGGCTTTGATCGGGCCGAGGGCGAGCCGGCCCCGCTGTCACGTCGGACTGCATTTGTCTCCGGCTTCATCACCAATGCCACCAACATCAAGGCGACCCTGTTCTTCATTTCCGTGTTCTCGGTGGTGGTGAGTCCTGCCACCCCCAAGTGGGTCCTGGCTGGATACGGCATTTGGATGGCGGTGACGACCGCCGCATGGTTCACGGCGGTCTCCCTCTTTTTCACCCAGGCGCGGGTCCGTCGTGCCTTCATCCGCTTCGGGCATTGGTTTGACCGCACCATGGGC
The DNA here is from genome assembly GCA_016794725.1 of Opitutaceae bacterium. GTDB lineage: Bacteria > Verrucomicrobiota > Verrucomicrobiia > Opitutales > Opitutaceae > UBA6669. The sequence goes on along the minus strand of JAEUGZ010000479.1, from coordinate 6,343 downwards.
GTGGTGCTGCTGGCCCTGGGAGTCAGGCTGGCGCTGACCCGGAACTAGCGGATGTCGCGTGATCCTGACGGCCCGATCCCTACGGAGCCCAAGGGCGGGGCGGGGCGGAAAGGGTGTAGTCGGTCAGTTCGAGGGTGAGGTTCGGATTGTAGGCCGGATCGTGCGCAATGACGTCCTTCCAGCGGGCGAGCATGACTTCGACCTCGCGGCGGAAGCGCTCGTGCTTCTCCGGGTTGTCTTCCGCGCCGCGGGAGGCGCTTTCATGGTGGTAGCACTCGGCGAAAGGCGTCCAGAGGTTCCGGAAGCCCGCGGCCCGCACTTTCAGGCAGAAATCGATGTCATTGAAGGCCACGGCCAGCGTTTCATCGAGTCCACCGACCTGTTCGAAGGTCGAGCGACGCACCAGGAGGCAGGCGGCGGTGACGGCGCTGTAGTTCTGGACCAGTCGCGCCCGGTTGCTCTTGCCTTCCGTGCCGCGGGGGAAGTCGCGGAAGATGTGGCCGGCCACCCCGCCGAGGCCGACGATCACACCCGCGTGCTGCACGGTTTCGTTGGGGTAGTACAGCATGGCGCCCACGCAGCCGATGTCCGGCCGCACGGCATGGCTGACCATTTCGTCCAGCCAGTCAGCGTGGATGATCTCAAGGTCGTTGTTCAGCAATCCGATGATCTCACCCCGGGCATGTCTCACCCCGTGATTGTTGATCGCTGAGTAGTTGAACGGCGCGTCGTAGCGCAGGACAGCCACCCGCGGCGATTCAATCTGCCGGAAATAGTCGAGGGTAGCCGGGTCGTCCGAACCGTTGTCGACGATGATGAGTTCAAAGTTCGGATACGTGGTCTTCGAGAGCAGCGTGTCGACGCAGCGGGAGAGAAGCTTCAGGCCATTCCTCGAGGGAATGACGAGGGAAACCAGGGGGGCGGGGGAAGGGGTGGGTCGCTTGACCCGCCAGTGGTCACCCGGGACCGCGAGGAGTTCGACCGATTCACCCACTCGACGAAAGTGGTCGGAAAGGGCGCGACGCGCGGCTTCAACCGGGTAGTTCTTTTCGCTGAGCAGCAACGCGGTGGAGCCTGGAATGGCGCGCCAGTGGTAGAGCACCTTCGGGATGTGGCGAATGCGGTCCGCTGACGAACGTTCGCTGACGCGAAGCGCAAGGTCCCAGTCCTGGCTGCCCTCGTACCCGGGACGAAAGCCACCGGCTTCACGAATCAGGCGAGTTCGATAAACTGACAGGTGCGAAAGGTAGTTCTGGCTGGTGAAGAGATCGGGGAGGAAGTCGGGTTTGAAGTAGGGTTCGTGACGCCGACCCTCCTCGTCAATTTTGTCCTCGTCCGTGTACACGAGATCCGTGTCGGGTTGGGCATTGAGCAAGGCGACCACCTCATAGAGCGCGTGGGGCGCCAGTTCGTCGTCGTGATCGAGCAGAGCGACGAACTCACCCTTGGCTTTCTCCAATGCGGAGTTGGAAGCGTGGGAAATGTGGCCATTCTTCTCCCGGAAGACCGGCTTGATCCGTTCATCCTCGCGCGCCAGTCGTTCCAGCAGCGGCCGTACGTGGGGGGCCGGAGAGGCATCGTCAGCGATGCAGAGTTCCCAATGGGGATAGACTTGCGACCTGACGGAGGCGATGGCTTTGAGCAGCCACTTTTCATCGCCGGCATCACGGTGATACACCGGCATGATCACCGAAATCAACGGGCGCTGGGCGAACGAAGTGACATGGAGGCGGAGGGCGGCAAGGGACTCGGGTGTGTGCTGATCGTAGGTGGAGGCCCAACGCTCGTAGCTCGTGAGTTCCGGAAGGCCGTGCTGGGGGCCAACCTTCAGGGGGGACTGGAAGAACCGATGCCAGACCCCGTGGCTGTCACAAACTTCAAGGAGGATCTCTTCGTCCGTTTCCTCCAGCAACACGTCGATCTTGAAACCACTGTATTCGGCCTGGGGTGTGTCGCGGAGAGCGGCCAGGACGTCCATGCGCTTCAGCCCATAGACCCCCGGATAAATGCGTTGCGCAATGCGAGCACGGACTTTCTTGAGCACGGAAGCCTCGCGCGTGAGGCACCATCCGCGAACCACGACCTTGTTGATGCCGAAGCTCCAGAGTTGCGGGTAGTCGACGCTGAACGTGAACGAGCGGATCGGGTCGACAAAGTCGTCGGGACGGAAGGAGAGGAGTGACTCGGGCAGAGTGGCGTCAGCAATCCGAAGGGGAACCGGTGACTTGTCCGTACTCCGAAAAGGGTCGATCAACCACCGACGGAGGGCTCGGAGAGGCGCGGTGGCCTGCCAGGAGAAGGACGACTGCATCGCCTGGATCTTGCGATCACGCTGGGCGATGGTCTCGTCGCGTTGCCTCAAGGCATCCTTCATCTGTTCGCGCAGTTTGTCCATTTCCTGCCGTGCGTTCTCGCCATGGGCGAGGGCGCGGGCGCGAGTGGAAGCGAGCAGGTACTGACTTTGGGCCAGGCTGTCGACGTAGGCTGCGACCTGCTGTTGCGACGCCACCAGTCGGGCTTCGGATTGGGCGTGGAGGGCGCGCGTTGCGGTCAGCTGGTTTTCCAGATTTTCATACTGGAGTCGGAGCGCGGAGAAGGCGGCCAGACTCTCGTTGAAACGGGCCTCGGTTGTGGCGAGCGAGGGTTCAGCGCGCTGGAGTTCGGTTTCAAAGGCGGCCGCCTGCTGGCGGGCGGCGCGGAGTTGCGTCTCCGCGTGGGCTCGCGCCGTCTCGACGCGCGCGAGGTCCTTTTCGAGTCCGCGCAACACGGCTTCCAGGTTGTGGGCGTGGTTTTGGGTGGCGCGGCACGTCGCTTCGATGTTTTTGGCGTGCTGGTCGGTCAAGCCCCAGACTCGTTTCCACTCATTGCGGTCGGCCTCGAGGTGGGCACGCGCATTCGAAAAGCGTGTATCCAGATTCGCCAACTCAAACTCGAGGTCGCGGCACAGGCGTGCCAGATCGTCGGCGGCACCCACCATGTCACTCCAGGTGGCACTGACGGGCGCGGACACGGAGGCCAGCTGCTGGTGCAATCGGCGGGCCAGCAGGGCGGTGTCGCTACCGTGCTTGAATCCCAGCCAGACCGCCGACTGGGGGCGTGCGACCAGTTCCGAGTAGAATGCGATCAATCGGGACGAGATTTGGTTCAGGTCGAACGTCGCCCGCGCAAACCCTGTGCCGCCCGCACCGAGGCGACGGGCGGTGTCTGGATCGGCGAACAGCGCCAGGCAGGCGTCAGCGATCGCTTCCGGGGTGGCGTCGGCCAGGACCCGGGCGTTGACCCCGTCGGTGAGTTGCAGACCGAGATTGCTCGCCACGGTCACCACGGGCCGTCCGCTGGCGAGAAACTCCGGCAACTTGGATGGAAGTCGATAGTCGTTGAAGGGTCCGGGGTGACCGGGTTGCACCAGTACGTCAGCGAGTGCGAGCAGCCCGGGAAGGCGGCCCTTGTCGATGAACCCGAGGTCGAGCGTCCATCGCTTCCAATCTTCGGGCAGCGAGGTGGCGAAGGTCGGCGAATTGAATCCGGTGCGAATCAGGCGGGTGGGGCATCCCCGCGCATTGAGCAGGTGGACCGCAAGGTAGAGGTCCCGGATTTCCGATTCATTGGCAAACGTGCTGCTCCCGGTGAAGACGATGACACGTTCGTCGTCCTGCAGGCCGAGTTGTTCGCGCAGATGGGCTGGCGCCTCCTGGGGTTGGTAGAGTTCGAAATCGACGCCGGGTGGCAGGCTGAGGACAGGGATGCCGGGAGGGACGAAGGAGCGAAGCGTGTCAATGATGACGCTCACGCCGTCGGCGAGCCGCAGCAGGGTGTGCTGCCGGACCGGGTGCGGCAGTGCGTTGACCAAAGGTCTGGGGAAGTCCCTCTCCAACGCGTCGCGCAGGCTCGCCAACGGCTGACCCATGTAAGACTCCACGAGATGTTCTTCGTTGTCCTCGAGGTGGACCACCAGACGCGAAGGTGCGAGGCGCTTGTAATCCACGACAAACTGTCGAACCCCTTCCCGAGGTGTCCACGCGTGGATCAAGTCTGCCGGACGCCCATCGGCAAACAGGGCGGGCGTGGCCAGCAGCTCGGCGTAGGTCGCCGCCCGAAATTGCGGGTCAGGCACTGCGGACAGGCTCTCCAGATTGTCGGGGACCGCGACGATGCAGCTGTGGCCAGCAGCGGTCAGGGCGCGAGTGAAGCCCGACAGGTGGTTGACGCTGTTTGAGGTGAAGTCACCGTAGTTTACAAAGAGAAGATTCACGCGGGAAAATGAGAGTCGGAACAGCGCAATCGAGGTGTCGACTCGGTCGTGCGCTTCCCCCACTCAACACTGTAAACCGGGAGGAGACCAAGTCTGGAGTGAGGACGAGCTGCGACCGCTGCGGACCGGGTTAGGCTCGGAAACGACCGGATCGGAGCAATGCCGATGAGTCGGACCCGAGCGAATTGCGGACCGAGCCCCTTCATGAACACCTGCAAGGGGAATGCATTGAATCGGCGGCAGTGGATCGCCCCTTCTTGGTTTATGGCGAGGGCTGAACACAGGTACAACCTGTGTGCGTCTCCACTGAAGCCGATTGCTTGCGCAGGACTGCCTGAAACGGACGGATCGGGCACACCGGGATCGTGCCCAATCCCCGCAGCTAGATCAGGCCCAGCTTCATTTTGCCCTCTTCACTGATCATGGACTGGTTCCATGGTGGATCCCACGTGATTCTGACATCAGCCGTGCTTACGCCGGGGACCAGGACGATCTTGGACCGAGCGTCCTCCGCAATCGCCGGGCCCATGCCGCAGCCAGGGGCGGTGAGGGTCATGGCAACATGCACGGTGTAGCTGGGCTCGGCCCCCTCGCTGCGTTCAATGTCCATCGAATAAACGAGACCGAGGTCCACGATGTTCACCGGAATTTCGGGGTCGTAGACCTTCTTTAGCTGGTCCCATACGGCCACGGGATCGGGCGCCCCATCCGCAAGGGTGGACACCGACACGGTTGATTCCGTGACCTGTTCGCCGATCGAATCGCCATCGCGGCCGTCGATGCGGAACAGCCCGAAATCCGTCTGGACCGTGTAGCTGCCGCCCAGGGTCTGATGGATGAAGAGGCGGCTGCCGGCGGTCAGCGTCTGCTTGTCGCCGCTGGGTATTTGGGTGGCGGTGACGTCGCGTGAGAGCGTGCGTTCGCGATTCATGGTGTGAAAGAAGTCGGTGCGAGAGTCGAGATGGATGCGCGGCCGGGAGGGTGCGATCAGTGAAAGTGCGTCTGGAGAAAGGACCGCAGCAAGGCGTGCAGACCGTCGTTTTCGAGCCGGTTCAGCACTTCCTCGAAGAACCCAAACACGAGCAGTTCGCGGGCCTTGGTCGGAGAGATGCCGCGCGACTCAAGGTAAAACATCTGTTCGGGATCGATGCGGCTGCTGGTCGCGCCGTGGGTGCAGCGGACATCGTTGGCCTGGATCTCCAACCCCGGAAGACTGCTGGCTTCCGCCGTGTCGGACAGCATCAGGTTGCGGTTGCTCTGGTAAGCATCCGTTTTCTGCGCATCCGGATCCACCACGATCAGTCCCGAAAAGATGGTGCGGGCGGTGTCGAGCAGGGCGTTCTTGTACAGCAGGTCGCTCTTCGTGTTGGGGGCCTGGTGGATTTGGAGGGTCCGTTGATCGAATTCCTGGTCACCGGAGGCGATGGTCACGGCGAGCATCTCCGAAAAGGCGCCCGGAGCCTGCAGCTGGGAGAGGGACTCGTGCCGCGCCTGCTGTCCGCCGAGGTGGAGATTGAGGGACTGCACGCGGGCATCACGTCGCACCACGGTGGAGTTGTGTGGAAAAGAAAGGGTGTCGTGCGACCACAGCTGAGCGGCCGCATAGACCAGCTGGGAGCCATGTCCGGCGTAGAGGTCGTTAGCGCCACACGCAAATGCGGCGGGATGACCGGGATTGGGGGGAGCTGCACCCCGGTCCGGAGACAGAAAGAGATCGATGACCGTGGCCTTGGCCTGCTCCTCCAGCACCACCAAGGTGTGGGGAAACACCCGCGTGCCGGCCCCGCGGCTGCCATGCGTCACGACGATGGGCGCCGGCAACTCAACCCCCTTGGGCACGAAGATGAACGCACCGTCGCTGACGAACGCGGTGTGGAGCGCGGCGAACTTCTCAGAGCCGAGCTTTTGCGGTTGGGCCATGAAGTGTTCACGCAACAAGACCGCGTGGTGGGCCAGCGCTTCACGCAGCGTGCCGACCACGACGCCTTTGGACGAGAGGTCCGCGGACACCGCGGTCCGGGCGGTGAGCACGCCATCGAGAAAGGTCAACGAGGCGGCAACTTCGCCCAGGTCGATGGATGCCGCCGCCTG
>JAEUGZ010000504.1 GCA_016794725.1 Opitutaceae bacterium | reverse complement strand
TGCGGCTTTTCCCAATGTCGGCCGTCTTTGCTCTTGGCGAGGTGGATGCGATACTGACGCTTTTCGTCCTGGTCCCCCATCCCGAGGTACCACATCCACAATTCCTCACCCACCTGACACACGGTGCCGTAGTAAATGACGCCCTTGCTGTCCGGCGCACCTGGCGGCCCCGGTGCGATCACTTGATTTGAACCCGTCGTATCCGCCTTTGACTGGAAACCGATGAGTCTGAGCCGCAGGCCATGCTGAAAGGGCAGCGCCTTGTCATCAAAGGCAAACAACACGTGCTCCGCTCGCGCGGAAACGGCCGCGGCCACGGCGGCAAGCAGCCAGGACAAACAAAGGGAGGATGCGCGCAACATGGGATTCGGGGTTGGATGGATTCGGCGGGGCTCACCTGCATCCACCGGGCGAGGATCGCGCCCCCGGCTGAGGGGTCATGCGGAGCTGGCGGGGGGCCACGGACGAAAACCGCGATGAGGGCCAGCGACAACGGGAGAACACTGGTCCGCTGACGAGACCAAGCTGGTCCGCGCCCAGTCGTGCACCCAATCCCGTCCCGCCCGGCATCCAGACTCCCTTACCCTCCGCATGCCTTTGCTCTCCCCCTTGCGAAAAAAGTCCGTCACCTTTCTCCCGCTCGCGACCACTCGCTGTTGTGAACCCAATCCTTGATTCCTCCGAACCCATCGACGCCGACCTGGTCGCGGCGTCCGCTCGCGGCGATCGGCACTCCTTTGGCCACCTCGTCACCCGTCACCGCTCCGCCGCCTGCGGCGTGGCGTATGCCGTTTGCGGTGACTTCAATTCAAGCGAAGATATTGCCCAAGAGGCATTTGTAGCCGCCTGGGGCCAGCTTGACGGACTTCGCGAACCGGGTCGTTTCCGGGCCTGGATCTGCGGCATCGCCCGGCAACGGGCGTTGAGTCATGTGCGCCGTCAAACCCGTCGGGAAGGCTCGCCGGTGACGGGTCGCGAGGAACAGGACCTCCCGTCCCCCGATCCGACCCCGCGTGAGCTGGCCAGTTCGGACGAGGAAAAGGCCCTTTTGTGGCGGACGCTGCACCAGCTGCCGGAATCGTACCGTGAGCCGCTCGTGTTGTTTTACCGGGAGCACCAGTCGGTCCGCGCCGTGGCCGAGGCGCTCGGTGTGTCTGAAGAAACGGTCAAACAGCGGCTGAGTCGCGGGCGGGTCCTGCTGAGGGACGAAGTCACGCGGGTCCTCGAAGGCGTGCTCGCGCAGACCGAGCCCACCCAGGCTTTCACTCTCGGCGTGCTCGGCGCGCTACCGCCTCTGGTCGCGGTGGCGGCCGCCACCGGCGGCGCGGCCACCGCCAAGGCGGCAACCCTGGGCAGCGGCGCCTCGGCAACGGCCACGGGCGGAGCGATCGCCTGGGCCGTGCTCGGCACCTGGGTCTCCGGCGCCCTCGGTCTGCTCGGGATCTACGTGGCCTACGAGGTCTGGCGCTCGGCGCGGTTTGCGCCTGGCTACGGCCGCGCGCTGCTTCCGCTCGGCTTCGCCTGGTGCGCGCTGACGGCTTTTGCCGCCGCGGGTTTCATCTGGTTTGGAGTGACGCAGGGAGCACCCCTCCGCGCCCACGGCCTCGCGCCGGGGGTCGTCTTCGTGGCGGGCGTCCTGGCCTACGGCTTGGCCAATCTGCTGCTGTCGCTGCTCGCGGCGGCACGCGTCAAGGCAATGCCCCACCAGGACAAGGTGCCACGGTGGACGAGCCCGCTGCGCCGCACCCAACGGTACGAGTCGTCACTCCGCTTCGCCGGTCTTCCCTGGATAAGCGTGGCGGTGGGAGCACGGCCGGAGTCGGGCGAAACGCAAGGCGTGGCGAAAGGGTGGATTGCCATCGGCGACACCGCCTACGCGGGTTGCGTGGCGATCGGAGCCATCGCCGTCGGCCCGGTGGCCATCGGCGGCGTGGCGGCGGGTGCGGTCTCCCTCGGCGGTTTTGCACTCGGGGGACTCGCCCTCGGCGGAGCCGCAGTGGGTTGGGGTGCTTGCGCAGGTGTGGCCATCGGCTGGCAGTTCGCCCTCGGTGGCATGGCCGTCGCCTGGGACATCGCGCTGGGTGGACTCGCCGCCGCCCGGCACATCGCCCTCGGCGGCACCGCGTTCGCCGACCTGACCAACTCCGAGGCAGCCTGGAGAGCGGTCCGCTCCCACGCCATCGTCGGTGCAGTGGTTCGCTGGATACCCTACGCAAGCTGGCTGTCCCTGCTCTCCGTTCCGGGACTCTGGCTGGCGCTGCGCCAGGTGCGCAGCCAGAAACGCTGACCGGGACCGGTCGTTGCGAAAACGAGGCGGAAGCGGCGCACACCCGCATCCCGAGGGCGGGCAACCGCACCTGCCGCGGCGGCCGGCCAGATCGCTCACCCGGCACGCCTCCCTTGCCGACCGTTCGCTGCCTTCACCCTTTTGCTCCTGCATCCCTCCTCCCTTTTCTTGGCCATGGCTCCCCTCCATTTACTCCGGCAACTCACCCGTTGTCTCCTCGCCAGCCCACTCTTTATCGCGCTTGCCTTGACCGCGGCGCCGCCGTCGCTCTCTCCCGACCAGTGGCCGACCGAAGAACGGACTCGCCTTGAAACCCTTGAGTCGCGCAGCTGGAGCCCCGAAGCCAGCCGAAACCTCGCTTCCGAACACGGCCTGATCGCGGCCACCGTTTCACCCCTGGCCGTGCATGCCGGCATCGAGGCGCTGCGCCTCGGCGGAACCGCGGCGGACGCGGCCGTGGTCACGGCGCTGACCCAGGTGACCACCCAACTGGGATCGGTGGTCTCGTACGCCGGCGTGCTGACCGGACTTTACTACGACGCGCGCACGGGCCAGGTGCAGGCGCTCGACGCGGGTTTCAACTCCTACCTCGGGGAAACCGACCCTGCTACCATTCCGGCCAGCACCTTTGGCGGCATGATCTCCGCTGCGGCGGCAGGCGACGTCGGCTCGCCGGGTCGCAAGACCCTCGTTCCGGGGTTCATGGCGGGCGTGGACGCCCTCCACCACCGTTTCGGCCGCCTGCCGTTCCGCGATCTCTTCCAGCCGGCAATCTGGTACGCGCGGAACGGCGTGACCGTCTCGCCGGTGCTGGCCTCGTTCTTCGCCCTGCGCGCTCCGGTCTTTGCGCGCACCCCGGAGGGACGTCGTTTTCTCGCGCAGGCCGGCTCTGCGTTGCCGCAGGCCGGGGAGCGCTTTGTCCAATCGGACCTCGCTGCCACGCTCGCCGAGGTTGCAGCCCACGGCGCCGCCGCCTTCCACCAGGGCAACTGGGCCCGCGCATTCGTCGAGCAGGTGCGCAGGGACGGTGGGCGGGCGACTGCGGACGACCTCGAACGCTACCAACCCACCTGGTCCGACCCGCAACGGGTCCGTTTTCTCGACCACGAGATCCTCATGCTCGGTGCACCTCACACCGGTTCATACGCGCTGATCCCGGGACTCAACCTGATCGAGGCACTCGCACTCGAGCGGCAGGCTCCATATTGGGAAAACCCGGCGGCGTTCCTGGCGCTCGACCGCATCGGCAAGCTGCTGGCGGCTGCATCCCCTGACCCCCGCTCAATCGAGGCCAGCCTTCGGCATCACGGTTTCAACGTCCCTCTCCACCCATCCCTGACCAAGGACTTCGCCCGGGAACTCGCCCCCGAGCTCTCCCGACTCGCTCCGCTGCCGGCATCCGACCAGCCGCGTCACTCCAACTCGATTGTGGTGGTGGACCGCGAGGGCAACATCGCGGCGTTGACCCACACCATCAACACCATGATCTGGGGCGAAAGCGGCATCGTGGTGGGCGGAATTCCCCTGCCGGACTCGGCCGGTTTTCAACAGGCGAGGTTGCAGGGCACGAAACCCGGCGATCGCCTGCCTCATGAAATTCTGGATACCATTGTCCTGCGCGAGGGGCGTCCGGTCCTGGCCACCGCCAGCATTGGCTCCTCGCTCCTCCCCGAGACGCTGCGCGTGTTGCTGGGGATCCTCGGCCATCGCCACGACCTCGGTGCCACGCTGGCGGCGCCGCCCCTCCTGCTCACCTTCGACCCTGCGGCGGCCAGCCGGACCACGGTGCCGGAAGCTGTGTATCCGGCCCGCTTGATCGAGTCGCTCCGCGCACAGGGAGCAACCCTCACGGAAGTGCCCGCAGCCACCGCCTCCGCCCTCCGTGGCACGGTCGCCGCCGTGCAGATCGAGGGTTCCTTACGCCGCGCCTGCGAGGTGCCGGGCATCATGGTGTTTGCCGGCTCCGAACCCTGACCGGTGTCGTCACTCCATCACTTCGAAAACGGTGCGGCGTTCTTTTCCTTCATTCATCGCGTCACCCCGGGGACCGGGCAACTGAAGGTGTAGCGGACGAGTTCGACGTCCTCGTGGGTACGCCCACTCCACTCCACCCGGAGTTCGGGCCCACCCGTATCGATCACGCGCATCAAGCCAAACTGTCCCGGGCCTCCAAACGCGCCGTGGCTGTACGGGCCGCCCTTGACCGAGCCTTTGCGATCGAGCGCAGCCGCGTGAAAGACGGGAAAGAGCGGACGACCTGCCGGCCCATACCGATTGTGGGTGCCGTCATCGATCGCCACCATGTGCGCATCCCCGCTCAGGACACAGAGATTGTGGATTCCGTTCTGCTCGATGAACGCGGCGAGTTCAGCCCGTTCGGTGGTGAAGCCTGTCCAGCGGTCTTCGTTCTCCGAGCCGGTGTCCGTTCCAATCCAGGGCACGGAATTCACCCACACCGTCAGAGGGTAGCGATCCCGGGCGGCCAGCATTTCACGTTTCAACCACGCCTTCTGCTCGGCCCCGAGCATTGTGCGTTCCGGTCCCTCCGGCACTTGGGGCGGATCGCGCTCGGAGCGTGCATCGCCGACCAGGAATCTGACCCGTCCGATGGTGAAGGCGTGATAGATCGCACCGGAGTTGCTCGCAAACGGATAGTGGGGCACCATTTCCCGGTAGGCAGCGCGCGAGGCCTCGCGGCTGGGCGAGGTGCGGTCGGAGTTGTTGGGACCGAAATCATGGTCGTCCCACACGTAGTTCACTGCCGTCGAACGGAACAGCCGGGTCTGTGAGGCGGAACCGAGCGCACGTCCATAGGCGCGACGGAAGACGTCTACCGAATTCTCGGCGATATCCTCGTAGTGCAGATCGCCGTTGTGCAGAAACAGGAGGGACTCGTGCCGTGCGATCGTGGCAAAAACCGGGTGCTCCGATCCCGTCTGCGCGCAGGATCCCAGCGCAATCATGAAGCTGGCCGCCCCGGCGGGGTGACTGCGAAAGCGTCCCTCCGCCCCCGCCACTGCGTACCGATAGTGGGTGTCGGGTCGCAGTTGGGACAATTCAAACACCAGCACCGAGGTCCCTGGTTCTGTGGGACGGCGAACGGCGGCGGCGAAGGAACGCGGCGCCTCGCCCTCAGCCTCGAGGCTGAGCGGTGGCGCGCCTTCGCCCGTGACTTTGACGGTCACCCGGGCGGTCTGCGTCGTCACCGCCCCGGACCACATCCACAGCACTGCTGTCGTCTCGGACGCAATGGCGGCGGAGGATACCAGAACGATCAGAATAGTGGCGGCAAGAGAGCGCATGGGAGGAAACAGTGATCCACGGTGGACGGACACCCGACTCACTTCACGGTCGGACCGGCCACCGGCGGACGGGCGGCCGCGGCCAGGTCGTTCCAGGCATAGAAATGGAAAACCCGGCCGTTGGACATGGCGACGAAAAGCCCGCCCGGAAACCCCGGCAACGCGGTGTGAGTCACATCGCTGCCGTCACTTTCGATCGTCGAAACGTCGACCCGTTTCAGGAGCGGATGGGTGTGTGGATTGCCGGTCTCACCTTCGCGGGGGTAGAAGTTGAAGGAATTGTCCTGTTGGTTCGACACGACCACATAGCCGGTGCCCGCGCCCGTGCGATAGATGGAAATGCCCTCCCGGTCCTCCGTGAATCCATCGAGACCGAATTCGGCGAGTTGCTCGTCGGCATCGTCGGCCGCCGGGTCCGCGTGGTACTTGCGGATGCCGTGGTTTTCATCGGCAAAGTAGACATAACCCAACTCCTGATCAACGGCGATCGCCTCGATCTCCTTGCGCCCACTCCAGGTGCCGAACGAGCGCACAAACACACCCTTCAGCACTCCGGTTCCGTCATCCACCAGCCGATACTGGTGCAGATAACCTTGCAGGGGCGCCTGGTAGTCGGAGCGAGAAACAATCGCGAACAAGGCTCCGTCACCGGGACGGGTGTAAAGCGCAATGCCCATACAGTCCCGAGCCAGCTCTCCCGGAAAAACCGGAATCCCTCCCCGGTCGACCGGCGCCATGTCCGGCAGGCGGTACACCCGCAGCCGATGCGCGTAGCGTTCGGTCACCACGGCCACATCGATCTTCGTCCCGCCCAGCATCACGCCGTAGGCGATATCGACATTGTTGGGTCGCACCAGGCCGCGAACCACCTTGTCCGTCTTGATCTTGCCGTCCAAGCCCCAGACATAGAGGGCTCCGTCGGTGTCCTTGTCGGTGCCCAGCACCAGACTCTCGGCCGGGTTTGCCGGATTGATCCAAATCGCCGGATCGTCGGTGTCATGCTTGGTGGGTTCCGTGATCACACGGGGCTTGACCGCCCCGGGTACGGGAGCGGTCTTGCCGGGCTTGGCCGCGACGGGGGTGACCAAAGCCAGGGCGAAAAGGAAGGTACGAATGTTCATGGGATGAAATGGGAAGGGAGAAATCAGTCCAGAGCATGCTCCGGCCGGGTAACGCAAGAGCGTCACTCGGATGACATAAAGGTGAAATGGAACGAGTGGGAGCCAGAAGGACGTGGCGGCCGCCGCACCCTTCCGGCGATTCAGATCAGAAGCCGACCTTCAGACCCGCGTTGATCGACCAGCTGTAGAATTCAACTTTGCGCATGCCACCGGTCAGGTTGTAGCGCGCCTCGTACGGCTCCTTGGTCAAGTTGAGCATCTCGGCGTAGAGCGTGACCCGTGAGCTGACCTTGTAGTTCGTACTGAAGTCGAGCTGGGAGTGGTCCTCAACGTACTGGTCTCCCGCCGTGCTGCCACCCAGGAGGCTGAGGTAACGACTGCGATGATTGAGGGAGAGGCGGGCGAAGAATCCATATTTCTCGTAGGAAAGCGCGGCATTGTAGAGGGTTTTGGACTGGTTGAGAAATGGCACCTTCTCACCCCGACGCCCGCCACCCAGCGTCGATTCGCTGTCAATGAGCGTGACATTGGCAAAGAACCCGAGGCCGTCGAACGGCGCCGGCAGACCCGTGAATTGCTGCTGCCAGTCGGCTTCGATGCCGGTCACGTTCGCTGTGTCGCCATTCAACGGGGTGGTGAGCGAACCCCCGTTGACACCCCCACCCACCACCACTTCGGAGTAAATGAAGTCGGAAATCTCCTTGTGGAACACGCCGACGGACATGACGCCCAGCGATTTCGGATAGAATTCGAGTGAGGCGTCGAAGTTGATCGAGCGATACGGCTTGAGGTTGGGATTGCCGCGGGTGACGTCATCGTCCTCGGTCAGCACACTGCTCGAGGCATCCAACGGTTTCGGACGGGCCAGCGTGGTGGTGACCGAGGCGCGACCTATCATGCTCTTCGAGAAAGCGTAGCGGGCCACGGCTCCTGGCAGGACCGTGGTATAGTCACGGCTGGCCGAGGTCCGGGCCAGCGAGGCGGCACTGTTATCGACCGCACGCCATCCCTGGGTGCTGAAATCGGTGGATTCGGCACGCAGTCCGCCGATCAGCGTCAGCTTGTCGATGGCCACATCGCCCATCGCATAGGCCGAGAGAATGTTCTCGTCGGAGGTGTAGTCGCCCACCGCCGCGTTGATGGCCGTGTCGTTTGCATTGACCGAGAAACGACTGGCATTGGCCGCATAGAAGGCCCGGAAGGCGGCCGGATTCACACTGGCGATGGTGGCGGCCGCGCCGCGCGGCGAGTAGCGGGCGAAGTCAGCGAGGGTGAGTGTGCCGGATGCGAGGGTGACGACGTCACTCGAGACGTCCACGGTGCGCGACTTGGCACGGTACTTACCGCCAAACTTCAAGCTGCCATCCCTCGTTCCGATCTTGAGCTCCCGCTTGAAATTGGCGGCCACCGTAAACTCCTCCTCGTCGTTGAAGCCCTTGTCCAGTGCCCAAGAGTTGAAACTATAGGAGCTTGCCGGAAGATTGACTCCGGTTCCCGCAAAGACGGGATTCTCCGGATTCGATACGTCATAGGACCAGCTGGTATTGCCGGTGCGAAACGCGGGTTGAAAACGGAAGGGATCGATCAGTTTGGCGATCGACCATGCAGCGAGGTAGTCGACATGCCAGTCTCCGCGGTGGTGTTCTCCTCCGGCCGAAACCGAGTAGACCTTGTTGTCCTCATAGCGGTCCTTCAGATCCACCGCGATGCGGCTGCCGCTCACCGTACCGGTCGTGGCGCTGATCGGATTAACGGTGGCAGCGGTGCTGCGGAAGCGGGTGCGGAAACGATTCTCATAATCCGAGAAGCGACTGTAGACACCCCGCACGTAGAAGGTGTTGTCGGAGTC
>JAEUGZ010000502.1 GCA_016794725.1 Opitutaceae bacterium | reverse complement strand
GCGTAAAACGCCTCCTCAGCCGCAACCGTCGAGGCCGCGCGACCACGGAGGAAAGCGTCGTAGGCCGTAAGGTCTTTCGTCATCGCCGAAACTGTCGGTCGCGGGGGCCTCCCAGTCACCTTTGCGACGACGGCGCGCGCGACTTCATCCTGCAACGCGAAGAGGTCCTTCCCATCGCGGTCGAAGGTTCCGAGATTTTCGGTCACGCCGTCGGCAACGCGTGTAAGGCGCACATGGATTCGCATGCGGGAGCCGTTCCGTTGCAGGCTGCCTTCCACCAGTCGCGCCACATGGAGTACGCGGGCGATCTCGGCGGCCGAGAGGTTCTTTCCCCTGAAAGAAAATGAAGACGTACTTCCCGTGACCCTGAGGTCGCGCTCACGCGCGAGCGCATTCAGGATCTCCTCGCTGAAGCCGTCAGAGAAATAGTCCTGTGCCGCCTGACTATTCACCTGGACAAAAGGCAGCACCGCAACGGATTGCGGCGATGCTCCCGCAGCGATCGCAGCCGCCGACGACTTGTCTGGACGCACCCTCCAGTACCACCCGACGCCTGTCATCGCGGCGACGACCACAAACCCGGCAGCGACGCGGAGGAGAAAGGTGGTGAGTCGACGGGTGCGGAGCGAGACGCCCGCGTTCAAGGCGACCAGGTCCGCGAGAATGGCCGAGCCATCCGCGTAGCGCTCGTCCGGCACGGGGCCACAGGCGCGCCGTAGAATCTCATTCAGTTCCAGGAACTCGGAGCGATCGGAGAGCACGTCGAGGTCAATCGGAAGTTTTGGAAACTCCTGCCGATCGTGACCGCTTGACAGCTCGTAGAGCACTTTGCCGAGGGCGAAGACATCCGCGCTCGGCATGCCCGGCCCCTCCCGGGGCACGTACCCCTCGGTCCCCACGAATGTGTTCGCGCTCCCGGACGGGGCGACGAGCCCGATGTCGGCCAGTTTCGGCACACCGGCAACGAGGATGATGTTCGATGGCTTGATGTCGCGGTGAACCAGTCCGCGCCGGTGCAGGGAGGCGAGCACGCGGGCGAGTTCGGCGCCATAACGCGCGCATTCGCCCGCAGCGATGCGGCCACGTCGCGTGCGCAGCTCCGCGAGGGTCATTGGCACGTAGGTGGAGGGATCGATGTGGCGGTCGTGATCGGCATCGTCAGCCAGCTCCATCACGTAGTAGAAGAATCCCGACGCTTCGTTTCGTCCCACGTGCAGGAGCGCCATCTGCAATGACTCGCCCAGTGAGAATTCGGTGAATTCCTTCAGTCCGCGAAACTCCCGTTCAAACGGTTCGGAATTGGAGAAACGATCGCGCCATACGACCTTGATGGCGCGCCACGCTCCAGTGACACTGCGCGCCAGCCAAACATCGCCGTAGCTTCCGCGGCCAACGATGCGCACCAGTTCGTAGTCAGGGATGTTCGGTCCGGGTTCTTCGGTTTTCCGGATCGAACCGGGTTCGGAACTCGATGGGGGATTTGACATGGTTCGATGGGAACGAGAAGGCGCGGCGGACGCGTTCGGTCCAGACTCACCCCAGTTGTTTTTGCAACCGTTCCACTTCGACCTTCAGACGCTTTTTCAGGCGATGACTGATGACATAGACGGAGGCGGGGCTCACGCGCAGCTCCCTGGTCACGCGGAGCAGCGGCCAGTCGTGCAGCACATAAAGTTCGAACACCTGATAGTGAAGCGGATTCACCTGCCGAGCCAGGCTCTCGGTCGCGGCCGCAAGCAGATGCTGTTTCCATTCACGGTCCCATTCGTCTTGGTCGGCATTCTCCGCACAGACGGTCTCAATCAGGGTTTCAAAACCAGCCACATCGGGGGCAGCGGCCACCGCCGGTGGAAACCCTTTCCGGGAGTTGAACTTGTCGGCGATGCGCCAGCGCGTGAGCTTCATCAACCAGCCGCGAAACGAGCCGCGCTCGGGATTCACATCGAACTCGCGGATGGTTTCGGCGACGCATTTGAATACGTCCTGGGCGACGTCCTCCGCATCGGCGTGTGACAATCCCGCACGCCGTGCCCGTCCATAAATCAATCGCCGATAGAGGCGATGAAACTCCTCCCAGCTCACCGCGTCGTTCGATTCGCGCACACGGAAGAGCAAACTGGGCCGGGTGAGCAGCGAAGTGCCAGGATGGTGGCGCGGTGGACTCATCAAGGCCACACAGCGGTGACCACCTCGATCTTACAAATGCATGCCATATCCGCCGAGGTTTTTTCACAGCAGGCAGCGGGAGCGCCCAAACACCCAACCCCTCGTTATCCTCCGGAGTTGCAGGTGGAGGCTTCCCTGTAACCGGCTACCAGCCAGCTCCCTGCCATCATTGATTTTTCTCATTGAAAGTCAGTGTCTTATATCACCCAAGGCGTGCTCAACAGCCCCATAACACGACACGGTTCCACGGGCTCCTGGTTCAAGATGGAGTCACAACGGTTCGCCAACGGGTGAGTTCCGCCTGCGGGGTCGCCCGCTCATGACCGGAAACCAAACAACGCACGACCCAGACGGCGGGCCTCGGCGCGCTGCGCGACGGGCACCCCGGCGGCAAAGGGCCAGCGTTCATCGCGGGCGAGGTCGTCCACCAGCGGCACCACGGCACGCAGCAGGCGCATGACTTCGTCCACCGACACGTGCTCAAGGGTGTCATGGGGGCTGTGGTGCTGCCAGCGTCCGCCGGGGAAATTCGTCCGCATGAACCAGAGCGACGGCACGCCTGCCCAGTTGAACGGAAAATTGTCCACAAAGGGAGTGACCACGCGTCGCAGCACCACATCGAGATTCCGGTCCGCGAGGGCACGCACGGCGTGGCGCGCCAGGCTATTTTTGCCAACGCAGGAGAGCTCGAAGTGACCCAATGGGGACGACACGCTGTCAAAATTCACCACCAATCCGGCTTTCGCGAGCTCGAGTGAGTGCGCCCGAACGTAGGCTGCCGAACCGACCGAGAGCTGCTCCTCGGTGCCAAACGAAACGAGTCGCAGCGTCCGTCGTCGCGGCCTCGCGGCCAGGACCCGCGCGAGCTCCAGCAGGCAAACCACACCGGAGCCATTGTCATCGGCTCCCGGATTGCCTGCCTGCGTGTCATGATGGGCCGTGATAAATATTTCCGGCAGTCCCGGCTCGGTCCCGGTCAGTTCGGCGATCACGTTCTGCGACTGCGCCGGCTCCAGGCGCACCGTCGCCTCGACCCTTACCCGCCCGACCCGCTCCCGCCGCCAGCGCCACGCATCGGTGTAGGGGACGGTGATGATGGACGGCATGCCGTAGTGACGGGCCCAATGCGGGTACACCCCGTCACTCTTGGTCCAGGAAAATGGCAGGCGCTCATCCACGTGGATCACCACCGCCGGATCCGCCTCAACCAACCGGCGGTGATGCTGCACTTCGGTCGGCAAAGGCCCGAAGATCGCGACCACTTTGCCGCGCAGACACCCGGGTTTCAGTCGATGGGCACTTTCGGGCATCTCCCACCACTCCAAGTCCCCTTCGACCGGACCGGTGCCGGGCGCCCCGGTCACGATGTTCGCCGCAACCGGGCGCCAGCGTCGCCCTTCCCGCGCCGACACCTGCACCCGCGAGGAACGAAGGCTCTGGCAGTCAAAGTCCTCCGTCCAAACCCGATCCGCTCCGGCCTTTCGCAATCGATCCACCAGAAGCGCCGCGGCCCGCCGCTCTCCCTCCGTGCCCGCGCGCAGTTCGCCAATGTCACCGCAGAGAATCTGCCAGTCGCGCCAAAGTCGTCGAGGCTGGAGATCAAACGGTGAATCGGTTTGGGTCGGCTTCATGGGGCGGTCGCGGGTGAAATGTGATCCGGGATTCGCGATGCGACCTCCACCATCGCCTCTCGTACCTGGGACCCTCAAACTCCATCGCCCAAGGCGGCCGGCAGTCAACTCCCGACGCCAGGGTCCCTCACCAGAAGATGACGTAGAAAAGCACGGTGGTCGCGCACACCAGGACCCCCGCCCGTCGAGCAGAGCGCGACGGTGTGAGATCATAGTGGGTGATCAGGGGCAGGGCAATGGGTCGGGACAGCGGCCGCAGCAAGGTGGCCGCTGTCAGGACCACCAACACGAGGCCGAAGCAGATCGCCATGCGGTCCAGAAAGGCGACGTCGAGGGTCTTCTTGAAGACGCCATAGAGAGCGGCGTTGAGCAGAATGCCCAACCAGCCGAGGAAACGCGGAGCGCGTGGCACCAGCAGGCCGAAGAGGCACACGGCGAGTATACCGGGACTGATGAATCCCTGAAACTCCTGGATGAAGGTGAAGATGCCGCCGAACTCCGGACGGCCCAGGCCGGGCGCGATGACGCAGGCCACGACCACGAAGACGAGCACGCAGATCCGGCCGACCGTGACCAGTTCGGCCGCCGTCGCGGCCTTCCGCGCCTTCGCCCAGAGGTCCATGGCAAAGATCGTCGAGGCCGCGTTGAGCATCGACGCCAGCGAACTCACCACGGCGCCAAAGATCGCCGCAAAGATGAAGCCCTTCAGGCCGGTGCCCTCGTGCAGCAACCGGCGCAGCAGGGTGGGAAACGCCGCATCGTAGTCGTACCCGAGCAATCGTGAGGCGAGCGGAGTCCCGTTTTTTCCAGCCGTATCCAATGCCTGGTGATTGACCACCGCGAGTCCCTCGGCATCCAGGGCGTCCAGGCCTTCGGGCGCGGGAAGTCCGGTCTGGAGGCGATTGTGGGCCGCGATGCGGCGGGCCAGTTCCGGCTCAAGCCGGGCGAAGTCCGCGGTAAAGGGAAAGACGACGGCGTCCTTCGCGGCGAACTGCGCCAGCGTCGCCTCGTTGCGACGTTGGGCCTCGGCCCGAAGATCGCTGCTGTAGAGGTTGAACGCCAGCATCCCTGGAATCACGACGATGAAAGGGATCACCAGCTTGAGCGCCGCAGCAAAGACGATGCCCTTCTGGCCTTCGGCGAGCGACTTCGAGCCGAGCGTCCGCTGCATAATGTATTGGTTAAGGCCCCAGTAGAAGAGGTTGGGAATCCACAGTCCCAGCAAAAGCGAGGTCCAGGGAATCGCCGGATCGGAGGCGGGGCGGACCATATGGAGTTTGCCTCCCGCCTCCACCGCACCGGTCGCGAGCAGTCGGAACCGCTCCAACCCGTTGGCGGCAGCGATCTGGTCGACCGTGACCGATCCGGGCACGGCCGCAGTGTCGGCAAGAGCAACCGGATCAGCCGAACCCACGGCGCGAAACGCCAGCCAGGTCACGATGGCTCCACCGGCGATCAGGGCCGCACCCTGGACCAGATCCGCCCACGCACAGGCCTTGAGCCCGCCCGCAAAGACATAAACCGCCGCGGACAGGCCGATGATCCAGCAGGCCACGGTCAGGTCGCCCAGCGCGAGGCCCAGCACCGTGGTGTCCTGAAACGCCACGCTGATGACTTTCGCTCCCGAGTAGATCACCGACGCCGTCGGCACGCCGACCAGAATGAGCAGCGTCGCCACCGCCATGATCAGCCGCGACGCCCAACCGTAGCGGTATTCAAGGAATTCCGGGATGGTATAAATTCCGGCCTTGAGGAAGGCGGGCAGAAAGACAAACGCCACGACCACGAGCGTGACGGCCGCCATCCACTCGTAGGAGGCGATCGCCAGTCCGAGCCAGTCAGCCGCCTGTCCGGACATGCCGACAAACTGTTCGGTGGAGATGTTGGCGGCGATCAGCGAGATTCCCACGAGCCACCAGGTGAGCCCGCGACCCGCGAGGAAGTAATCACTCGCACCGGAACCCTCCCGGCTCGTCTGGCGCGCACTCTGCCAGAGTCCGAGCAACACCACGCCGATCACGAAACCAAAAAAGACCAGGAGGTCGACGGGGGACATGGAGGTGGGTCGCGGGGTTGAGGCGGACCGGTGGTCGGCCTCGCCTACCATAGCGAGCGCGGCTCCGGCTGACCACTCCCCCGTTCGGGTGGACTTGATTCACGGCCTTGCACGACAGCGGAGAACTGTATCTGAAGGAGGGGTGAAGCAGCCTGCCCCGGCTCTCTTGCGACTACTTGCTCTCCTCGCCTGCGCCTTCGCCGGTCCGGTTCGGTCGGCGGAGACGCGCGCCGTGCTCGGCTCGGCCGCCGAGGTGCGTTCGCTGGCCACCGAGGCCGCCGCCGAAGCCCGTCCTGTGCGACTGCAGGGACAACTGCTGCTGGTCACCATTTCGCGAAACGCCCTCGTGCTGCTCGACCGCGGTGAAGGAATCTACGTCCAGCTCGACCGGCCGGTCGACCGGCAGCTCCGGCAGGGGGATGAGATCGAGGT
>JAEUGZ010000498.1 GCA_016794725.1 Opitutaceae bacterium | reverse complement strand
CCTCGATCTTCGGGCCGCCGCCCGGAAGGCCCTGTCGGAACGGTCCTACGCCTTCGCGGCGGAGGCCGCGCTCGCCGCCGGTGACCCCGCTCAGGCCTACGCTGTTTACCAGGAGTGGATTTCTCCGCGACGCGCCCCTTCGGTACAGTCGGGTGCCGAGGGGGCACGCGCGATCTCGATTGGCGGAGGAGCCGTCATGCTGGCCCAGCCCCTCGGCGCCATGCGGGCCGGAATGGCGGGCGGCGGAACGCAGATTCCCGCGGTCCTCGCCCATGCGCGGGGTCGGCTCAGCCCGGAAAAGTTCGCGGAACTGTGCCAGGCCATCTTCGCCCAGATCGACGCACGACCGGAACTCGCCCGGGAGCTGCTCACCTCGCGCGGCAACCAGGACGCGTTCCGCGTCGGAGCCACCAAGTCGAGTCTCTTCGCCTTCGAGGAGGCCGCCGGACGGAAGCTCTTCACCCCGGAGAAACTCGCCACCACTGTGGCCGCGATCGACACCCGCCAGCTCGGTGGACTCGACCTCGACTACACGATGGCGACGCTGCCGGTGACCGAGCGCGTCACCCTGTTCACCCGCTACCTGCAGGCGAACCAGAACACGCCCTACCTCGGCCCCGCGCTCTCGGCCCTGCGGTCCGTGTTCGCCCAGCCGCTCGACGAGGAGGCGTTCCGCCGCGTGACCAACGCCGTGGCCGAACGCCTGCAATCGGCCGTCAAGTCGCCCTTCGGTCTGCGCACCCTTGTCAGCTCCCTCAGCATGGGCGGTCCGCCAACCGTGCCGGTGGCCGCGGACAACCTGGCGCTCATCGACGCATGGGACCGTCAGCTCGCGGAGTCCTTTCCGGAGTCCTTCAAGGTGGGCATGCTCAAGCGCGCCCTCGTGCCGGCCTCCGGCGAAGGCGCCACCGCGATCGCCGACATCATCGACGGCGCCTTGCGCGAGTATTCCCAGATTGAACCCGGTTATCCGGTCTCGGCCATGCCGTATCGGCTTATGCAGTACTTTGTCCCGCTCAGCGGACAGATCTATCCCCGGCTGAAGCCGGCGCTGCTCGCCGCACTGGAGGCCCGGGCCCGGGATTCCGGCCTGACCCCGGCCCTGTTCTGGACCACGTTCACGGTCTACCAGAACGATCCCGCCGGAGACCGGCGCGACGCCCTGCCCTGGCTCGAGCGGGTCCTCCAGGACCAGCCCGCCCACCGGCTGGCGCTGGAGACCGCACTGCCCCTGTACATTCAGGCCGGCCGGCCCGATCGCGAGCGCCAGGTGCTCGAGGCCCTGGTCGCCAGCGGCACCGACGCCGAACGCCACCGCCAGCGGCTCGCCGAGCTGTGGCGCACGCAGGATCATCCGCAGAACGCCCTCGACGTCCTCGGCGGGCGTCCAAGGCCGGTTCCATCCGCGCTGGTGGCGTCGGGGTACCTCAACTACACGTTGTCCCGCTTCCCGCAGATCGGAAAACTGGGCCGGCAACTCGCCACCGCCACGGACGACCGCACCCTGCGCTCCGCGCTGCGGGGGCTGCTCCAGATGCTGCCGGCGTCGAACGCACCGCAATTTGCCATGTACCAGATGGCTCAGGGCGGCACCCCGGTGATCGACTTCACCTCGCTCCTGGAACTCTCCGCCACACGCGACGTGCTTCCACCCGGCCCGAAAGGCAATGCCTCCCCTTTCGGCTCCGGGATTCCTTGGCTCGGACCGCTGGCCGAAACCGGCCTGGCCGTGGAAACGCCCGCGAACTCGGACCGGATCGTCGCCCGGGCCACCCAGGTTGCTGCCGCGCTGCCCGACTTCGAGGCCGTCGTGCGTACGCTCGACCCGTCCGCCGGCGAGGCGGAGGACCAGGTCGCATTCTACGGACTGCTGGCCGACGCCTATGCGGCCCACGGACGCCTGCCGGGCGAACTCGCGCGGCTCACCGCGGCGGTCGCCGCCAGAACCGCCGGACGCAAGGACCTTATCCTCTGGATGGAGCTCCTGGCCCGAGACCCCACGCCGCCCACCGCCGAGGTGGCCGCACTCGCGGAAAAGGCCTACCAGACGTCGGCACAGCCCAGCGAGTACCAACGTATCCAGCTGGCCCGGGTGTATGCCCGCGCCGGCCGCACCGACGATGCGATCGGACTCTACAGCGTCGCCGCCGTGTCGAGCCTCGCTTCGGTGAACTTCCGCTACACGCGCAGCACGCGTACACCGCTCATGAGCGCCACGGGACTGTACCTCGATGCGGAACGCTACCTGCCCCCGGACGGATTCGCCCGGCTGGTGGATCGCTTTGCCGAGATCACCCGTCCGTTCGGCAATCCCTCGCTCGACTCCTGGCATCGGCAGTTCCTGTTCACCATGCTGGACCGAACCTTGTCAACCGGCGCAACCCCCGAGCGACTCAAGTCCCTCCCGTTCACACTGCCCGAAACCGGCGTGCGTCGGGAAGACCGTTTCCGAGTCACCCGGTTGCGCAGCCGCCTCGGCTCAGTGGACGAGGCCCTGGCTGACCTGCGGGGCGCACTCTACCGGGGGCCCGACGTCATGCGTTCACCCGTCACTTCGATCTACGGGCAGGATCAATCCGTCGAGCGCTACCTCAGAGGCCTGGGGCTGTCCTCCATGAACTTCTTCTACTATGGTGACAGTCCGGGCGTCGACCGGGGCAATCTGCTTTTCATCAAGGAGCTCTTCCCCACCAACCCGGACGCCTGGCCTTCCGCCCGCGCTTGGTTGATCCAGGCGGCCAAGGCGCTGCCCGGCTGGATCCAGAGTGACGGCGTTGATCCCGATCTCGGACTGCAGACGCTTGCGGTGCTCGCGCTGCGGCTTCGACAGGCCGGTCAGGCCGAGGCCAATGCCACTTTCGAGGCGGTGCTACGGCTCCTGGACCGGGGACGCGTCTCAGCCACCACCGCCACGCTTGTGTCCGCAGTGGGCCTGGAGATCGGAGCTCCCCTGGATGCCGCACGGGTCACCACGCTCGTGAAGCAGGAACTCGTCGACGCCCGGCTGCTCGGGGCACTCTGCCGGCAACTGGCGGTTTCGGCCGGCCCCGAAGCCGCGCTCAAACTCGGCGAAGTGGCACTCGCCACCACGCGGAACGACGCGTTGCTCCAGGAACTGGAGACACTGGCCCGCAAAGCCAATCAGCCGGATCTCGCCACCCGTTTCAGCACGCTTCGCGCCGAGGCCGCCACCGCACGTCGCACCCTCGACGCAGGCACCCCGGCTCCGACCCGGGTCACCTCGCTCTGAGTTGGTCCGGTTGTAGGCGGTCCCGCAGTCGCGCATGGACGTCAACTCAAGGGTCCGCAGATGTACATTGTTGATTGGGATTGAGTTCGGGTGGAGGGCGTCGCTCCGTCGACGCCGGGGATCGATCCACGAGCGACCGCGTCCGACCGTTCTTGTATCCGCGACGCGCAACCGGCGCCGACGGAACGGCGCCCTTCACCCGAAAGGAACCGTGGTTTACTCCGCTGTACGGGGTTCCTCAACGGCCGATCTCCTTAGGTTAACGCGGATGCGCAGTCGCTGGAAGGCCGCGACGGGACCGGCAGGTCCCGCCTCCATGGTACGATTTCTTCACGCGACGCCATTCTCCGCGGGGTCGGCGACCCCACCTCCAACCAAGTCCAACAAGCGCCAGCCCTCCCATCAGGGCCAAGGCCGGCACCTATTCCGTTTCCGCGTCCATCCGTGGTTCAATCTCGGCGTGCCGGAACGTCAAGCCCCACCAATCGCCTGCCGCACGACCGGGGCCACCCGCGTCCCCAGCAGTTCGATCGCCCGCAGGACCTCCCGGTGGGGAATCGAGCCACCATTGAGGAGGAGATTGAGACGTGAGATGCCGCCGAGCGCCTGATTCATGCGAATGATCTTCTCGGCGACTTCCTCCGGTCCTCCCACCACGAGGGCCCCGGTCGGACCGCGGGTGGCATCGAACTGGGCCCGGTTGGTCGGCCCCCACCCCCGCTCCTGCCCAATGACATCAAAGGCATCCTTGTAGGACGGATAGAACTGCTCCGCCGCAGCAGCGGTCGTGTCCGCCAGGAAACCGATCGAGTGAATTCCGGCGCTGAGTTTCGCCGGCGGGTGACCCGCCCGCTTGCCCGCCTCGCGATAGAGATCAAGCAGCGGACGAAACCGGTGCGGTTCCCCGCCGATGATCGCCAGCACCAGCGGCAGCCCGAGCGTGGCCGCGCGGACGACCGACTGCGGTGTGCCCCCCACGCCAATGCGAATGGGCAGCGGCGTCTGCACCGGACGCGGGTAAACGCCCTGGCCCTCAAGCGGCGCCCGGTGCCGGCCTTTCCAATGCACCTCGGTTCCGTCGCGGAGCTTCAGCAGCAGGTCCAGCTTCTCCGCAAACAGGGTGTCATAGTCCTTGAGATCATAGCCAAACAGGGGGAACGACTCGATGAACGAACCCCGTCCGACGATGATCTCGGCGCGCCCGCCCGAAATGAGATCAAGCGTGGCGAAGTCCTGAAACACCCGCACCGGGTCGTCCGAACTCAGCACGGTGACGGCGCTGGTCAGCCGGATGTTCCGGGTCCGCGCCGCCGCCGCCGCCAGAATCACCGCCGGGGCCGAGGAAACGTATTCACGCCGGTGATGCTCCCCGATGCCAAAAGCGTCCAGCCCGACCTGATCCGCCAGCTCGATTTCCTCCAACAGGTCCTTGATCCGTTGCGCCTCGTTCATTTTCGCCCGCTTGGCCGGGTCAAAACTCGTCTCGACAAAACTGTCGATCCCAAGCTGAAAGCGGGTCCCTCGTTTTTCGGCGGTCGCCGGTTCAGCGGACGGCCGCGGCCCGTCGGTGGTGAACGTCACTGCCCTGTGGTTGTCCTGCATGGCATCAGTGCATGCACCCCGGTCATTTTGTCAAAATCACCAGTCCGACCGAGTCCGCTACGGTGAACGCTGCTTTGCACTCTTGCGCTCCCATCCCCCGGTTGGCAGGCTCGGCTTTAGGCCCGCCCCACGGCCGTCTTCATGACACGAAATGACTTCCTGAAGCTGTCCGCGACCCTGGGGCTCTGGTCGCTGGCCCCCGGCTGCTCCTCCACGCCCCGGCCCCGCCGCATTTCGCCCAATGGGCAGATCCAGCACGCCTGCATCGGCGTCGGAGGCATGATGGGCGGAAACGACCTGCAGCAGTTCCTTTCCCATCCCCGCTGCCGGATCGTCGCGCTCTGTGATGTCGACACCGGGCACCTCGCCAAGGCCGCCGCCCTGGTCCCGGACGCACGGCGCTACACCGACTGGAGGGAACTGCTCGTCCAGGAGGGAAGTCGTATTGACTCGGTCAATATCACCGTACCGGACCACATGCACGCGCCCATCGCATTGGCCGCGCTCCGGGCCGGCAAACACGTGTACTGCCAGAAGCCGCTCTGTCACGACGTCGCCGAGTGCCGCAGTCTCGTCCGCGCCGCCGCCGCTCCCGGCCTGGTCACCCAGCTCGGCACCCAGCACGCCTCCGGAACGGGCGACCGACAGGCGGTGCGCTGGCTGCAGGAGGGCGTGATCGGACGGGTCCGTCGCGTCGTCCTTTGCGCCAATCGTCCCGGGGCCGAAAAATACCGGCTGGTCGGACCGCGCCCCGCCACCGCCACCCCGGCCCCCAGCACGCTGGCCTGGGACCTCTGGCTCGGCACCGCGCCGGCCCGTCCGTTCGCGCCCGACCTCTACCACCCGGTCAACTGGCGTTCCTGGCAGGACTTCGGAACCGGGTGGTCCGGGGACATCGGCTGTCACCTGTTTGATGCGGTGTGGAAGGGTCTCGGGCTCCAGGCACCCCTCACCGTGCGCGCCGAGGTGCAGGAGTCGTGGCAGCAATCACCGGAACGGCGCCGGGACACCTGGCCGCAGACCAATCACATCACCTGGACGTTTCCCGGCAACGACCGGACCGAAGGTCCGGTCCTGACCGTGGATTGGTACGATGGAGACGCCTACCCGCCCGAAGACGTTCAGGCGATCGCCCGGGCCGACGGTTTCAAGACCTACCCCGGCGAGGCGGCCATGATCATTGGAACGGAAGGGTCACTGTTCCTCCCGCACACCTCGGGCGCACGCCTGTTGCCGCGGGAGAAATTTGCCGGGGTGCAACGCACCAGCTTCGCTGCGAGAAACCACTACCACCATTTTCTCGACGGCTGCCTGGGCGGCGAGACTCCCGAGTCCCACTTCGCCCGCAGCGGACCCATGGCGGAAACCATCCTGCTGGGAACGGTGGCGGTCCGGGTTCCGGGCACGACTTTGCGGTGGGACGCACAGGGCCTGCGCTTTCCGGACTCCCCGGAGGCCAACCGTTATCTGCGGCGCTCCTATCGTCGCGGCTGGCAGATGGCGGGAGTCTAGGACACCCTGTTTTGCCACGCAAAAACCCCCGCGGCTCGCAAGAACCGCAGGGGCTGTGGTCCAGGGGTGCTTGGCAGGGTAGTCAGCCAGCCCGGGACAACGGCGGGAGCAGGATTCGCCTGCCGGTCGGTGCAAAAACTAGGGGATGTAAGGATAGACCAGAGTAAAATTTCCCTTGAGCTTGCCTCGGCTGTCCATCGGTACGTTGAAGGTTGCCGAAATCGGCCAGGCCGGATCGCTGAAGAGCATCGCCAGTCGGAGATTGCCGGCGGCCAGCGCACCGGTCGTCGCGTTCGCCGCGAGGGTGTAACCCGCGGCAATCGTTCCGTAGGCGGTGTAGGAGGGACGATCGCGCGTCGAGGTCGTAAGGGTCCAGCGGCCACTGGAGACAGTCGCCACGCTGCCAACCACCCGGTATTCGACGGTGAACGTCAGGGTACCGTCGACGCGATTGGCGTCACGATTCTGAACCTGCCCGGAGAACGTGGCGTAACGCAGACCCGGAATCACATGGGGTCCGGTGACCGTCTGGCCGCCGCTAAAGGAATACGCCGCCGACGTCATCACGAACGGCTGGGCCGGCGCGCCATCGGCAAGGGAAACAATGCGCACGTCATCCATGGCAAGGTGATCCCAGTCGCCGCCGCCCTGGGCGAAGGCGATCGCGACGGTGTCAACCGGACCTGCGTAGTTGGGCATACAATACCTGGAGGCTCCGTCAAACACCTGGCGGCCGTTCGGGTCGTTCAGGCCGTTGTAGACCATCACGCCGTCCCGGTGCAGGACGAAGTAGAAGCTTCCGGTTGCATCCAGCCCGCGGCGGCTCCAGAAATTCGCCCCCTCGAAGTAGAAATCAGCACCGCCCTGGGAATAGAGCGCGGTCGCTGTCCCGCTCAGCGCGAGGTAGTTGTTGGTCGGCGCAAACGCGCTCGTCATGAAATGCCAGTTCGACGTTCCCCAGACCAGGCCGCCGTAGGTCGCGGGCATGTGAACGCCAAACGGGGCGTTGCCTAGGTCCTCGAACGTCAGGGTCGCGGTGGCCACCGGAGTTTGCGCCTGCAGCGCGCCGGAGCCGAAGGCCAGTGCAAGTCCCAGCACCAGGCGGGAAGCCAACAGACCGCGAAGGGACGTTTTCGCGGAGGGGACCGAAGTCCGAAGGATAGATGTCATGGATTTTTGGATTGAAAGGGACGGGTGACCGCCACGGGGCTGTCGTACGGTCGCAAGCCATACGGATCGCGCGTTTCCGCGGAAGGGCTTTCGGGTAACAACTTGAATACACTGGGGACGAAACCGGATGACTCATGTTAATATCTAATTATCAATTACTTGACAATTAGCACTCCGCCTTCCGCTTGCATCGGCAAACAACCGGCGGTGGCGCTCCCGCCTCAGGCGGGTTCATTTCGGGCCCGGCTCGACTTGTCTTTTGTCCCAGGCGAGAATCGATTTCGTCCACCCTATGCACGCCTCCCACCCCTGGTATGCCCGTTCGCTTCGCCACGCGCTGACGTTCGCCTTCAGTCGGCTCAGTCTCGTCCTGCTCAGTTGTTTTGGATTCCTGCTTTTCCCGCCTGCCTTGCGCGCACTCGATGCCTCGCAGGCTTCCCTGCTGCGAGACGCCCAAGCGTTCCTGAAGACGCTCGAAACCAACCTGACCCTGGCCCAGCAGTCGGCCGGACCTGGAACCGAGGCCGTGCCAGCCTCGAAGGCACGTCTCGCTCTGGTCCGGCTGCAGGGCGCCCTCGATGCCATGGCCCAAGTCAAGGCCCGCCTGGACCGTTTGCCGGCGCAGGACCCTGCGGTGCAGCCCGTGCTCCAGCAGTTCACCACAGCCGGCGCCGCGGTGCAGGCGCTGCAAGCCCGTCTTTCCGGTGGCCCGGCCTCACCCGCAGCCAGCACCACCGGAACCGCTTCGCCGCCACGGGCGAACCCCGCCGGCGCAACCGCACCTGCGGGCAAACCCGCCGCGACCCGACTCGACTACCGCCAGCAGGAGGAGCTCAAAAACGCCCGGTTCTACCTGAGCGAGGTGGAAGGCAAAGCCGCGGCGCTCGAGCAGCTCGTCGCCCAGGTCAAGCCGGTCAGCGATGTCACCCAGCTCGACTTCCGCCTTCTCCAGACCGGCATGAACACCGTGGCCGAAGCCCGCCAACGCGCCGGGTTGATCACCCCGCGGCTGGCCGCGCTTCCCGCCCAGGGCGAGGGCGTGGCCGAGGTGGCCGAGGGACTCAAAACGTCCCTGGCTCAGATCGACGCCTGCGCCAAAGTGCTTGAACCGCTCCATGCGCATCTCGCCGCGCTGGTTGATCCGAAGAGCCACCCCCGCCTCGCGGCCGACACGGCGCGCATCCGGGAGCTGGCCGCCATGTTTTCGGATACGACGCTGTTCAGCAGTCACCGCACCCAGGCCACCGCCCGTTGCCGTGAACTGGCCAACGCCCAGGCCGAACACACCCGCGTCATGAACGCCTACGCCGCCCTGCTGCGGCAAACGACCGCGGAGTCCACCGCACTCGCCACCGCCTCCGCCTACTTTCGCGAGCGGGTCAGCCTCTTCTCCGGCGAAATGGACGCGCAGCGCAAGGGACTGCCGGGAGCGATCGACGCCGATTTTCGGAAAATTCAGGCAATGGTCCAGGACGCCGTCTCCAATCAGAAACCCGCCTTCTTCACCGATGGCATCCCATTCGAGGTGCGCCAGCTTGAGGAGAAGATGGACCTGCTCGACGCGCTCGATCCCGGCCGGACCCCGGCGCTGCAGGCGCGTCTCAAGGAGCTGAACGCCGGATTGAAGCGCCAGCAGGCCGCGCTGCGTGAGGCCATCATCGCGGCAAACGAGGTGCCGCGCGACGAGTTTCAGGGCGGCGACCGCGCCGCCCTGGTCCGGCTCGCCACCGACGCATGGCGCAAAGTCGAGCCCGGGGCCAAGGTCCTGACCGTGCGCATACCGTCCTCCTCCTGGAAACGCGATACCCGCTGGCGCAACCAAACCGGCGACTGGTACAAAATCGACCGCTCCTACCTGCAGGCCCAGGTCATCGTCGCCCACTCCGACTCGATGGCGGTGATCCGTCCGATCGACCTTTGGAAGGACCATCTGGAGGGCGACCGGGTGACGGCCACACCCCAGGACACCCTCAAGGATGAGCTCCAGGCCCACGACTTTCTCCTCCTCAAGAAAGTGAAGTAGGGCGCAGTCAAGCTGGAAGGTGACCACGAATCCCGCAGTCGCGCTTGGGCGTCAACCCGAGCATGACTTGGGGTTGGCTTCCGTTGGAGGTGGGTTGTCCGACCGCCAGGCGCTAGCTTCAGAAGCAGGTGGAGCCCTCCGTTCGACCGAGGATATGCAAGCAGGATTGGTTCGGGTGGAGGGCGTCGCTCCGTCGACGCCGGGGGACAAACCCTGCACTTCTACGTCCGTACGTTCTTGGTTAACGCAACGCGCAACCGGGGTCGCCGGAGCGACGCCCTCCATCAATCCAACGCTCATCGAGGTGTTCTCCACCTCGTCATCCTTCAAAGTTGACGCTTATGGGTCACCGACCCAGCGGGAATTGGCGTCGCAAAGAGAAATCGGGCAACCAAGCCCCCTCGGTTCGCGTGAAAATTCACGCCCAACCCGACGGGGCGGCGCAAATTTCCCTTGGGTGGCGTTTTTTGTTCGCACTCTCCCGCCGGCGGCTTGCACTCGAACCTCCGCGGACGCGCCACCAGGCGGTGCGTCCGCAGCACACCCTCCTTTGCTTCGCTCGATGAAACGCCGCACGTTCCTTCACACCTCCGCCTCCGCCGCCCTGCTCGCTTCGCTCGGCACCCTGGGCCGCGCCGACGAGTCCGCTTCCCTCCCGGAACTCGTCCGCGATCTGATTCGCGCCAATGACGCGCGCATCCCCGCCCTGCTGGCTTCACAGACCACCACACCCGGCGCGAAGGGTCGCGGCGGAGTGCTGAACGACTACGGATTTCCCACCGCCAGCGGCGCGGC
Source organism: Opitutaceae bacterium (assembly GCA_016794725.1). GTDB lineage: Bacteria > Verrucomicrobiota > Verrucomicrobiia > Opitutales > Opitutaceae > UBA6669. The sequence goes on along the minus strand of JAEUGZ010000498.1, from coordinate 2,335 downwards.
CGGCCTGATCCTCGCGCTCTCCTGCGCGGTGGTCACCAAGGAGTCGAAGTACCACGAGTCACCCGAGGTGATCGCCGCGCTTCGCCTCGCCCTGCCCTACCTGCTCTCCGCCCAGCATGAGGATGGCACGATTGACTACTTCGCGACCAACTTCCGCTCCCCTCCCGACACCGCCTTCGTCATCGAGCTGATGGGTCCCGCCTGCGCCCTGCTGCGCCGGTCGCGTCACCCCGAACTCGCGGCCAGCGCCGCCGACGCCACCCGGTTTGTCCTCCGGGCGGCCGACGGACTCGTGGTCGGAGGGGTGCACACTCCGAACCATCGCTGGATCGTCTGCTCCGCCCTCGCATGGGCCCACAGCCTCAATCCGGACCCTCGCTACCTCAAACGCATCGACCAGTGGATGGCCGAGAAGATCGATATCGATCCAGATGGTCAATACACGGAGAAGAGCACCACCGTCTACTCTCCGGCGGTCGATCGCGCCCTCATCACCGTCGCCCGTTTGCTGAAGCGGCCGGAATTGTTCGATCCGGTGCGGCGGAATCTGGACATGACCCTCTACTACCTGCACCCGGACGGCGAGGTGGTGACCGAGGCCTCCCTGCGCCAGGATCGCAATCAGCGCACGTCCGCCGCCCGCTACTACTACGCCTACCGGACGCTGGCGCTGATTGACGGCGACGGGCGCTTTGCCGCTGTGGCCCGCCATGTCGAGCGCACGGAACCCGCATCGCTGACCGGAGAACTCGCCTCTTTTCTGGTCGAGCCGGACCTCGCCCGCCCGCTCCCGGCCGACGCCCCGCTTCCCACCAACTACGCCAGGGTCTTCAGCTATTCGGCCCTCGCCCGCATCCGCCGCGGCCCGATCAGCGCCACCGTGCTCGGTCGCAACACCACCGTGCTCACCTACCGCAAGGGCGCCGCCATCCTCGAAGCCCTCAGGTTGGCCACCGCCTTCTTCGGCAAGGGTCAGTTCACCAGCGAAACCCTCGAGGTCCGCGAGGGCACGACCTATGTGCTGCGCCAGGTGCTGACCGGACCGTATTTCCAGCCGTTGAGCGACGCCCAGATCGCCAGCGGAGAACACGTCAAGATGGCCCCGAACGGCACACTGGCCAACATGGGCAAGGCCATCCGCGCCGAAAGCAACGTACAGCACCTCGAGGCCGTCGTGACCGTAACCGAGTCCGCCGGGCGGTTCACCCTCGACTTCGCCATCGAGGGCACCGAAGGAGTACCGGTCGCCATCGAACTCGCCTTCCGACCAGGTGGGAAACTGGAGGGGGTGGAGGCAGTCCCGGGACTCACCGACGCCTTTCTCCTCCGCAGCGGGCAGGGCCGGTACCGCGTGGGTGACGACGTCATCGAATTCGGCCCCGGTTTTGTCGATCACACCTACACCCAGATCCGCGGCGCCCTGCCCAGATACGGCGGCCCCTCCGTGTACCTGACCGGCTTCACGCCGTTCCGGCAGACGCTGACGCTGCGCTAAGCCAAACCCCGCAGGCAAGAAACCACGAATGGACACGAATCGACACGAATGAAAACAGGGACCGAGCGTCGCGAGGGATTGGTTCACTTCTTGGTGAGTTAAATTCAGATGCTCGACTCCCCGAATCTCACCCCGGATTCGTGTCCATTCGTGTCCATTCGTGGTTTTGCTGGATCGTTACGGCTGGGTTGTTCGACAGATTGGACGCTTCGCACAGGTGTCCGTTCCATCTCTCTTTCTCTCCGACCTTTGCGCCTTCGCGACTTCGCGCTTAACTGTTTCCTCCGCCGTGCCATGCGCCCCCCATTCCTCGCGTCCGCTCTCCTCCTCCTGACGGCCTTGTGCGCGCTCGCCGTTCGAGCCCGGGGAGACGCGCCGGCTGCTCCAGCGTCCCCACGCCCACCCAATATTGTCTTCATCTTTTCCGACGACCATGCCTACCAGGCGATCAGCGCCTACGGCGACGCCCGCCGGCTGCTCGAAACGCCCCACATCGACCGGCTCGCCCGGGAAGGCATGCGTTTCGACCGCTGCCTCGTCACCAACTCAATCTGCGGACCCAGCCGCGCCACCATCCTGACCGGCCTCTATTCACACCTCAACGGCTTCGTCAACAACTCGGCCCAGGCACGCTTCGACGGATCGCAGACCACGTTTCCCAAGCTGCTGCAGGCACGCGGCTACCAGACCGCCATCGTCGGCAAGTGGCACCTGGTGTCCGACCCCACGGGCTTCGACTTCTGGCAGATCCTCCCCGGCCAGGGCGCTTACTACAACCCACCGATGATTCGCAACGGCGAGCGGATCCGTACGCAGGGCTACGTCACCGACCTGATCACG
>JAEUGZ010000308.1 GCA_016794725.1 Opitutaceae bacterium | reverse complement strand
CGGAGTCAGGCCGGTAATCGAGCGAAAAACTCAGGCCGGAGCGCCAGCGAATGATGTTGTACTCACGATGCTGCAGGTCGCCCCCTGGCACGATGAAACCGCCTTTGGCCACCCAGGGATTGTCGTCCGCCTCGCGTCCGTTCGAGCCGAACTGGCGTTTGGACGCACTGTAGGACACGAGGAAGCCCAGCTTTCCGTCCTTGAATTTGTCGCCGTAGGTCACGCTGTACTTGTAGCCCCACTTGTCAACGAGGTCACTGTATCCCCCCTCCACCGAGGCTCGCAGGATGCGCTGGTCGGAACTGAAGGCGGTCTGGGTCTTGATGTTGACACTACCGCCAATCGCATCGCCATCCATGTCCGGCGTCACCGCCTTGACGACTTCAATGGAATCGAGGATGTCGGTCGGGAATACGTCGAGGTTGACTTTGCGACTGTCCTCTTGAGATGCAGGAATGCTCACCCCGTTGAGCTGCGTGTTGTTCAGATCCGGGTCGACGCCGCGCACCGAAATAAAGCGGCCCTCGCCCTGGTCGCGCTCCAGTGAGACGCCCGCGATGCGCTGCATCGACTCGGCCGCGTTCTGGTCGGGGAATCGACCCGCCGCATCGGAGGAAACGATATTCCGCAGATTGCCCGAGGCGCGTTGCTCATTCAGTGCCCGCGCCTGACCGGATCGCTGACCCTCGACCTGGAAGGCCTCGAGCACGAGCACATCCTCGCCGAGCTTGACCATCAGGGTGGATTCCACTCCCGCCGCGATGGTGACCGATATTTCCTTCGATGGAAGGCCCAGGTACGATACGCTCGCAGTGTAGACTCCCGCCGGTAGGCCCGCAAAGAAGTACTCACCACCGCGGGTCGTGGACGCCTCCCGTCCATTCTCCTTCAACGTGACGAGAGCTCCGCTCAACGGATCGCCCTTCGTATCAGTAATTCGACCACCGAGTGCGCCGCTCTCGGTTTGCGCGCCGGCGAATACGGCGCTGAATATCAGAAACGCGAGTGCAAACGCGAACCGGCAGAATGCGGACGCGGAACAGGGTGGGGTACATGTCTTCATGGGGATTTTGGGGAGACGGTTCTTGGGGAAAACGACCAGCCAGGCGAAGGATGGCGGCGCGCCGGGGGTCTCGGCGCGCCGCTTCACTTTCGCCAGATATCACCCTCGCCTTCGGCAAACCACCGCGAGGTGGTCACCTTGGGCTGGGTGTAGAACAGCACGCCGGAACGACCCTGCATGTGCAGGTCGCCGAAGAAAGACTCGTTCCAGCCGCTGAAAGGGAACATGGCCATGGGCGCGGGCACGCCGACGTTGATGCCGATCATGCCGGCACGGACCCGCTGCTTGAACTCACGGGCCGCACCGCCGCTGCGTGTAAAGATGGCCGCGCCGTTGCCGTAACTGCTGCGATTGGCCATCTCGATCGCCTCATCGAGTCCATTCATGTGGAGCACGTTGAGCACGGGTCCAAAGACCTCCTCCTGCGCGAGCTTCATCTCGGTGCGTACGTCTTCGACAATGGTCGCCCCGAGGTAGAATCCGTTGGGCGCCTCCGGCACCTTGACGCCGCGGCCGTCGGCCACCACCCGGGCTCCGGCGCGTTCACCCTCGTCCACGAGTCCGCGGACCCGTTCGCGGTGCGCCGCCGTGATGACCGCGCCCATGCCGGGCTGCGCCTCGACATCGGTGCGTCCGACGGTCAGCGACTGGGCCGCCTTGATCAGGTCCGGCATGACCGCGCGGCCACGATCGCCCACGGTGAGCAGACTCGATCCGGCCATGCAACGCTCGCCGGCACAACCGAACGCGGCATTCATCACCGCCTCGACCGTCTTGCCGACATCAGCATCCGGCATGACAACGATGTAGTTCTTCGCACCTCCGTTCGCCTGAACCCGTTTGCCGTGCGTTGAAGCCGTCAGGTGCACCGCCCGCGCCACCGGAGTCGAACCGACAAACGACACCGCCCTGACCAGCGGGTGGGTTAACAATGCCTCGACCGCTTCCTTGCCTCCGTGGACCAGATTGAACACGCCTTTCGGCAGCCCCGACTCCGCCAGAAGCTCAGCCAGGCGCTGGGCCGTCAGCGGAACGCGTTCACTCGGCTTGAGCACAAAGGTGTTGCCGCAGACCAGGGCGAGCGGAAACATCCAAAGCGGAATCATCGCCGGAAAATTGAACGGGGTGATGCCCACACACACGCCAAGGGGATGCCGCGCCAGCTCACCATCGATGCCCCGCGCCATGTTGGGCAGCAGTTCGCCCGTGAGCAGCGTCGGCGCCGCACAGGCCAGTTCGACGACCTCGAAACCGCGGAAGAGGTCACCGCGCGACTCTGCCAGGGTCTTTCCATGCTCGCGTGAGATGAGCCGGGCAATCTCCTCGAAGTGCTGCTCCAGCTTCGCGCGGAACTTGAACATCACCCGTGCCCGTTCACTTGGGGGCGTCTCCGCCCAGCCCGGGAACGCGGCCTGGGCCGCCCGCACCGCCTGGTCCACCTCGGCCACCCCCGCCATCGGCACCTCGGCAATGACCTCTCCGGTCGAGGAATTGAAGACGGGGGAGGTCGGCAGGCCGGAGACCGGCGACCACTCGCCACCGAGGAAGTAGGGACAACGGGGAAGTGAAGAGGAGGTGGGCATGGAAAAGGAGGCAGGCGCGACGCCGCACGGAGCCGCAGAAGGAACGCGATCAGGCGGACCCGAGGTTCGTTCGGTTCCGATAGGAGGGGGTGGAAAGGGGTCGGGTGACCCCGGAGAGGAAAAAAGGGCAATCAGCCCACCATGGCAGTGCGGACAAACGACAGCAGATCGGCGTATCCAACAAGGAACTGCTGCAGCGTGTGCACGGTGGCGCCGTAACGGAGGAATTCTGGAGGGGTCATGCCATCGGCGTCGTGGGCGCGGACAAAATCGGGGAATTTCGCCCGCAACTCGGCGAGGATGGCGCCGTCCACCGGCTGGTCGAGGGTGCGGGCCGGGGCGCGCGGCGATTCGTTGAACTTGCGCCACCAGGTGTAGGGCACGGTTTGAAGCACTTCCGGGCCAATGATCTCAGCCCAGTGTCCCTCGTGCCGGTAGGCCGCGGCGAGCAGCGTTCCAGGGCGCCCGCTGGCCTGAAACAGCCGGTGTGCCTCCTTGAAGACCGCAATGCCGGCCCAGTCGAGCAGGCCGGGACGGGTCGCGATCTTCCGCTCCTCGGCCACTCGCTTGAGGTGATCGTCGACGCGGCCGATCATGATCGTGATGTAGGGGCGGATCGCATCGGCATGGTGTCCCGCCGCCCGGGCGCGTCTCAGGCCCCGTTCCAGCGCCGCCGAAACCGCGAGGGCCTGCGGCACGGAAAAGCTGACCGTGGCGTTCACGCGCACCCCGTGCGCGGTCATCTCCTCCATGGCCGCAATTCCGACTTCATTGGCGGGAGCCTTGATCGCGATGTTCGGAGCCAGCGCGGACAGCTCAAGCGCCTGCGCCACCATGAGATCGCGGTTCGGAAAATACTTCGGGTTGACCTGCATCGAGAGGTAGCCCTTCGCTCCGTGGGTCCGCTCGTACACCGGCAGCAGCTGCGCCGCCGAGGCCTGACCCAGGGCGTGGATCAGCTTCCAGGCCAGGTCATCCTCAATGGCCGTCGGGTGCTCCGCCATCAAGCGCTCCAGGATGGGGAGACAAAGCTGCGGATGGGCCTTCGCGGTCTGCGAGACGATGACGGGATTCGAAGTCCCTCCGACGGCACCAAGACTGACGGCCTCGCCCAGTTCGGAGGGCACGCCGGAATCGTTCCACCAATCGGCGCCAAGCGCCGTCATTTCGCGCATGCGGGAGGGTGCGGAGAGGGTCATTGTCATGATGGGGTAACTACCGGAAAAACCATGCGGGGTGAACCTAGATACCGGCCTGGGCCCGGACATAGGCCCGGGCGCGTCGTGCCTTGTCGAGGGCCGGAGCCTTCGCGGGATCCTCCTCCGCCTCGGCGACCAGCCAGCCCTGGTAGCGGGCGGCCGCAAGCACGGCAAATATCGCCGGAAAGTCGACGCAGCCCTCGCCGGGGATCGTGAACACACCGTTGACCACCGCGCGATGGAACGACCAGCCTTCGCGGCGCACCCGTTCCGCCACCTCGGGGCGAACGCTCTTGAGATGGACATGGCCAATGCGGGCTGCGTGCCGGCGCGCCACGGCAACCGGATCGATGCCCGCGAACGCCAGATGGCCGGGATCGAGCAGCAGGCGCAGCGCCGGTACACCCGCCAGCAGCCGCTCGAGGTCGGGTTCGCCCTGGATGACCGTGCCCATGTGGTGGTGATACACCACTGCGAGTCCCTCCGCGGCGGCCAGCCCGCACAGCCGGGTCAGGCCCGCGAGAAAGCGCGACCACTCCTCTTCCGTCAGGCGGGGTGACAGCCGGTCCCCAAAACCAAGCGCGGCGTTGCGGTCACCGTGGACACACCGCGTGCACTCAGCCACGATCACCACCCGCGACCCAAGGCTCTTCAGCAGGCGCGCATGGGTGAGAAAGTCCGCTTCCTCCTGAGCCAGGGCGCGGGAGGCCAGGTGGGTGCTGTGCCAGCCACTGACGAGCTTGAGTCCGTGGCGACCGAGGGCCGCCCCCAATGCCTCCGAAGTGCGGGGATAGGCATGTCCCAGTTCGGATCCCGCATAACCACTCGCCGCCATGTCGCTCAGGATCGCATCGAGCGGCAGATCTCCGGCCAGTTCGGCGAAATCGTCGTTGCTCCAGATGATGGGATTGGCGCCGACCTGGCAGCCTGTCAGCACCACGGGGGAAAGTGAGGGGGCGGAAGCGGACATCAGTAGTGAAAGCGCTGGCGCTGGACGGCTTTGTCGTAGGCGGCGCGGGCGGCGCGAACCGAGGCCACTCCGGACACCGCCGCGGGGGGAACATCCCACCAGGAGAATCCCTGCATCACCGATTCAGCCGTCACAGGCACGTAAACCAGGCAGGAGTTCGTCTCCGCCTTGGCGGACGTGAGGGCCTCCACGAGTTCCTCCTCGGTGCGTGCGCTGAATGCGGTGGCGCCATAGCTACGGGCGTTGTCGGCAAAGTCGACCTCGACATAGGCGCCGTCGAGCCGGCCGGTGGTCCGGGAGCGCTGGCGGAACTCATTGCCGAAACTGCGTCCACCCTGGCCACGCTGGAGATTATGGATACAGCCGAATGCCCGGTTGTCGTTGAGCACGAGGGTGATCTTTCTTCCCTCCTGCACCGCGGTGAGCAGTTCGGTGTGCAGCATGAGGTAGCTGCCATCACCCAGGAAGGCGTAGACCTCGCGGTCGGGATCGGCGAGTTTCACCCCGAGGGCGCCAGCGACTTCGTAACCCATGCAGGAGTAGCCGTACTCGGAGTGATAGTCGGTGGACGACTTGCAGCGCCAGAGCTTGTGGATGTCGCCGGGGATGCCGCCGGACGCATGCACCACGGTGCTTCGACCGTCAGTGAACTCATTGAGCACGCGGATGACCTGGCTCTGGTAGAGCAGACCGTCCGGGCTGGGGCGACGGGGAGAGGTCATGGCCCGCCACGGCTTCTCCCACTCCGCCTTCGCCCTGGCAATCGCCCGGGCATGGGAGGCCGGAGCCTTCCAACCGCGCACCGCGCGACCAAGAGCGGCGAGGGTGGCGCGTGCATCTCCCAAGAGCGGCAGCGCTCCGTGTTTCACCGCATCGGCCGCATGCACGTTGATCGCGATGAACCGAACCTTTGGATTCTGAAACTGAGTCTTGGACGCCGTGGTGAAGTCCGACAGCCGCGTGCCCAGCGTGATCACCACGTCGGCCTCCAGCGCAATGCGGTTGGCCGCCAGGGTGCCGGTGACGCCGACCGCACCGAGTCCGAGATGGTGCGACTCCAACAGGGCTCCCTTGCCCGCCTGAGTCACCGCAACAGGGATACTCGTGGCCTCGACAAAGGCCTGCAGCTCCGCGCACGCGTCGGAGTAGTGCACCCCGCCTCCGGCGACAATCAAGGGCCGCCGCGCGGCGCGGAGGATCTCGGCCGCCGCCCGGATCTGGCTGGCAAGGGGCACGTTCCGGGCCACGTCATAGACACGCTTGGCAAAGAAGTGCACGGGACAATCAAAGCCCTCCGATTGCACGTCCTCAGGCAGCGCGATCGTCACCGCACCCGTCTCGGCCGGATCCGCCAGCACCCGCATGGCCTCGGGCAGCGCGGTCAGAATCTGCTCGGGACGATTGATGCGATCCCAGTAGCGGGAGACGGGTTTGAAACAGTCGTTGACACTGATGTCCTGGGACCCCGGGTTTTCCAGCTGTTGCAGCACCGGAGCCGGGCGGCGGTTCGCGAAGATGTCGCCCGGCAAGAGCAGGACCGGGAGCCGGTTGACCGTGGCGGTGGCCGCGCCGGTGATCATGTTGGTGGCTCCGGGTCCAATCGAAGACGTGCAGGCCAGGGTGCCCAAGCGCTGCCGGGTTTTGGCGAACGCCGTGGCCATATGCACCATGGCCTGCTCATTCTTCGCCTGGTAGTAGGGCAGCGCCTTGCCGCCATGCTCTTCAATCGCCTGGCCGAGGCCGGTGACATTGCCATGACCGAAAATGCCGGTGATCCCGTGAATGAGGCGGTGCTCGACGCCATCACGGCGCACATACTGCACCTGCAGAAAACGGACGATGGCAGCTCCAACGGTGGTACGGACAGTTTTCATACAGACGGTTTCCAACCTTGGTTCTTGGGATCAAGCAGCCAGGTGTGATCAGGGGTGAAGGTGAAGCCCTTGTAGGGCCGTCGGGGAAGGTGACGGACAATCCAGAGATAGTACATCCCGTAGCCGGGTGCCGCCACCTGCGCGTGGTCCAGGCCGCCCGGAATCAGGGTCGAATCCCCGTCCCTCACCTTGACCACGTCCTCGCCCAACTCCGCGTGACCATACCCCTGAGGCTCGGTGAAGCGGTAGTGGTACACCTCGGGCTGGGGATGATGATGCGGAGGGTAGCTGGACCACCGGCCGGCACGATTGACCACCTCTCCGACCACCAACTGGGAATCCTGCCGCGTGGAATAGTCGAACACCGTGCGCACCGTACGCCGGCAGGCGTCCTGCGCCAGCCCGACGCCGCGGTCTTCATTGGCCACCTCGGCCGGCAAGATGAGTCTCGCCCCCCGCAGGCGCGCATTGGTCGCCGCCACCACCGCCCACTCGGTGTCGGCCGCGAGTGAGCGCAAGGCCACCGACTCACCGGCCCCAACCTGAAGGACCGTCGGAGCTTCGTCAAAGAGCGAGGACCGCGTCACTTCAACCCGGCCCGCCGCACTCGTGATCTCGGCATTGCCGCGGAGCAGCACCCAAACCGTTTCCTTCGTCGTGAGTAAGCGATGCACCTGGCCCTTGCCCTGGCGCAGGACGCCGAAGTCCATCAGCGCCTTGACCGAAGCCTTCAAGGCATGCCGGTCTTCGTGAAGCAGGGGCGTGTAGCCACGGGCGAAACGCTGACGCGCCGGACGAAGCAACCAGGGAGAGCCGTGGGGTGAAGGCATGTCGAAGGATGACAATGTAAACGATTACACGTTGGGTGAATCGACTGTCCAGCCCGTTTTCTGAGAAACGCGCGGGACGAGCCGCGTCTAGACGACCCTTTCCCGGTGACCGCTGTGAACGGAGCGGGTGGCGGCGAGCGCCACCCGCTGCGCACCGATGCCATCGTCGCAGCCGATCGGCGAGGGACGTCCGAAGTGGAGATTGTCCACGAAGTTCTGCAGCTGCGTCAGATAGGCCTGCTCAAAACGCTCGTAGAAACCCGGGATGGTGTCGTGGGAGATGACGTCCTTTTTCATCACGAGGATCGCAGTCTCCCGGTCATAGCCGATCTGAATCGTGCCCTGGGTGCCGACAATCTCGGTGTGGATGCCGTAACCATAGATGCCGATGCGGCTGAGACTGATCGAACCAATTGCGCCACTGGCGAAGTTGAGCAGGGTCAGCCCGCTTTCGACGTCACCCACGGTTGCGATCTCCGGGAACGCGACGTTGTTGCCGACGCTGTAAGCATCCGTCGCCTCGCCCATGTACCAACGCGCCAGATCAAAATCGTGGATACCCATGTCGATGAACAATCCGCCGCTGTTGGCCGGACGCAGGTACTCGACTGGAGGAGGGAGCTGGTCCTTGGAGCTCGACTTGAACATCACCGGGGTGCCGATCTCGCCCGAGTCGATGCGCTTCTTCGCCGCGGCGTAGGCCCGGTCGAAACGGCGCATGAAACCAAGCTGGAAGAACACCCCGTGCCGGGCCACAGCCGCCTTCATTTGCTCGGCCTCACCGACGTCGAGCGAGAGCGGTTTCTCGCAGAAGATGGGTTTCTTCGCCGCGGCGGCCGCGATCACCACCTCCCCGTGCAGCTTGGTCGGGGTCATGACCACGACCGCGTCAACGGTGGGATCGGCGACCAGTTCGTGGTAGTCGAGGTAGGATCGCGCCGCGCCGGTCTCGGCGGCGACCGCCTTGACCGTGGCCGGATTCACATCCGACACGGCCTGCAGGCGCGCGCCGGTGATGCGCGACGTGAAATAGCGGGCGTACTGACTGCCGAGGCGGCCGAGCCCGACGACTCCGATGTTGAGTGGCTTGTTCATGGAAAAGTCATTTCACGAGCTCGATGGCGACGCCGATCTCGGCCGGCACCGTCTCTCCTTTCAAGTGGGCCAGAGCTTTCTCCACGGCCGTGCGGCCCATCAGGGCGGGGTTCTGCGCGATGGTCGCAGCCATCTTGCCTGCCTTCACCGCGGCGCGCGCCTCGTCCTGCGCGTCAAAACCAATCACGGTGACTTTCCCGGTCTTGCCGGCAGCGGCGATTGCTTCGACCGCTCCCAGGGCCATCAGGTCGTTGGCCGCAAACAGGGCCGTGACAGTCGGATTCGCCTGCAGGATGTTCTGAAACACCGTGTAGCCCTGGTCGCGCTCCCAGTTGGCTGGCTGGGAAGCGACCAGGGTGATGCCGGGTGCGCCCTTCAGCGCCTCACGGAATCCGCGCACGCGCGCATCCCCTGTCTCATGGCCCGCGATCCCCTCCAGCACCGCCACGCGCCCCTGCCCTCCCAAGCGCTCGACCGCAAATTTTCCGGCGATTTTTCCTCCCTCGTAATTGTCGGAGCCGATGAAGGTCACCGTCTTTCCGTCCGACGCCTGCATCGCCGCCGCATCCAGGCGTGTATCCACAATGAGCACGGGAATGCCGGCCTGGTTCGCCTTCAGCACCACCGGGACGATTTCCCGCGAACCGCTCGGCGCGATGATCAGCGCGGCGACCTTGCGCTGGATCAGGTTCTCGATGATCTGCATCTGACGCTCCACATCGGTCTCCCGCTCGGCCGCCTGCACCACCAGCGTCACTCCCGCCGCCTTGGCGGCCTCCTCCGCACCCCGCTGCATGTCGAGGAAAAACGGATTGTTGAGGGTTTTCGGAACCAGCGCGATGACCGGACCGGGGGCCTTGCCAGGCGTCGCCGAGGAGGAGGAACCGGACTGGCGTCCGCAACCGGCGACCAGGCCGGTCACGGCTGCGGCAAGCAGGAGGACGTGGGTGAATCTCATGGGGTGGGAAAATGGGTCAGCGTTTTGAACCCTTGAAGACGGAGTCGAGCAGGACCGCGGCAATGATGACCGCGCCAATCACGACCTGCTGCACATACGACGACACTCCGAGCAGGTTCAGGCCGTTGCGCAGCACACCCATGATCAGTGCGCCCACAAGGGTACCGAAGACCGAGCCCTGCCCCCCCATCAGGCTCGTCCCTCCAATGACCGTGGCGGCGATGGCATCGAGTTCGTAGCTGAGTCCGGCGATCGGCTGCGCCGAGTTCAGTCGAGCCGTGAGGAGCACCGACGCGGCGGCCGCAAGGCCCCCCCCGAGGGCGTATATCCCGACCTTGCACGCGGCCACCGGCACGCCCGACAGCAGCGAGGCCTCCTCGTTGCCGCCAATCGCGACGACGTAACGGCCGAACTTGGTCCGCTTCAGCACGAAGTGAGCAATCGCATACACCCCCAGCATGCACCAGACGGGAACGGGGATGCCCAGCACCTCACCGGTCGCGAGCCAGCGGAAGGACGCGTCAAACCCCGATACCGGCCGCCCGTCGGTCACCAACAACGCTCCGCCCCGCGCCACACTCATGAGGCCCAGGGTCGCGATGAAGGGCGGCAGCCGCCCGAATGCGACCAGCAGTCCGTTCACCGTTCCGCAGGCCGCACCCACGAGCACACAGGCTCCGATCGCGAGCGGCACGGGCCATCCCGCCTGGAGGGCCAGCGCGAGCACCACCCCGGCCAGGGCGAGCACGGAGCCGACCGAAAGGTCAATGCCAGCGGAGAGTATGACGTAGGTCAGGCCCACCGCGATGACCGCGTTGATCACCGTTTGCTGCGCCACATTGAGCAGATTGCTCGTGGTCAGAAAGTGAGGCGTCAGCAGGCTGAGGATCAGACACAGCACCACAAAGACCGCAACGGTTCCGGCCTGACGCGCGTGGGTGACGAGAAAGCGGGGAGGCATCATGCGACCGGGTGCGCACCGAGCGCGCAGTGGAGCAGTTGTTCCGGAGTGACCTCACCGCCGCGAAACTCACCGGCGAGGCGTCCGCGGTGCATGACGAGGATGCGGTCACTCAACCCGAGGATCTCGGGCAGTTCGGAGGAAATCATGAGGATGGCCCGGCCCTCGCCGGCCAGGCGCTGGATGAGCTGGTAGATTTCGGCCTTGGCACCCACGTCGATGCCTCGAGTCGGTTCATCGAAGATCAACACGTCGGCCTCGCGGCACAGCCACTTCGCCAGGACGACTTTCTGCTGGTTGCCTCCGCTCAGGTTGACCACCCGCTGTCCGAGACCCGGTGTCTTCACGCGGAGCTCTGCGGCGAGCCGGCCTGCGGTCTCGGCTGCACGCCGGGGCGACAGCACGCCGGCCCGGGTGAAGCGGCCCAGGTGGGCCAGGCTGGTGTTCTCCTCGATGTCGCGGCAGAGCACGAGTCCCTGACGTTTGCGATCCTCCGTCAGAAACCCCATGCCCTCGCGAATCGCCTGCTGCGGCGAACCGATCGTGACCGCCCGCCCCCTGAGCCAGATGCGACCGGTATCAATCCGATCCGCACCAAAAATCGCCCGCGCCAGTTCCGTGCGGCCCGAGCCCATCAGCCCGGCCAGCCCGACGATTTCACCTCGCCGCAACGAAAACGAAATGTCGTGCAGCACCCCCCGACGATTCAGGCCCTCGACGCGCAAGGCCTCTTCCCCAATCCGGGCCGTCCGCTTCGGAAACTGTTCGGTCAGCGACCGGCCCACCATCATCCGGATCAGCTCATCCATCGTGCTGTCAGCCAGAAGGCACGTGCCGACATGTCGACCGTCGCGCATCACGGTCACCCGATCGCCAATCTGGAACAACTCCTCCATGCGATGGGAAATGTAGATCACCGCCACGCCGCGCGCCCGCAACGACCGGATCACCGCAAAGAGCCGTTCGATCTCCTTCTCCGTTAGCGCGGAGGTAGGCTCGTCCATAACCAGGATCTTCGCATCGATCGACAGTGCCTTGGCGACCTCGACCATCTGCTGCTCCGCCACGCCCAAATCCGCCACCCGGGCCTGGGGGTCAAGGGCAACCCCGAGCGCTTCCAGCTGCCGCGCCGCATTCCGGGCCTGGGCACGACGGTCGATCAAACCCGGCCACCGGCCGCGCGGTTCACGTCCGAGGTAGAGGTTGTCCGCGACCGACAGGTGCGGCACGAGATTGAACTCCTGGTAAATGATGCTGACGCCGGCCCGCTGCGCCGCCCGCGGGTCGCCCAAATCAACCGGTCTGCCGTCGATACGAACATCACCCGCATCCCGCCGGACCGCTCCAGCGAGGACTTTCATCAGCGTGGACTTCCCCGCGCCATTCTCGCCCAGCAGGATGTGCACCTCGCCGCGACGCACCTCGAGGTCGACCGCATCAAGCGCGACCACGCCAGGGTAGCGTTTCGCGATGCCATGCATCGCCAGCAAAGGGGGTTCAGGCAGTGCCATCAGGCCGCAGGGGTTGGGGTGCGGGCGACAAAAACGAGCTTTCTTGAAAAGGCAATGTAAAGGTTTACATTTTTAGCCCGGCAATCGTCGGGAGCGGACGGATCCGACGGATCAGCACGAATTCCGAATGATCAGCCTCGGCCGCAGCCGGAGCCACGCCGCGGGCAGGGAGCGGTCGCCGAGGCGTTTGAGCAGCATCTCTGCCGCGGCGCGGCCAACTTCGTAGGCGGGTTGGCGCACCACGGTGAGCGGCGGGTCGAGCGCCTCAGCCCAGGGAAGGTCGTCGAAACCAATCAGCGCCACTTCCTGCGGCACCTTCAGTTTCTTCATGTGGATCGCCTCCAGCGCGCCAACCGCCATGAGGTTGTTGGATACGAAGAGCGCGGTGGGCCGGGGGTTGAGGCTGAGCAACTCGTCGGCGAGTCCCCGGCCACTGGCCTGCTTGTTGTCGCCGACCCGGATGTAATCAGGGCGCACCGGGAGTTTGGCCGCGATCAGCGCCTCCTCGTAACCGCGCTGGCGATCCCGGCTGGTCGAAAGGTTGGCCCGACCCGCAATCAAGCCGATGCGTTTGTGCCCGAGTTTCACGAGGTGCTCGACCGCCTCGTACGCCCCCTGAAAGTTGTCCACCTCCACCGTGTCAATCGAGGCGCCGTGCAGCGTCCGGTCGACGGTGACAATCGGCATGCCCGACTGCGCCAGTTTCAGGACGGCGGCATCGCGTTCCGCAATGGGGGGCAGAATGACTCCATCCACCGACTCCGCCCGCATGACGTCGAGGTAGAACGCCTCCTTGGTCGGATTCTCGTCTGAGATGCAGAGAATCATCGCGAATTGGTTGGCGTAGGCCACGTCCTCCACGCCCCGCGCGATTTCGGCAAAGAAGGGATTCTGGATGTCCGGCAGGATCAGGCCGAGCAGGTGACGCCGACCGCCCTTTTGTCGCAATCGCCGGGCGACCCGGTTGGGCTGGTAACCCAACTCCTCCATCGCCTTCTGCACGGCCAGTCGCGTCTTCTCCACGACCTTGTCGGAGTGGTTGATCACCCGGGACACGGTGGCGATCGAAACGTGGGCGCGTTTGGCGACGTCAGTAAGGCTGGACATGCAGGGAGGGGGAAGCGGAGCCAGAGGGCTAGCCCGGCCATGCCGGCAAGTCGAGTGGCGTTTGCCACCCCTCCCCCCGCTCCGCCCAGTGTCATCCACCCGATGACACCTCCACCGACCGGCCACTGTCATCCGCGGGATGACACTTCGTCCGTCGCACCCCGTGTCATCTATTGGATGACACTTCATCCGTCTCGCGCTCTGTCATCCGCCGGATGACACTTGCCGCGGGGCATTGGCCGGGCGGCCGGCGGGTCAGCCGCGGACCGGGGCGCGGGCCCAGTCGGGCACGAAGTCGATCTGCAGACCAAACACCAGGGGTGCAAGGATCCAGACCATCCCAAGTACGATCGGCACGAGCGCGAGATTGAGCCACATGCCCGCCCCGGCCATTTGGGGGAGGGACACCTGCCCACTCCCGAAGACAATCGCATTGGGCGGTGTGCCCACCGGCATCATGTAGGAACAGTTGGCACCGAGTGCGCACGGGATGAGAAACAGCAGGGGATTCTGCCCCAGGCTGAGTGCCAGCGCCGCGGCAATGGGGAGAAAGGTCGCCGCGGTGGCCGTGTTGCTGGTCAGCTCGGTCAGCATGAGGATGCCGAAGCAGACCAGGGCCAGAATCAGGATCATGGGTACGCCCTGCAGTCCGGTGCAGAGGTCGCCGAGATAGCGTGACAAGCCGTGCTTCTCGATGTTGCCGGCAAGACTGAGGCCTCCACCGAAGAGCACGAGCACATCCCAGGGCAGGCTCTTCGTGGCCTGCCAGTTCATCACGAACTCACCGCGACGCAGATTGACCGGCAGGACAAACAGCAACAGCCCGCCGATCATCGCAATGCTGGTGTCGGTCAACAGAGGGACGTGCGTCGTCAACCAAGGCTGGAATATCCAGCCCAGCGCGGTGAAGGCAAAGACCACAAGCACGAGTCGCTCGCCCAACGACCAGGAGCCGAGTTTCGCCTTTTCCGCCTGGATCAGGGCGGTCATGCCCGGAATCTCGGCCGCATCGAGGCGGAATGACACCCGGGTCAGCACCAGCCAGACGACCGGAAGCGTCACCATCACGATCGGTACTCCGATCAACATCCACTGACCAAAGCCAATGGTGATGCCATACACCTTGTTCACATACGCCGCGAGGAGCGCGTTGGGCGGAGTGCCAATCAGGGTGGCCATGCCTCCGGTGGTGGCACCGTAGGCCACCGCAAGGAGGAGCGCCGCGCTGAAGGGCCGCACCTGCGAAGTGGAGGCCGGCAGGACCTGGACCACGGACAGCGCGATCGGCAGCATCATCAAGGCGGTCGCCGTGTTGCTGACCCACATGCTGACCACGGCGGAGGCGAGCAGAAAACCGGCGACGATCCGTGTCGGCCGTGATCCCATCACCGCAATCAGGGAAATCGCCAGCCGCCGGTGGAGGTTCCATCGCTGCATGGCGATCGCAATGAGGAAGCCCCCGAGGAAGAGGTAAATGATGGGACTCGAGTACGGTGCAGTGGTCTGGTGGATGCTTCCCAGGCCGAGAGCGGGGAAAAGCACGAGCGGCGACAACGCCGTGACCGGAATCGGCACCGATTCGCAGATCCAGAGCACCGCCATGAACAACGCGACTCCGGCCGTGCGCCAGCCGGCGACACTCAGGCCCTCCGGCGGCGGCAGGAGCAGGGTCACCAGCAGGGCACCCGGGCCCAGGACCCAACCCGACCAGTGTCGCAGACCGTAGCGGGCCGGTTCTTCAATGGCGCGTTTGACCACCTCGCCGGCATCGCTGAGGGCGGGGTGGGAATGCGGGGACGTGGAGTGGCTCATGGGGGACCCCGACGAAACGTGTGGACCACGGTTGGGCCAAGCCCGGAGAATGGCGTAATTCTACGCCAATCGCCAGCCGCAAGGCCGGCCCCGCGCTCCGGGGCCGGCTCCCGCGGCGCCGCCTAGTCCACCTGAAGGGTCAGGCTCTCCGAGTGGCTGTTGAATTCCGGGGCATACATGCACTGGATCTCCGCCAGACCGGATTGGTAGCGGCCCCTGAGCTGCACGCGTGTCGAGTACTCGAATACATACGTGCCTTTCGGCAGGTAATCGATGAAGAAGTGACTGGCGGTGTCCCGGGTGCTGGCATAGTAGGACAGGCCGTCCTGATGGCGGTAGCGGCTCAACACCTCGATCGGCTCGGTGCCGCTGCCACGCTGGTCTTTCAGGTGCACGTACTCCAGATCGCGGTCGGTGCGCAGTTCGAGTCGGACCACCAATTCGTCACCCACCGCCACCCCACCGGTCACGGGTTTGAGCACGCGACCCTTTGCGGTCGTCTCGGCCACAAACAGGGTCTTCTTCAGGCGCAAGGGGGTGTCGGTGTGGGGCGTGACCTTGGCCAAGTCCTCCAGGTAGGTCCAATGCACGCTGCCCCAGCTCACGCCCGCATCGACTTTGCGCACCGTGATCTGGCCCATGGCGGGACGCACCTCGTCGCGCACAAAGGTCTTCTCATAAAAACCCGTTCCCGCTTCGACCTTTTCGGGCTGGATGGTTTCGCCCGCCAGGGACACCTCCACGCGGGCATCGCTCGACAGCAACGCATCCCCGCGCAGCAGCAGCGCGTACACCGCATCCGCCGTGGCTTTGGTGGTTTTCCACCCCTGCGTCTGCTTCTGCTTCAGCAGCCACACCTTGCAGTCCTCCACCATCTGAGCGTCCTGGGCCACCTCGGCAAAAGCCTCAATCATCATGGCCTGCGTCTCGATCGGTGCATGGTACCACCACCAACCCGGTTCGCGGTCGTTCCAGAAGCGGCCAAGTTCGGCGCTCTCCACACTGCGCTCCTTCAGCGAGGCCAGAATCGCCGCTGGCGTGGTCGTGTCTCCCCACCGCTTCAGCGCCAAGGCAAGATGCGCGTGGCTCTGTCGACTTTCCAGTTTCGTCCAGTGTCGGCGTGCCTGTCGCAAATAATACTGCACCGCCTCCGCCTGCCCGGGCGCCACCGGCCGGTCCGCGAGGTAGAAACTGCGACCATAGAGATAGAGCGCATCGAGGGAACTCGGTACATAGGTGTCGCGGTCGACGATCTGCCGATACCTCTCCTCCATCCAGGCATCGAGCGCGGGCACCGCGTTCACACCCGCGGAGAGATCCATCTTCACTCCCAAGTGACGCAATCGCCCAAAGCCCGCGACAATGTACAGGCTGATGTACTCGCTGGGCGGTCCGCCCGGGAACCAGGGCCACAAGCCTCCCCCCAGTTGCCGCTCGGTGAGGGAGCGAACCAGACGGGAGGTCTCCTCATCCAGCCGGTTGCCATCAAAGAGCAGCCCGACCTGACGGCGTGCCTGGCTCTCCGCCTTCGCCTGACGAAGCCAGGGCGTCTCCTCGAGCAGAATCGAGGTCAGGGCCTCGTTCTTCTCCAGCGGACTGTCGAGGGCCGGTGTGCCCTTCCACTGGTCGAAGACTCGGCGGATTTTGGGATCGGACTGGGCGACATGCCGCGCGAGGGCATTGGCGTAAAGCCGGTTGAAGACCTGCTCGCTGCACTCGTAGGGATACTCCATCAGGTACGGCAGCGCCATCACGGCGTACCAGGCAGGCTGTGATACCATCTGGACGGTGAGAGACTGGCTTCGCAGCGTGTCCGAGGCCGCGGACTCAATGAGTTTCTTGAACTCAAACTCCCGGGTCGACGGTCCACGAATGGGCAAGGGCAACGACTCCGAGACGAGGATACGACGGCTCAAGACCGGGATCATTCCCTCCTCGCCGTCGCTGGTCTTGCCGGTCGCGCCCACCGCCTTGTAGGTGAGGAATCCCTGTCCGTCCGGCACGGTGATGCGCCAGGAGTAGGTGCGCGACTGTTTGGCCGGCACGGCGAAAGCCAGTTCGTTCGAGCCATTTCCCAAAGCGTCATCAACGGTGGCGAGGGTTGCGGCATCGGTGAACGTCACTCTGACTTTACCTTCCTGAGGCGTGTCCGCCTGATTGCTGACCTTGACGGTGAACTCAATCGCATCGCCTTCCCGGACAAACCGCGGGGGATTCGGCTCGACCATCAGGTCCTTGGCGGTGACAGCCCCGTCGGTCAGTAAACCCGAGCGCAGTTCCCGGTCATGGGCGAATCCCAGGAACTTCCACCGGGTCAGCGCCTCGGGCATTGTAAACTGCAGCCTCACCCGGCCGTCGTCGCCCGCGAGCAGGTGGGGAAAGAAGAAAGCAGTCTCCTGAAGATTCTTGCGTGCCGTGACCTGGTAGAGGTCGGGGGCCACCGGGGGTGGGGTGCCTTGCTGGGGTGCCTGGCCGGTCACCGCATTCCCTGCAAAATCGGCTGCTGCAGGGGCCGCGAGTGCCGAAGCTTGCGCCATCTTGGCCATCGCACCTCGACCACCGCGAACAGGGGCCGAGCTGACCTGAAAGAGGGACAGGGTCACCGTCTCACCCGCGATTCCCACGCCCGACACAAGTTTCGGCGGCAAGGCACGGTAGCTCCAGTCCACGCTTTCAGTCGGCGCGTTCCACTCACCCCTGAGGTACTGGAAGTCGCGGAGCTGGTTGTGAAACGCGATCCATCGGGCAGGCGCCTCCCGTCGAAAGAGAGTGAACGCCGTCGGCCAGGAGTGCGGGTAAAACTGATCGAGGGAAGCATCATACAGGGTGGCCACCATTTCGGCGGCGCGCTGCTTGGCACCCTCCCCCGCCACCACCGCCGTCCACGTTTCCGGTTGTCCAGGTTCGAGTTTGGAGCGGAAGCGCTCCCACGTGAGGGACAATTCCTTGTTCGACCACGGCACCTCCACCACCCGCTGCGTCACGTAGGAGCGGTTTTGGCGCACATAGGTGATCGACAATGAAACGCCGCCGCGCATCGCCTCGGTGACCGGCAGTTCAATTCGCGACTGCGTCACGTCGGGGGGGGTCCAATACCGCTGAAGCATCTTCCCGTCGGACTCCAGCTCGACAAAGGCCCGGCCCTGGTCGTAACCCGTGCCCCAGAGCGCCGTAAACGTCTGCCCGGGCTCGACGCTCCAGGTGGGCGCGGCCACGCGGTTCGGGACCTTGACGTCATAGGTTCGTCTGGCGGGATCCATCACCTCGAGCGTGCTCCGAGCGGTGACCTCGCGGCCGAATGCGTCCCGGGTCACCAGGCTCGCCCGGTAGATCCCCACCGGCAGGGACGCCGCCAGTGTCGTCACGCCGTCGGCACCGGTCGTGAAAGGCAGCGAGAGCACGCGGCGACCCGCCTTCCACGAGTCGGGATTGGTCGGATCGAGCGGAGGCTCTCCCGCCGGGCGGCCCCACCACAAACGCTCACGTGAGAGGTCCTTGCGCTCGACCTGCGACGGTTGAATCAATGCATCCACGGTCACCGTGCCCCGGGCGGGGAGGGGCTCACCCTCGAGCGACTTTGTTTCGACAGTCAGTGCGACCGGCTTGGCCGGTGTCTGCCACTCGCTGGCCGACACCGTGGCCTGGAGCGCGGCATAGCCGACGCTGACGGTTCGTGACACGGACCGGGTCTCGCCCGTGGTGTCAGTCACATCCGCATGCACCGTGAACACGAACACCGGTTCGTTCTTCGCCGGGACCGCGCGATCGGGTGCCGCCGTAAAGGTGATGGGAAAGGTGCCATCGGGTGCGGTCACGGATTTGCCCCGTGCGATGGCCTGCGATGGGGCTGGCCGCCACCACCAGCACCAGAGCGGCAATTGCGACTGGCGCTCGACGCGCCAGCTGACTTTGGCCCCGCCAATGGCCGCGCCGGTGTAAGCGGTGGCCTTTCCGGAGAGCGCAACGGCTTTGTCCAGGGTCGCGGCTTCGGTCGGCGCGGCCAGCTCCACCTGGAACTTCGGCCGCTTGTACTCCTCGACGCGAACCTCGACCCCACCCTCCCCGTTCTCCAGGCGCAGGCTCATGCTGCCCAGCAGCCGATCCCGGGGCGCCACAAACACGCCGCTAAAGGAGCCGTAGTCGTTGGACACATGCGTCGCCCGCGTGATCTCCTGCCCGTTCGGATCCTGAAAAATCACCGTCTGGCGCACCCCGGCCCGGACTGCATATCCCCCGGCAGTTCCGTCGCGCTGCAGGGAAATACCCTTGTAGTGGACGCTCTGACCCGGACGGTAGAGGGCACGATCGGTAAAGAGCACCGAGGAAGTGCGACTCTCTTCGTGGCGACTCACCTGCCCGAGGTAGAGGAACTGATCGCTCGCAACCGCGTGTCCGTTGTGTTCGGCCAGCAGCAGCACCCGCCGGCCAGCGCCCGGCAGCGAGAATGCCCCGCGTTCATCCGTGCGGGTCGATTCAGAGGGGAGGAAGCGCCCCTCGCGGTCGCTCGTCCAGGTGCGGATCCTCGCGCCGGAAACGGGCGCGCCGGTGTTCGCGTTGAGCACAAATCCGCCATCGCCCTCGGTACCGGCATTCGTTCGGGTGATCAGCGCCAGATCGCTCACCCACACCAGACTGGCGCTCACCACATTGTCGGTGTCACCGAAGTTGGCAGCGTGACTCGAAAGGATCACGTAGTATCCGACTTTAAGTGACTTCGGAGCCGCGGTTTTCTGCGTGCGTTCCCGGAAGTCGGTGGTCGGCTCGAGGTCGGCGCTCCAAGCCAGCGCCGGAGTGGTCGCCAGTGCTTCCTCTTCCAGGTCGCGATCAACCTGGCCGAAGTTCCACTGACGCCGTTTGAGGAAGGCTTCGAAATCGAGTCGGACAGCGCGGAAGTACACCCGGCTGACGTTGCGGTAGGTGACATCGAGTGTCGGCCAGGGCGCGTTCCAGACCCCTTCGGTCACCACACGAGCCGACTTCGCCTCGATCTCCTGGATCACCGCGCGGCACATCGCTCCACCTGCACTGCGGGGAAAGGCGTCACGGCCGCGTCGGGCGAGACCATGGGCGGCGACGGAGTCGCCTGCTTCGTGCAGCAGCCGGGCCAACGTCGCGAGCGCCCGGGCCGACACCTCGTGGCCGGCGGTGGCCGCGGCAAATCGCTTCAAGGCGGACTGCTGGCGCTCCGACTTGGTTTCGCCCACCGCGCTGTTGCGACCAAAATCCAGCCGGGCGAGATCGGCATCGTAGAAGGCCGACCGATCCCGGTCGCTCCGATGGAACTGCAACAGGGATTGGTAGAGGCGGATCGCCTTCACCGCGGGCGATGCCTCGTCACCCGATGGAGAGTTCCAGGCGGTGAACGCCGCCACCTCGTCGAAAATCGGGCTGTCCGACTCGAGCACAAAGGCGTCCTCGGCCTTGACCGCCCCCTGCTCGCCCGCCTGGTAGAAGGCCAGCGCCTCGTAGGCGACAAAGTCATACAACGTCGGCCGGTAGACGTCGGGTACGGTGCCCTTTTCCAGGAGGAAGTCATAACTTTGGATTGGAGTAGACTTGAGCAGGGCTTCGTCGGCCAGGGCGGCAGTGAAGCGACGGTCGACCTCAGTCAGAATCTGCGCCAGGTCCCAGCTCTGCAGGTCGGTCCCAGGGGCGGATGCCGTCGGGGTCCTCTGCAAAAAACGCCACCGGTTCTGTTGAAAGTAGTGCCAGGTCCAGTGGGCCAGAATCGCCTGCAGCACCGGCTTCATTTCCCCCGGAACCGTCTCAAGCTCCGCCTGGAGGCGGACAATCTTTTCCTCGGGTCGGTTGCCTTGTAGCTCACCCTCCAGAGCGATCTTGAGCCCGAGCGCCTTGATTGCCTCCGGATAGGCCTTTTCGTTCAGGCAGGCGGTCAAAATTGGGCCCAACCGGTCAATCGCGGTCTTCGGCAACCGCTGCTCGATCGCATCGTTGACCTGTTTCCAGGCGTCGTCACGCGGCCCGGCAAAGACGCTGGTGAAAAAGGAGAGGAACGACATGACTCCAAGGACGAGACGGGAACGATGCTTCATGACGGGATTTCAATGGGCGCAGACGACTGGCGTTCATATCCGAACCTCCTGGCAAGGCGACACCGTTTGTCTGCGCGAGCTTGGACCCTGTCCCGGCCTGCGTGTGCCTGAAAACCTTGCCGGAAGCCACGCGGCGAACCGGATGCTAGGGATTGTGGGTTTTCTCCTCGCCGGCGCCGCGCTTCCCCACTACACGCTGATAGTCAGTCGATTGGCTTAACCCTCACCCCTCCAAACGATGAAAAAGTTCCTGCTCGCCCCGTTCCTGGCCGCACTCGCCATGTTTTTCTGGGGCTTCATCTACTACGGCCTCAGCGGCATTCCGTACAAATCGCTCGCCTCGGTCGGCGATGTCGGTCCGGAGCTCAACAAGCTTTTTCCGGCTGATGGCACGTACGTCCTTCCCGACCCACGCGGCACCCCTGATGTCATCGCTGAACAAATGAAGCGCGGACAATTCGCCATGGTCCACATCAAGAAAAGCGGCGTTCCGGAAATGGATCCATCCGTCATGGCCAAGGGGTTCGCCCTCGAATTCATCAGCTGTCTGCTGCTCGCCTTCATGGTCCACAAGGCGGCATCCTCGTTTCAGGGTTTTGGTGGCCGGGTCATGTTCAGTGTGACCATAGGTGTGCTGCTCACGCTCTTCTCCAATGGGGGTCAGGCCATCTGGTGGCACCAGGACTGGGGCTGGCACATCATGACCATGGTGCACGACGTCGTGGCATACCTCCTCGCCGGCATCGTGGTGGCCTTGTTTCACACCCCGAAGTCGGCTTAACCCGACAGTTCGCAGTACGAGGCGCGCCAGCACCCAGAGCCGGGCGCCGGGCCCTGCGTCATTGCAGTTCCACTACAGCGGGCGCCTCGCTGCGGGGTGCTGTCCGCGCGGGATCAACTTGAGGACCGGGTGTGGAAATTCGCACCGGTTCTGGTGGAGGTGGCCTTCCCCCAGTCGCGCATGCGCGTCATCTTTAGGAGATCGGCCGTTGAGGAAACACGTGCAGGGGCGCCAGACACGGATCTGTTCCGGTGGAGGGCGCCGCTCCGACGGCGCCGCGGGGACGCGCGCCGTGTTCCCCCCCGCCGGCTCGCTTGTCCTCGAAGCGAAAGAACATTCTGGATCGGGAAGGGATCGCCACGCGCAACCGGCGCCGACGGAGCGGCGCCCTCCATCAATGCAATGTTCACCGAGGGGGTCTCTACCTCGACATTTCTCCATGTTAGCACTTGGGGTTCGGCGACCCCACCTCCATCCGACACCCACCTTCGACCACACTCAGGTCGACGCGCATGCGCGGCTGCGGGACGCCGGGACCAGCACCTCGCGCACCCGGCATAACCCGGAAGTGCTATTCCGACTTCAGGTGAACTGGGATAAAACGGAGGCGTCGCGTGATTCACCCACCGGTGAGTCATAACCGACATCACCTTAACCCTCCGTCCTCATCCTTGTTCATCATGAATCCACACCGTTCCGTTCTAGTCCTCCTCCTCGGCGCCGGCCTCGCGCTCGCGCTGCTCTCCGGCTGCAACACCACTGCTCCGACCATCCGTTCCCACCCTGACACGGCGGTGAACTTCACCCACTACCAATCGTTCATCCTGCTCAAGCCCCTCACCGCGCCCGCCCGGAATCCCGCCATCACGCCTTCGCTGGTGCGTGACCTTCGTGAAGAGGCGGCCAGTGCCTTTTCCAGCAAGGGCATGAGAAAGTCACCCGACAACTCCGCCGACGCCTTCATTCTTATCCACGGCGGACTGCAGGACAAACTCGAGGTCGCCGAGCTGGGTCTGGGTTACGGTCGCTTCAGCCGTGGACTGGGCCGTCAGGAACTGGACGCCTACAAAGAGGGCTCGCTCTACGTCGATGTCTTTGATGCCCGGACGCGCGAGCTGATCTGGCGCGGCTCCGCGGTGGCCGAAGTGAGCGCGATGCCCGAGACCACCCAACTCAAGGAAACCGTCCGCACCATCATCAGCCGCTATCCCAATTGACCAGACGACATCGACG
Organism: Opitutaceae bacterium; assembly: GCA_016794725.1. Taxonomy (GTDB): domain Bacteria; phylum Verrucomicrobiota; class Verrucomicrobiia; order Opitutales; family Opitutaceae; genus UBA6669. Next base: position 2,628 of record JAEUGZ010000308.1, on the reverse strand, counting down.
CCAAACGCCCGCCGGCCAGCACTCACAATAGGACCCGTCCGAAAACCGCGGATCGACCCGGCCCGCCCGCTTCGCCAGGTGGACCGCCGCCTGCGCGCAGGTCGAGAAAGACCGTTAACGGAACGCCTCGCCTGCACGCACCGCGGCGGTGCGGCGCTCCGCGCGCTCGATCAGGAAGAAAACGACGGCCGCAATCGCGATCAAGGCGGCAAACCAGGCCAGCGCCGGAATACCGGTGACGTCGGGCAGCCGGACTTTTCCAAGCGCACCCACGGGAAGCACGTACCGGGCAATCCAGGGGAAACTGAAGGCGTAGAGCGTGCCGCCCACCAGAAGCCCGCCCAGTCCGACCAACGCATGGAGACTTCCGGAGGCGGCGGCGGCGATCGCGGTGCCCGGGCAGTAGCCATAGAGCACCATGCCGACACCGAAAATCGCCGCACCCATCGTCACTCCCAGCATATTGGCCGCCTTGATGTGATAGTTGGCGAGGCCCGCCGAGTTGAGCGCGAGCACACCGAGCCCGCCGACGATGATGGCGGTCATCATGATCTTCAGAACCGTGAAATCGCGGAAGCGAAACTGGTTCACAATCACAGTGTAGTTGGCCACTCCCCCACGATGAAGAAGTGCACCGAAAATCGCCCCGAGGACGACTGAAGCGAAGAGCGCGGTGGATCCGGTGACCGGAGGTGTGACGGCGGCAAGCAGGTGCATGGGGGCGAGGGAAACGAACATGGACGCTATGATTTCGAAGAACCGCGGGTGCCAAACAGGACAAGGCTGGTGAGGATTCCGAAAGCGAAGAGGGTAAGGAAAAAAGTCCAACCGCCCACCGCCAGCTGCAGGCTTCCGCTGATGCCATTGCCGCTCGTGCATCCGTCGGCCAGGCGCGCCCCGAACATCGCCAGGATGCCTCCGAGAAAAGCCGCAGCCAGGCGCTTGACGACGGAGTCGCCAAAGCGTTCGCGCCAGACGGAGGGGACCGCTTCGATCCGGAAGCTGCGCGAGATCAACGCGGAGAGCAATCCACCGAGGGCGATCCCGCCCAGGAACAGCATGCCATAGTCCCACTTGAAGCCATGAGCTTTGAAATAGTCATTCGTCGCAACGGTCTCGGCACCGAGAAAGGGCACCGCACAGGCACCCGCAAGGCCGGTAAGCGAGGTGGTCACCCCGAGCGGCTTGTCGACCACAGCGAAGACGATCCAGCTGAGGACGCCAATGGCGGCCCCGACGGCGTAGGGATTCCAGCGAGACTGCCGGAGAAATCCGGGCTTGGTGACGGGAGTGGACATGGGAGAGGGACGAAGAGGGGTCGATTCTGGGGCGTTAAAGTGAACGGGCGCGAACTCAGGTTGATCCCGCATGACCGGCATCCGCCGCGGGTTCCTTCACGGACTCGCCGCCGACATTTGCCATGTAGTAGAGCACCGGTACCGCCATGCGACTGATCAGCAGCGACGCGATCTCGCCGAACATCAGGCTGATCGCGAGGCCCTGAAAAATGGGATCCGCGAGGATGACGCTGGCCCCCACCACCACCGCCAGCGCGGTCAGCAGCATGGGCCGGAAACGCACCGCCCCGGCCTCCACCACCGCCTCGCGCAGGCTTTGTCCGTGACTGCGGCGCAATTCGATGAAGTCCACCAGAATGATGGAATTGCGCACCACAATGCCGGCACCGGCCATGAAACCAATCATCGACGTCGCGGTAAAGAAGGCCCCGAGCGCCCAGTGCGCCGGCAGGATCCCGATAAGGGAAAACGGTATCGCCGCCATCACCACGAGCGGTGTGACGAAACTGCGGAACCAGCCGACCATGAGCATCGCGATCAACACCAGCACCGTGGCAAAGGCCAGACCGAGGTCGCGGAAGACTTCAAGCGTGATGTGCCATTCGCCATCCCACTTCAGCGCCGGCTCGTGGTCGTCCAGAGGCACGTTGAGGTGAAAGATCGCCAGTTCCGCCTGGGTCGCCCCGAACCGGCGTGCATCAAGTGCCCGGATTTTCTGGTGAATGCCCACCATGGCATAGGCCGGACTCTCCACCGCTCCGGCCACATCCGCGGTGACGTAGGTGACGGGCTTCAGGTTCTTCCGATAGAGGGATCGTTCGCCGACCGTGGTTTCGATCCGGACCAGCTCGGAAAGCGGCACCAGCGGAGCTGTGGGATCCCCGTCCGTCCGCACCCGCAACGCCAGCAACGACTCCGCTTGCGACCGCTTGGCCGCCGGCAGTTCGAAAACGATCGGTACATCCTCGCGCTCTGCCGGCCGGTGCAAGAGCCCGACCACTTGTCCCTGCGCCGCAAGAGCGAGGGTCCGCGCGATCGCATCCTCGGGAATGCCATGCAAAGCCGCCTTCACCCGATCCACGACAAAACGTATCTTGGGCTGGTCGGCCTCCACATACCAATCGATGTCCACCACCCCTTCGGTGGCCTCCATGATGCCACGGACTTCCTTCGCCAGCGCGAGACGCTGGCCTTCATCAGGGCCGTAGATTTCCGCCACAATCGACTGCAACACCGGAGGTCCGGGTGGAACTTCCGCCACCGCGACCGAAGCCCCGTACTTCTTGGCAATCGCAGCCACCGCCGGTCGGATGCGCTTGGCGATCGCATG
>JAEUGZ010000301.1 GCA_016794725.1 Opitutaceae bacterium | reverse complement strand
CGGCTGCGATGGCCTGGAACAGTCGGGGCAGGTCGGCGACGCTTCCCAGGTCCGGCCGTCCCGTTCTCCCGCCTGGATCGAGCTCGAGTTGTTTGAGGAGGAGGTCGTCACGCTCCTGCGGAGTAAAATTCAGCGGGCCGGCCAGACCGGCAAGCTTGCGCCAGGCGTTGAGATAGAGCGGATCGAGTGCGACCGCCTGTCGGTACAGGGCAGCGGCTTCAGCCCGTCGCTCCTGCTCCTCCCGCAAATAGCCACGCAGGTAGTAGAGCTGTGGCTTGGTGGCGTCGGCCTGTAAGAGACGCTCGAATACTTCTTCAGCAATGGCCTGCGGCTGGTCACCGGCGAAGATATGCTCACAACCGAAACAATGGCTCTCCACCCGGCCAAAGCTGTCCGGCATCAATTCGAAGGCGCGGCGGTAGTGGGCAATCGCTTCCTCCATCCGGTTTTCCTTCGCGAGGCGCACTGCGATTCGTGACTGGATGCAGTAGGCGTCCTGGAAAAGAGCGAGGGCCTCGCGGTACAACGCCACCGCTCGCGTGAAGTTTCCGAGGTCAAACCATCGATCCGCGAGTTCGGCGTGGCGGATGGCTTTCACGACCCCGGTGAAGAACTCCGCTTTGGTCGCGTCGTTTTTCGCCTTCATCGCCTCCGCCATGAAGGCGTACACGCGCATGCGGTTCCCTCCTTTGGTTTCACCATCCGACGGGTCGATCTTGATCGCCCGCTCCAAGGTCGCGATGGCCGCATCCGTCGCTCCAGCATCCAGTTGCAGCCGTGCCTGCCAGATCAGGGGCCGCTCCTGATAACGGTCGGCGGCCGCCAGTTTTTCGAGGAGGGAAAGCGCGTCCACTCCCATCAGCCTCACGTAAGCCGCATAGAGCGCATCTTCTCCGGGGGCCTCGACGAGGGAGGCCTCCAAGATGCGACGGGCCCGCGCGCGGTCGCCCTGCTGGAGCGCAGTCTGAGCAAACGCGATGCCGAGCGCTGCCAGCTTCTCGCCCGAGGTCTGGCTGAGCAGGTCTGAGAGATCGGCGCCTCTCCACGAGGAATTCGCCTCAATCAGGTGGGAGGCATCCTTCCAGCGCCCCTGCTCCACGGCCGTGCGAAATCTCCGGGCGACGAGGCCTTCTGCGACATACTGAGTTTGCCGGTGATCCGAAAGCCGCTCTGGGTTGGCCCCTGCCTCACGTCGATCATGATCCTCGATCCAGGTTGCGAGCGTGTCATCGATCCGGGCCGCTTCGTCGCTGGCTCCCAGCTCATCGAGCCGTTCAGCAAAGTTCGCTGCCTGGCTGATCACCTCCATCGTCGACTTGGCTTTCCACTCCGCCACCAGTCGATCCGTAAACAGTCGGACGACCGCATCGAAGCCAGCTGCGTCGGCGCGAATACGGTGGAGTTCAAGCAAGCGGGAAGCAATGTCCCGCCGTTCTTGGAGATCATCCTTCGCGAGTTCGGCGCCCGTCAACAGCTCGTGATACTTCGCGGTGGCGGCGCCGACTTCGTCCAGTGACAGGTCCACCTCGGCTTGCAACTGGAGCACTCGGAATTGGCCCAAGCCTTGGAGTGCCCCGGTGCGCGAGAGACTTGATACGAGTGTCTTCAGTTCTTCCTGCCGGTCGAGCTTTGCGGCTAGCTCGTTCAGCCGCCTCCACTCGTCGAGTTGGGGCGACGACGAGAGCCACTGGACGAGAAACGTCCACAGGCGTTGAGGATGTTTTTCCTCCAGGAGTGAGAGGGGCCGGTAAAGCGGGTGCCGATCCTCTTCACCGACCGATTCACTCGCGAGCGCAACGGCTTCCTGAACCTTCCCCTCGACGACCAGCCAAACCAGGTAAGCGTCCGCAGCTTGCCCATAGGCAAAGTCCCGGGTTTTGAAGTCTGGAAACTTTTCTTTAAACAGGCGGAAGAGCTCGGCGGGATTTTCGGGATCAACCACTCCCCAGGACGGCGCTTTCAGGTGGGACATTTCTTCGATCACGACCTTCCGCACGAGTCGACGGGTCGCCGCCTCAGTGGTCTCGGCGAACATCAAGGCAACGCCGAGACGCAGGGCGCGCCGGAGCATCGCCTCCGCTTTTTCCTCACCCAGCAGAGTCACCAGATCAGGCACCACCAAGGTATCGATCGAGTCCGGCGTAGGCTCGCTTTCGGCGTGCCCCATGAGGACCGAGGCGTACCGTTGGACCAGCGGATTTTCGAGCAGGTTGCCCAATGCCTTTTGCTCAGTACCGGTCTTGGCCTCAAACTCGACACGCGCCGCGGCGAGTTCCTTGTCGGCCTTCTCTTTGTCTTTGCTGCGTTCGTACGTGGCAAAAATTTCTTGAGCCCGACGACTGAAGGCACTCCCGGCCTCAGCCACTTTCTTGAGGTGGTTCAGATTTTCCTCCGTCACCAATATGCGCTTCACTTCGTCCAGATCCAGCGGCGCGAGAAGCGAGAGGTAGTTTTCAAAGACCTTCAAGAGCTCGGGCTGCGAGTCCGCAGCTCGGTCATTCCCGTCGAGGGATTTCTGCACACCCGACAGCGCCCAGGCCGCCGGAGAGTCAGAGGCCGCGTCTTTCGCTGCAGCGATCATTCCATCAATCTCACGTTTGACGGAGGCCTTGTCCCCGACGAGGTAGTCGACCAACCAGCGGGCGGCGTGGAGTTTCTGCCGGTCGTGCGTGGGGGTGTCACTCGGAGCCTCGCTGATGGCCTGGGTCAAAGCCCGTCGCAGTTCCGGCCACCGTGCGGGATCCGGGAGGGTTTGAAGGAGTGGGCGGAACCGGAGCCCCGGATCGAAATCATCAGTCGGTGCGTCACCTTGATCAGCCGACTGAGGACGCGGGGCCGAATGCTCGCGAAACGCGGCAATCCACCCCTCAGGGGTCCGAGCCGGATCTGCCGCGCAGAGGAGCGTGCTGATACAGAGCGAAACACACAGGCCGGCAACGGTCGCAGTTGATTTACACATAGATTGAGCGAGCGTGCGCAGCGCCTCGCGCGGCGCCAGTACGACTTGATGCAAATCGGTTATTAAACGGTAAAAGCATCCAGTCCCCCCCTTCACCGGGCTCTCTCTCACTCATCCTCCACCGGGTCGAGGTCGGTCGTGTCGCGCTGCGGAACGAAGTCGAAGCGACGACGGACCGCTCGCACTGGCACCGCCTCGCGGAGGGTGGCCGGACTGAAACGGACCGCCCGCTCACTTTGGGACCAACCTATTTCCGCAGCCGAAACGAGTCGACCCGTTCATAAACCACGGATCCCGCGGCCGCGCATGCGCGTCAACTTAAGGATTGGGCCTGGGGAATCGCATTGTTCTTGTTGGAGGTGGCCTCGCTGAGGCCGCGACGGGACCGACCGGTCCCGCCTCGGGTGATCGATTTCTTCACGCGACACCAATCCCCGCGGGGTCGGCGACCCCACCTCCAACGAACACCACCCTTAGGTTGACGCGCATGCGCGGCCGCGGGACAGATAAACGCGGATTCGGTACGCATGCAGTTCTTCACCAACAAGGTGAGTGCCTGCTTTGGCTCAACTCGTTTCTATCCGTGTTCATCCGTGTCCATCCTGGTTGAATCGCGGGTTGTAGGACTAAAGGAAGTCGTTTGGCGGCCGATGGTATTGATTTGCAGACTTTTCCACCAATGTCAGCGAAGGAACCGATCGACCTGCGCCTGGCGTCGAACCCTGCGCCCGGGTTCCTCCGGCTGCTGGTGGTGGCTTCGTATTGCCTGCTGACCGCAGTCGGGTGGGCGGCCACGACGCTGGTTCGGCTGGACGAAACGACGTACCAAACCGAACACTGCTTGTTCGTGATCGACTCCAGCGTCGCTTGGGCCACGCCGTCGACCGCCTACACGGACATCTACGCTTCGCCTTTCACGCGGCTCAGCTCCGCGTTCACCAAGCTCACCACCCTGTTCCCAGCCGACTATTTCTCGATCTGCTACCTTGCCAACACCGGATTCAACCTGACACCGAACTATATCACCGGGACCTACAAGGCCACCGGCATCAGCGCCGGTCCCGGTTCCTCCGGCATCGGTAACGGAAATCCCTCGGCCGCGCAGTCCTTCGCGACGGTGGATTTCTGCCGCTACAACCTTGAGGGCCCGCTGTTCGGCCCGGTGCTCGCCGTTTTCGATCATGAGCTCGGCCACGCCTGGGGCTGCCAGTTCTTCAACAACGTCAGCGGAGTGGGGCCGGGCATTTTGAGCAACGGACACTGGCTGCCCAACACCACGATCGACTGCCAGATGGGCGCCAAGCATTCCAGCGACGGCGGCATAACGGTGAACAAGATTTACGGCGACCCGACGACGGGCTTTCGCTACCAACGTATCGACAATCTGCACAGCAACGATCGCCAGGTCTACGCCGACCAGACGCTCTACCTGCTCGGCGCCGGCGAGCGGTTTCCCACGACGTACGCGCTCAATTCCCCGGTTTTCCATGCAGACGGCACGGTGGGCTATTCGTCGGTCGAGACCTACGACCACGCCGCCGCGGTCGCCCGCTATGGCGTGCGCAATCCTTCCTATCGTACGTCTCCCAAGCGTTTCCGGCTGGGCTTCGTCTACATCGCCCGCGATGCCGCCGAGGTGATGGCGGTGCACGATGCCGTCGAGCGATCGGTCGTGCAGTTCTGCACAGGCGAGGCGATCGACCCGGAGGGCCACCGGTTTCAGACCCCGTTTCTCGTCTGCACACATTTTCGCGCCAGTGTCGACGGGCGCCTCGCCGATCTCGACGGCACTCCGACCCCCACGCTTACCATCGCCAACGCCCACGTCGCCTCATCCGACGGCTCCGCCGTGATCGGCTTCTCCGCCAGCAGCGCAGGGGGCCCCGTCCCGGCCGTCACCGTTCTGCCCGCCTCAACCCAATGCTCGGTTGCAGGCAGTACCGTGAGCGTCACCGGACTGCCCGACGGCGTCCATTTCTTCACACTCAAGGCAGCCAACGCCGCGGGAAAAAGCACCTTCTGCCATTTTGTCGTCGAGGTGCAGCGTCCGGCGGCAGGCATCGGGATCGCCTCCCAGCCAGCGAACCAGACCGTCGTCGCCGGGACCAAGGCGTCATTCGCTGTCGTCGCCACCGGGGGGCCAGGCACGTTGACCTACCAATGGTTCCGGCAAGCCGAGAGCACCAGCACCTGGAACCGGATCGCGGAAAGCGGCGACTATGTCGGCACGAACTCGGCCACGCTTTCCGTTGTTTCCTCCACCCCGATGAACGGAGACCGGTTCCTTTGCATGGTCACCGGCTCCACGGGTGCAGCGACCAGCAGCGCCGCCACGCTCGTCGTGAACGAAACGGTCCCGAACTTCGTCCGGCAGCCGGCCAATACCGCCGTGGCCGCAGGCAACGTTGCAACCTTTTCCGTGGCGGCCGGCGGCACGCCGCTCACGTACGGCTATTTCTACTACCAATGGGAGCGGCGGGTGGGCGGCTCCGGGTCGTGGACACCGCTCACGGACAGCGCCGGCGTGGTGGTGGGCTCCCAGACTGCCAGTCTCCTGGTCTATGGCACCTCCGTCGGAATGACCGGCGACCAGTACCGGTGTATCGTCTCGAACACGAGCGGCTCATCGATCAGCGGGGCCGCGACCCTCGCCGTCAGCCAGCGGCCGACCGTTGCGACCCAGCCGGCGAATGTCAGCGCGATCGCCGGGCAAACCGTGAGTTTCAGCGTCACCGCAAACGGCACCGGGCCCCTCGCCTACCAGTGGTTCCTCTACTCCTCGCCCATCGCCGGCGCCACCGGTTCCACGTTCACGCTCGCCAACGTTCAGCCCACCGATGCGGGATCGTACGGCGTGCAGGTCACCAATGCCGCCGGCACAGCCTGGAGCAACTACGCGTCGCTCGAGGTCGCCGCGACCCTCCCCGCGATCACCAGCCATCCCCAGGGCCGGACCGTATCCGCCGATTCACCGGCCGCCTTCTCCGTCGCCGCCTCCGGCAGTGCACCCCTCGCTTACTCGTGGAGTCGAAACGGCACCGTGATCCCCGGCGCGAACTCCAACACCTACACGATCGCCAACGCGCGGATTTCCGACGCCGGCAGCTACACGGTCACAGTGACCAACCCTGCGGGCTCCGTCACCAGCACGGCCGCCGTGCTGGTGGTGAACGCTTTCCCTCCCTCGATCCTGACCCAGCCGCAGTCGGTATCAGTCGCGGCAGGAAGCGGAGTGACTTTCTCGGCGATCGCAACCGGCACCCCGCCGCTCGCCTTTCAGTGGTTCAGGAATGCCGCGCCGATCCTGGGCGCCACCGCTTCCAGCTACCGTCTCGTCGCTCCAGGACCGGCCGACTCCGGCAGCTACACCGTGACCGTCACGAATTCCGCAGGCACCGCGACCAGCGAACCCGCCACGCTCACCGTGCTGGTCCCCGAGATCGGACCGGCCGCCTGGCTGTCAAACCTCTCGGTGCGCACGACGCTCGAGACCGGACAGCAACTCATCCTGGGCTTCACCGCCAAGGGCTCAAAGATCATCCTGCTTCGCGGCGCCGGCCCCGCCTTGACCGCGCTCGGAGTCGGATTGGCCGGCCACCCCGATCCGACGCTCCGGGTCTTCGACACCGCAGGCCGGCAGATTGACCAGAACGACAATTGGAATCCCGCTCTGGCCACCACATTTGCCCAGCAGGGCGCGTTCAGTTTTCCAGCCGGCAGCCTGGACTCGGCGCTGCTGGCGAATGTCGCGGGTCAGAACACCGCGATCATGTCCGGCAGCGGCCGCGGCATCGTGTTGATGGAGCTGTACGATACGCAGACCGGGAGCTCGGACCGAGTCATCAACATCTCCGCACGCAATTTCATCGGCACCTCGGATAATGCGCTCATCGCCGGCTTCATGATCGCCGGCTCCGGCAGCAAGCGGCTGCTGATCCGGGGCGTCGGCCCAACACTCGCGCAGTTCGGCGTGGCAGGTATCCTAGCCCACCCGCGCCTGGAAGTTTACGACTCCACCGGCTCGAAGCTCTTCGAGACCGAACAGTGGAATCCGGACCTCTCAAGCACCTTCATCCAAGTCGGGGCGTTCGCCCTCGACACTGGCAGCAAGGATGCCGCACTCCTCGTGTCCCTGACCGCCGGCGCCTACAGCGTGAAACTCACCGGCGCCAACGGCGGCACCGGAGAAGGCCTGATAGAAATCTACGAGGTCTGGCCGTAGTGCGAGCTCGGATCGGAAAGGCTCGGAACGACGGGCTCACACCCAACCTTTTGATACCTGAGACCCAACCCACGGCCAGCCCGGCGATGCGGGTCGGCCCGGGTCTCGTGTCCCAAGAAGCCCACGCCCCATGGTTCGACTCCCGGAGCCGAGAGGCGAAGTCCGACGCAACGTGAAGGTAAATTTGTCTTCGACCCGCTCCCGCTCCTGTCCTCACACTCGTGGCATGTTACCAAACCTGTCCGGCCGGCTCGGCACGGTACTCCTTTTCGCTGCGATTGCCGGCGCGGTTTTCGCCGCCGAATCTCCGCCGCTCCCGTCCCGCGCCGCCATCGATGCGCGCATCGCCCAAGCGATGGCGAGCACCAAGGCGCAGGGGATGGCCGTCGCCGTGATCGACGGCGGTCGCATCGTTCACGTGCAGGCCTACGGCCTCCGCAACGCCACCGGCGAACCGCTGCGCACCGATACGGTCATGTATGGTGCGTCGCTGACCAAGACCGTGGTCGCCTATGCTGTCTTGCAGCTGGTTGATCGCGGCGAACTCGACCTGAACCGTCCGCTCGCCGCACTCCTTCCCCAGCCTCTGCCCGGGTATCCACACGATCCCAGGTACGCAGACTGGGCGCCGCTCGCCTCCGACCCGCGCTGGCGCCTGATCACTCCGCGCATCGTTCTCACCCACTCCACCGGATTTTCGAATTTCGGCTTTCTCGAACCCGACGGAAAACTGAAAATCCATTTCGATCCCGGCACGCGCTACGCCTATTCCGGCGATGGCTTCATTCTCCTCCAGTTCGTCCTGGAAAAGGGACTTGGTCGCAACGTCGGCTCACTCACGGACACGATCTTTCGCAACCTCGGCATGACCCGCACCTCGCTGATCTGGCGGCCCGACTTCGCCGGAAATCTCGCCGACGGTTGGAACGACCGCGGCGAGGTCGAACCGCACGATGAACGCTCCAAAGTCCGCGCCGCCGGCTCGATGGACACCACGATCGACGATCTCGCCAAGTTCGCGGCGGCCCTCGTTCGGGGCGATGGACTCACCGCCGCCTCCCGTCGTGAGCTCGTCCGGCCGCAACTCCGCATCAAATCCGCACACCAGTTTCCGACCCACGCGCCGGATGCGCCCCCGGCGGCCCAACACCCGGACCTCCACGCCGGCCTTGGCGTGATTGTCTTCCGCGGACCCCAGGGTCCCGGATTTCTCAAGGGCGGGCACAATGGCACCACCGCCAATACGCTCGTGTGCCTCGAAAACAGCCAACGCGCCGTCCTGATTCTCGCCAACGACGTCCGCGCCGAGGCCGCATTTGCTGACCTCGTTCGCTTCATCCTGGGCGAAACCGGCGTGCCCTACGCCTGGGAATACGGCGAATACGCCGGCAAGTCCTGACCGCCGCATGCCATTCCCCGGCGCGATCCGCCTCACCATGACCAATCGCCATCCCCGTCGGTCACACCGGGGTCGGCGGGACGCACCGCGCCGCGCCGCTTTCGTCGCCATCGAGGCCCACGGAACGCGACCCGAGGGGTCGAGCTCGGAACATCAGGAGCTGACCCCG
>JAEUGZ010000261.1 GCA_016794725.1 Opitutaceae bacterium | reverse complement strand
CGAGAGGGTGACCACTTCGGACTGTGACTCGGGCGAAAGGGCCGGAGTGGAGGACGAGGTTTGTGCCTGGACAGGCAACGCGAGGACAAGCAGGCAGGCGGCGATCGATCCTCCGAGGGCGGTGCGGCGGGAGCAAGGTGTGTTCATGGTGGGTGGTGGGGCGGAACGAGGCGGGTCCACGGAGTCCCTCGTTTGAAAACGGGTCGTGGGAAACCTGGGCAACCTCTGGGAGAGAGCGACGGGGGCGCCAACGGCGACGCTACTAAAACAATTGCATGCTCTGGCGGCGGCGGGCCGTTGCGTGGGAAAGAGGGGCGTCCCGCCCTGCGCCGGGCCTCTCGCGGTCAGCGAAGGACGGGGGGCGAGCCCTGACCCAGGGGCGGACCCGCCTCGTGGGCACCGACGTCGCAGGCTCCTCGCAAGGGGCGGAGAAGTCCCCCGGCGTCGACAGGCACGGTGCGTTCGCCCAGGTCGCCGCCCGCATGCCGCGCAGGGGACGTGTCCTGGATGCGATAGTCGTCGTGGGCAGGATCCACAAAACCCGCTTCCGCCACAACGGGCACGAGGAGGTTGTGCGATGCAGTCAGGGTGACGCCAGGGGTGTGCAGCAATCCCGAGGCCGCGTCGACCACGAGGTTGTTGTGCACAAAATGGGGCCCGTACTCGTTGTAGGATCGGAATCCAAAGCCGCCGAGATGAACCAGCGTGTTGTGGACCACGACCATGAAGCTGCCTCGGCGCGTGCCGATGGAGGGCTCGTCCGCGCGGTTGCGATTGTCGCAGAAGATCCCGTGTCCACCGACGCGCGCGACCACATTATTGAACACCGTGTTGTCGCCGATACCGGTGAGGGTGATGCCATTGCCGGGCGCCCCCACGATGACGTTGCCGAAGACGCGTCCGGTGGTGCCCGGGTTGATTTGCAGCCCGCTGTTTTGGTGTTCCAGTCCACGGATGCCGGCGTCGCGGATCTGATTGCGGTAAATGTCGCATGCCTCCACGGCGCAGCCCACCTGAATGCCCTCCCGGCCGGTGCGCTCGGTGCAAACGTCGTGGACCCTCAGGCCGACAATGTCGTGGGGGTAAAGGACGACACCGGGGCAGGACGGCGAGGAGGTGCCTGTGTAGAACGAGCTGCCAAGGTAGAGCCCCTCGCCGCCGACGTCGTGCACGTAGGTATGGTGGATGTGGACATTGCGTTGGGTGAAACGACCCCGATTGAGGTCCCCGCTGCAGGTGGGGTCGCTCTTGCTCATGATTCCTGCGTAGTGGGCGTGGTGGATTTCGAGGTGGCAGAGTTCGAAATCCGAACTTCGTCCCGAAATCTGCACCCCCTGTCCGCCGTCCGCGCGGAAGACCTCGATGCCGTAGGGATGCTGAGGATCGCCGTCGCCGCGCACCTGCAGGTGGGTGCAGTCCCGTATCCGAAGCGCGGCGGCGTCGGCGGTGTTTCCGATCCGGACTTGGCCTCCGTGATTGATGATGATGATGGGTTGATCCGCGGAGCCATGCAGGTTTGCGAGGAGCAGTCCGGTGCGTTCGCCCGGGGCGAGACGAATCACTGCGCCAGGCGGAACGGTCACGACGGCGCCATCGAGGACGGTCTGAGTGGTCTCAAGCGTGAGGGGGGCGGAACCTGCCGGTAGCAAATCACCCAGGAACAGCGCGATGATGGCCGTAATCAGCCGCCTGTCCGCCGAAATCAACCGACGCGTTGGGAAACGGAGGGCGGTCATCATCCCAGATTCAGCAGTTTAGCCACAGAGAACACAGAGAGCGCAGAGTGAAAATCCCAAAAAAACAGAACAACGATGCCTTGCTCGCAGAGTGAGTCGCTCTTCCGTGGATTGGGTAGGTCAATTACCTTTGTCTGCGCTCCTTGTGTTCTCTGTGGCTCGCTCAGCTGCGGATTTCAGGATCATCGACTCGGCTACCCGTCCGAGTCAGGCGTGGCGTGCCATGTCGCGTTCAAAGACCTCATTGGCAATCGACTCGCCGCGGACGTAGCGCTCAACGTCCGCAGCGATCGAGTCGCCCAGACGCAGGCACTCCGCACCCAGGCTGCCCGCGATGTGAGGAGTCAGGAGCACATTCGGCAGGTCGAAGAGGAGCGATTCGGGCCGCGGTGGCTCTGGGGAGGTCACATCAATCACGGCAAACAGGTCGGTCCTGCGGCGGAGGACGTCGAGCATTTCCGTCTCGGCGACGACTTCACCGCGCGCCGTGTTGATGAAGACGGCGTCAGGCGGCATGGACTCGAAGTGGGGGCCCCGGATGAAGGACTCGGTTTCGGGCAGGTAAGGCAAGTGGCAGCTGACAACCTGGCTGCGCGCAAAGAGTTCGTCGAGCCCGGCCGGATGGACACCGAGGTCGACCATGTCAGCCGCTGAGACAAAGGGATCGTAGCCGAGGACTTTGACGTCGAGGGATTGCAGACGCCGCGCCACCAGACGGCCGACATGCCCGAGCGCGAGCAGTCCGACCGTCGTCCCGTAAGTCCCCGCCGGAACCGCTCCGGTGCGCACGAACCGGCGCTGCGACCGCGCCGCTGCGGCCTGGGTCCAGACCCGCTTCAGTCCGAGGATGATGTGGGCGAAGGCGAATTCGGCCACCGGGAGCGCGTTGGCGTGCGCGGCCGAGATCATGCGTACTCCCCGTTGCCAGGAGGCCGGGGTGACAATGCGGCGAACGCTGCCGGCTCCAAAAAACACGGCCTTCAGTCGAGGGTAAAGAGCGAGAAAGTCCGACGTCAGCGCCGGCATGTCCCAACTGGTGATGATCAACTCTATCCCGGCCCGCTGTTCCGACGTCAGATCCTGGTGTCCGGCTTTGGTTTGCGGCGGAAGGCTGAACTCCAGGAAATGTTCCAGACGGGCCCGGGCTTCCCGACTGTAGACCAAATTCAGGAACCGGGGCTCCATCAGGTAGAGGGCCCTGGGCCGCGGCGAATCGACCCCTGGAGAAGGTTGCGTCGGCGACCGCGTCATGGGGATGCGGAGGGGGAAGGTTGCCATGGGTTCGGGGTGGGTAGGCTGCATCCGCTGGCGGCGGCCGCCATGGCGGGACGTCGCAATCAATTGAGTAGGCAGAAAGCCGGGGAGCCGTGGGATCGGACCCGGTGGGTGGGATTCAACGCTGGGAGAGGACGGCGACCCCAAACGCCGGGAGATCGATGGCATCGCCGGTCGATCGACGCGTCAGGAGGTCCCGGGCCGGTTCCAGCTCGCAGACACGCTGCGGTTCCGCGGAGTGATTGAGGAGGAACAGCAGGGAGCCGCGAGGGGTGATCAGGCGGCTCACCTCGACTCCAGGACCGGCCGCGACCACCGGGCGCCAGCCGGCCAGACCGGCCAACCAGGAGACGATCGGCGCAGCATTCTCCGCGGTGATCCAGGCTCCCAGCAGGAGGGCCCGACCCCGGCCCAACGGCCGGAGCGTGGCGGCGGGCGCTCCGTGCGCGGGGTGAGCCTGGCGCGAAGCGGTCACACCCGTCATGGTCCAGCAGGCGACCGCTGCGGCGGTGCGGGGGCGCAGGAGTTCGTAGCCTGGCTGTGCGAGGATGGGGTCCCCGCCCGAGGGCACGAACGAAAGCAGCGGGGTGCGCAGCCCACCCACCTCTTCAACCGTTGCCCCCATCAGCGCGGCGAGGGGACCCGGTGCGGTGCGGGCGAGGGCCTGGTTGTGGCCGTCGCGGGTGCCACTCCGGGCGGTCGCGATGAGAAAACCTCCCCGCTGGACGAAGGCCCTGAGACGAGCGGCGAGGGGCGAGGAGACATGCCCGAACGACGGCAGGATCAACGCATCCAGGCCGCGGAATGAATCCCGGGCGTGGACCAGCCCCGCCGGCAGGTGACGCGCCCGCAGGGCGCCCAGGAGGTGTTCGGCCTGGTGCCGGGGAGCGGGAAAGCACTCCAGCACCCCGGCGTGGGCGTCATCCTGTTCCGACTCAATCAGCACGCCGATTCGGGTATCGCGCACGGCGCCCTTGAGTCTGGGCGCCATCCGGGCGATTTCCCGTGACTCCTGGGCGAATTCGGCGAGACGCCGACGCGGGCGCGAATCGTGGTCAAGGATCCCGTGCCAGTAGATCTCCTGCCCGAATCGACAGGTGCGCCAGCGAAAGTGGATGAGCCCAACCGCGCCGTGGGCGATGCACTGCCAGGCCCAGAGTCGCATCTGACCCGGCTCCGGCGTCTCGAGGAACCGTCGCTGGCTCCCGGCGGCTCCTGTGGCGAGTTCCGGGACGAGAAAGGCCCCGCTGTGGGCGCGGCATTGCTGCAGCTTGAAGGCGGCCCAGGCGCCGGCCTTCACCCCGTCGCTGCCACCAAAGCCGGGATACAGGTCGACCCCGAGCAGATCGAGGTGGTCGGAGAGTTTCCAGTAGTCCAGGTGGGCGAAGAGCCCGTTGTGGAAGATCAGCCACCGCGCGCGTGCGTTCCGCAGGAGGGCGGACTGCTCGGCCGCGAACGCCACGGTGACCTCGCTGGAGAAGCGGTGAAAATCGAGCAGGTGTCCGGGATGGGGCGGATAACCGTCCGGGCGCGAGACGAGCGGGAGTGGGATCTCCTCGAACGACGCGTAGGTTTGGGCGGAGAAGGACGTTCCCCAGCGCGTGTTCAGGACATCGATACGCCGGTAGCGTCGGGCCAGCCACCCCTGGAACGCCCGCCGCGCACCCGGCGAAAAGTCCAGCGAACCGACGCAGTGAAATTCGTTGTCGATCTGCCAGCCGATCACCGCCGGCACCGTGGCATAGTGCGCAGCCAGCGCCGTCGTCAGTTCGCGGCAGATCGCGCGGAATCCCTCGTGCACCGGACCAATGTGCTGACGTCCGGTGTGGTCGACCGGACGTCCGTCCGCCGTCTGCCGGAGCCACTCTGGATGAGCGGCGGAGAGCCAGCGCGGGGGCGCGGCGGTGGGGGTGCCCAGCAGCACCTGCAGGCCCTGTTCTGCGGCGAGAGCGATGGCGGCGTCGAACAGCTCGAACGCGTAGACCCCGCGTCGGGGTTCCCAGACATCCCAGGCGAATTCGCCCATGCGCACCACCCGCACGCCGTTCCTCCGCATCCGGGCGAAATCCTGCTTCCACCGGCGACGCGGCTCCTGTTCCGGGTAGTAGGCGACACCGAAGAGAAACCGGTCGAACGGGGCGGGTCGCTGATGGCGCGGCCGGTGACGGCGGCGGGCGGGGCGCGAAGCCGGATTCATGCGGGAGGCGGGGGCACGAGACGCTCGGCGTTGCGCCAGCAGATGGCGTCGACGACCGAGGGCGGCAGCGGCAGCGTGGCGAGCAGGTCCTGCAGCTTTCCGCCGTAGAAGTCCCGGCCAAAGAGCAGGCGGTCCGCGTGCTGCGTCAGAAACCGCACCGCGTGCGCCGGGTCGCGGGCGAGGGCGGTGCGACCGGACTCCGCCGACAGGTCGGCCCAGAGATTCGGGTAGTCGGCGAAGAGCCGTCCGAGGCGTCCACCCGCCGTGATCGGACCCTTTGGATACGCCTGCGGCTCGGTGTCCGCGTCTCCGCTGATTTCGCGCCAGAACCCCGGGGCATGTCCGATGAAGGTCGTCTGCGGGCAGGCGCGCAGCGCGCGTTCCAGGTTCTCCCAGGTGCCGCCGTACCATTCGGGTTGGTACTGGGGCTTTCCTTCCAGGTCGAGCAGGTAGGGCACGTCCAGGTGCAGGACGACCGGCATATGCAGGGCCCCGGCAGCGCGAAAGAGCTCGAGACAGCGGGGATCGTCGAACGCCAGCCGGAACTTCCATTCGCCGCAGACGCGCACGCCGTGCACGGAGTGTGCAGCTTCGAGCAATCGCGGCGCATCGGGCCAGAGCGGGTGGGGACAGTAGCCGGCGACAAACCGGGTGGGAAAGGCGGAACAGGCCGCCACCACGTCGCCCAGGGGCATGCCGGGATGAGGCAGGTCGGATTGGTAGTGGATGGGATTGAAGTAGTGCAGGTGACGGCCCGGCTCTTCGGTCGGTCCGAGGCACCAGGTGAGCAGCCAGGCGTAGGTGATGGAGTGCTCGCGCAGGTCGTCGACCAGGCTGGCCGCGCTGCGGCCGCACCAGTTGGCGTGCTGATGGCTGTCGACGATCCGGGGGGAAGAAAAGGGCGGCGAGGAAGGTAACATCGGACTCAGTGGGTGTCGAAGAGGGCTTGGAACGCGCGGAGCCGGGCTCGAATGGCCGCCACTTCGGCCTCGGTCGGTGCGCCGGGATTGACGGCGGATGGCAGCGTGCCCAGCGCCAGCAGACTCGCCATGAGCAATACGCGGGCCTTGGCCGCCGTGAGGTTTCCCCCGCCGATCCAGAGTCGGTGTCCCGGTGCGGGCACACCGGACCCGGGCGCGTCGCGGCCCACCTTCACCACCGGCAGACCGCAGGCGGCGGCGTAGTCCAGGGCGTTGGCTTCAACCTGTTCAAAGTGTCCACCCGTGACGCCCTCGGCCACGATTCCGCCCAGGGCCGATTCGGCGCGGATGCGACGCACCGCCGATTGCACCTGGTCGACGATGACCGCACCGGGGGCGCCGGCGTGGGTCATCCAGCCGGGGAGCGAAACAATTTCAACATACGGGATGGCGGACGGAAGCAGGGTGGCGGGGCCCAGCTTGATCGTGACCGGGCCGAGAAACCCGGGCACGGAAACCGGCAGTTGCGAACTGCGGAGGGCGGAGCCCCGGCCATGCCGCCGCGTGGGCACGAAACTGAGGCAGGGCCCCGAGGTGGTGCCGAGGACCCCGCCGCTGTCGCCAAGGTCGGAGAAGCCTCCGGGTCGCCCGGCGCGTTTCGCCACTTCCCGAGCCGCGAAGATCCGCTGATCGCTCACCAGCACGGCTCCGGCGCGGTCGCGACCGGACCCGTCGTTCCAGGCTGAGGAGAGCACGTAGTCGATGGCATCCACCAGCTGCTGCCCTCCGTCGGCGCCCAGCCGGCGGTTCGGCCGTTGCGCGGCCGTGCCGACCAGCGGTTTTTCGGTGTCGCAGACCAGATTCAGCCAGTACAGCGTCTCGGCCAGCCGTGGACTTCCCTCAAGCCAGACCACGCCTCGCACTTCGGGATCGTCCAGCGCCTGCTGCACCACCGCCGTCACCTGGGCGAGGGCGCCCCGGGGCGGAAAGTGCTCGTCGTAGCCGTAGGGGAAGTAGTCCACCCCCGCCTGTTCGGGAGCCCGGCCGGCGGACGGCGCGGCGCGGAGCAGGCGGAAACGCGCGCGGGCGCGCAGATTGCCATTGAGCACGGAGGCGGTGCGTTCGATCTCATCGAGGAGTCGCGCTGCGTCGGGAAAAAAAGTCTGTCGCGGTGGGCTTCCCACATCGTGACGTTCCCAGGCCTGCCCGTCGGCGCGCCGGCCGGCGTAGGGAAGCGGATAGAGTCCGTCGTCCGGGTGCAGCGTGAGAGCATGCACCGGACGGTCCTCAGGCGAGCGACGGTGGACGGAAAACACCTGATGGACGTCGAGGTAGCCGTCCGGGGTCAGGGACTGTCCGATCGTTTCAGATTCCAGGGGGTGGGCGCTGCCTGCCTCGACGTAGAGGGTGACGGGTGCCGCCAGCCTCTGAAAGTAAAGCGTATCCACCTGCACCTCCCGGCCAAACCAGTCGCGCGCCGGGCGCAGTCCGTGGAGCGTCCGGGCCTTCTGGCTCGTCACCAGGGGATCGGTGTTCAACACCGTCGCAGTCGGCCCCGCGATCAACGCGACGAGCGGCAGCGCGGCGCCGCCGGGGTCGGGAGTCGATGGGGGCGGAGGAGACACGCTCACACCTCCCACAAAAACGGACAAACCACACCAGGAAAGCGGTGATTTGCTAAAACAATTGCGTAGATAGAAGGGGAGCTGCCACGGTTGACGTTTTCCCGCATGCAGACCAAGCGTCCGACTCAAAAGGCCATCGCGACCGTGGCCGGCGTGCACACGTCGACCGTGTGTCTGGCGCTGAAGAACCATCCCACGATTCCCGAGGAGACGCGAAACCGGATCCGCAAGATCGCCGAGGAACTGGGCTATCGTCCCGACCCGATGCTGGCCTCGCTCGCCGCTTACCGGACCAGCCTCCGGCCGTCGGCGTTTCACGGCCAGCTCGCCTGGCTCAGCATTTCGAATACACGGTTCGACTGGAGGAAGGTGCCGGTCTACAGCGCCTACATGGAGGGGGCGGCGTCCCGCGCCGAACAGCTTGGCTACACGCTCCAGGACTACAACCTGGGGGAGCGCGGCATGACTCTGCAGCGCCTCGCGGGCATCATGCAGGCCCGCGGTGTGACGGGGGTGCTGGTTTGTCCGATGCCCGAGGCGCACATGGAACTGGAGTTTCCCTGGCAGCACTTCGCGGCGGTGTCGCTCGGTTTCACCCTCGACCGGCCGGCCTTGAATCTCGTGGCGGCCAATCATTATCAGTCGCTCCGTCTCATCTTCCGCAACCTGCTCCAACTTGGTTACGAACGGATCGGGCTGGCGCTGCCGGGTGATTTGAGCGCGCGCGTGGGCGAGCACTACCTTGCGGCCTACCTGGTGGAGCAACGGGCGCTCTCCCCCAACCAGCAGCTGCAGCCCCACCTGGACATGCCTCCGACCCGGGCGGGGTTTGCGCGCTGGCTGAAGCAGACGCGGCCCGACGCGTTGATCACGAGCAACTACATCTTTCCCGGCTACCTCGCGGAGATGGGAGTGCGCGTGCCGGACGAACTTGGGGTGGCGGTGGTCTTCAAGCGCGTGGCGGGCGACGATTTTTCCGGGATCGATCAGCGCGTACAACGCACCGGGGAGGTGGCGATGGATGTGCTCGTGTCGATGATCCAGCGCAACGAACGCGGTGTGCCGTCCAGCCCGCTCGAGACCCTGGTGGAAGGCCGCTGGGTCACCGGCACCACGGTGCGGAGCGTCGCGGCGCAGCCGGATTGAACCGGACTAAGAAAATCACCTAGACGACAGGTTTTGTGAGCGGAGCGGTCCTGGTGCATCCTTGGGCCTTAGTTCATGCCTTCGCAAAGGTCCGGCGGCGGTTCCCGCGGTCGAATTCCCGACCCTGCGGTCGAGGCACCCTCAAAAAGCAGGCCTGAACGACGAAGTGCGGGACTTGGGATTAGACGGGCATCTGCGGGTCATTAGGCGGAACACTGCGAGTCGCGTTTGGCCGCGATCGGCGGGCGCGCAGATGCGACCGGGTGGCATGAGAGGCGGCCCGTTTTTTGAAATTGAAAATTCACTACAACGGCTGCGCGGAAGGACTGGCGCAGACCGGGCTTGCCAGTGGCTGGCGATGATGGCCGGGTTGCAGGTGGTTCTTGCGGAACCCGTAGCATTATAGTGCATTGGGGCGGAGACATTTGACCTGTCCCTGGAACTGGTTTCACCGGACGTCAAATCAAGTAGTGATAATTCTATTACATCCTGAAGGGGCGCGGCGGAGGGAGGGCGGTTGAGGGTTGTCCCAGACCCGGACTGATCTGTCATGCAGACCCCCGATGCACCGCTTCCGCAGGGCTTCTGGGCCCAGGTCTCCCGGGTCCTTCAGCAATGGGCGCCCTACCTTGTCCTGGTCTGCTCGCTGGGTCTGACGGTCGCGCTCTGGCAGGTGACGCGCGCGGCTTCGCACCAGCGCGGGCAATCGCTGTTCGACCAGCGATCAGGTGAGATTGTCGCCCGGGTGAATCGCCGGCTGCATGACGATGAACAGGTCCTGCGCGGGGGGCTCGGGCTTTTTGAGGCCAATGGCGTGGTTACCCGCGACGAGTGGCGGCGCTACGTGGCCGCCCTTCGCATGGACGAGGTGTTTCCGGGCATCGAGGGCGTCGGCTTTGCCGCCTGGCTAAAGCCGGAGGAAAGGGACTTGCATGTCCGGCTCGTCCGGGCGGAGGGCTTCCCGGACTTCGATGTGCATCCCGCCGGCGAGCGGGACCACTATTCCAGTGTGGTTTACATTGAGCCGTTCGACTGGCGGAACCAAAGGGCGTTCGGCTACGACATGTACACCGATCCCGTTCGAAGGGCCGCCATGCAGCGAGCCTGCGACACCGGAGAAGCTGCACTCTCCGACCGGGTGATCCTGGTGCAGGAGACGGAGCATGAGACGCAGGGCGGGGTCCTCATGTACGTCCCCGTTTACCACGGGGACAGTGTGGTGCACACGGTGGAGGAGAGGCGCGCCGCGCTCGTGGGTTTCGTATTCAGTCCGATCCGCCTGGGCGATCTGATCCACGACACCCTAAGGGAAATGCCGGCGAACATCGACTTCACGATTTCCGATCCGCATTCCGAAAGTCTCTACCACGGTGAGGCCAGGGCCCTGGATCGTACCCCCCAGTTTCAGTCGCACCAGTCGATGGAGGTATTCGGTCAGATTTGGAATTTCTCCTTTGCCAGCACCCCGGCGTTCGAAGCGTCGGTGAATGCCAACCGCGAAACCTGGCTCCTGGGTGCGGGAGCCTTGGTGAGCGGATTGATGACCCTTCTGGCCTTTTTGCTGCGGTCGACGCGGCAGCGGATCGAGCGGGCGCTGCATGAATCGGAGCGCTTCGCGGACGCAGCGTTCGATGCACTCACGTCGCATGTCTGCGTGCTCGACGAGCACGGCACCATCCTGGCCGTCAACCGGGCCTGGCGGCAGTTTGCGGCAGCAAATCCGCCGTGTCCGCACAATGCCTGCGAAGGGGCGAACTACTGGGCTGCATGCACGGATTCCACCGGGAGTGTCGGTGCGGAGGCCTCGGCCTTTGCCGAGGGGGCGCAAGCGGTCCTGAGGGGAGAACGCGATCACTTCGTTCAGGAATACGCCTGTCACTCTCCCACCGAGGAGCGTTGGTTCTTGGTTCGTGTCACCCGTTTCGCGGGTACGGGTCCGCGCCGATTGGTCATCGCCCACGAGAGCATCACGGAGCGGCGACAGGCCGAACGGGCGCTCGCGGCCGAAGTGACGCGTCGGCGCGTCTTGTTCGAACAGTCCCCGGACGGAATCGTCGTGATCGACCCCGTCACGGCGCGTTTCGTCGAGTTCAACACCGCAGCGCATTGCCAGCTCGGCTACACGCGGGACGAGTTCGCCCGGTTGAGTCTCCCTGATCTCGAAGGGAGCGACGTGGCGGCCGGCACCCTGCGGAGTGTTGCCGCGATCGCGCGCGGCGGGCGGCTGGATTTCGAGAGGCTTCTGCGCGGTGGCGACGGGGCGTTCCGAACAGTGCAAGTGACGGCCCAGGTGCTCGACCTTGACGGGCAGTTGATCCATCAGTGCACCTGGCGGGACGTCACCGATCACAAACGGGCAGAGGACGCGTTGCGCGAGGCACACCTCCGGCTCAAAACCCTCGGCGACAATCTTCCCCTGGGTTACGTTTACCAGGTGGAGTGGCGACCCGACAATTCGCGTCGGTTCACCTACCTCAGTGCCGGCGTGGAGCGGGTGCACGGAGTGACGGCGGCGGCGGTTTTGCAGGACCCCGGTGTGCTCTATCGGCTGGTGCACGATGAGGACCGTCTGCTGCTTTCCGAGCAGGAGGCCCTGGCCTGTGTCACGCTGTCGCGACTTTCGGTCGATGTGCGCATCAAGTCGCCGACCGGCGGATACCAATGGATGCAGCTCAACTCCGAACCGAGGCGGCTCGCCGACGGGACCGTGCAATGGGATGGAGTGGCCCTCGACATTTCAGCGCGCAAGCAGTCCGAGGCCAGCCTGTTGGTGGCGGGCAAACTCGAGGCCACCGGCATCATGGCCGGGGGAATCGCCCATGACTTCAACAACCTCCTCGGTTGCATCCTCCTCAGCGCCGACATGGCCCGCTCCGAGGACAGCACGCCGGCGGATGTGGCGGAGTGCCTGCAATTGGTGCGGCAGTCGGCGATCGCCGCCCATGCCCTGACCCAGCAGCTCATCACCTTTGCCGAGGGCGGTGCCCCGGTGATGAATCCGGGAAACATCGAGCGTCTCGTGCGCGACGCACTCCGGCTGACATTGGCGGGCTCCACGGTGGAGGGGCGGGTGTACGCTGAGGAAGGGCTCTGGCCGGTGGAGGTGGATGAGGGACAGGTGGCCCAGGTGTTTCGGAACCTCATCCTCAACGCGCGGGAAGCGATGCCGTATGGAGGCGCGGTTGAGGTGAGGGTTGAAAACGCCCGCGTGACCGAGGAGGGTGGACCTGCGTCCCTGGCGCCGGGTCACTACGTGAAGGTGACCGTTGCGGACGAAGGCACGGGCATCGCCGCGGAGATCCTCCCCCGCATCTTCGATCCCTACTTCTCGACGAAACAGCGGGGTGACAAGAAGGGCATGGGGCTTGGACTGACCATCTGTCATTCCGTGGTGCAGAAACACCACGGCGCGATCACCGTCGACACGGAGTTGGGAAAAGGCGCACGGTTTCAGGTTTACCTGCCTGCGCTGCCACCCAGCCCGCTGGACGGCGACGCGGCTCCAGCAACCGGGTTTACCGTGCCGAGGCTGGGGAAAGTCCTCGTCATGGACGATGAATACGTGCTGCGGAAGATGCTCGGCCGGCTTGCGGAGCGCATGGGATGCGAGGTTGAAGTGGCGGCGGACGGACAGGAGGCGATTGAGCGCGCGCGCCAGGCGAAGGAAATGGGCAGTCCCTTTGACCTTGTCGTCCTCGACCTGACGGTGCGCGGCGGCATGGGAGGAGTGGAGGCGCTGCGACACCTGCGCCAGCTCGATCCCAACCTGAAGTCGATTGTGATGAGTGGACACGCCAGCAGTGAGCTGCTCCACGAGTACACCCGCTTTGGATTCCAGGAGGTTCTGCAAAAACCCTTCGACGCCGATCGTGCCGAACAAGTCCTCACCCGGATCCTGAAGTCCTGAGCGCGCCCGTTCTGCCGACGCAAAAAAGCCCGCAGGGTGAGCCGCGGGCCGAAAGCTGGAGGAATCGGGACGGGGTCAGCCGGAGGTGACCGAGTCGATTTTCTTGTGTTCGCTGACGACGGTGACTGTCTTTCCAACCAGGGCTTGCACGTTGGCGGCCTTGGAGTCGGGGGTCAGGGTGAGGCTGACGGACTTGCCGTCCGCGCCTTTGACGACGAGGGCCTTGGCGGTCGCGTCGTATTTTTCGAGGATGCCAGTGGTTGTTTCCTTCTTGCCGCAGCCCGCGTAGGCAATGCCGGTGGCGAGGGTGAGGGAAGCAACGAGCGTGAGGAACGTCTTCATGAGGGTGGGTGATGCGTGTCCGACGGGGATGTTGGACAACGGCGGCACACAACCAAGGGTGGCCGTTGCGGGCAAGCACATACCCAGCGCGGCCGGGCCGGGAGAAATCGGCGTGCGTCCGGCGGAGTCGTCACCCAGCGTGCTGGCCGTGCTGAAATTGAACCTCTTCACCATCGTACTGCTGGGTTGGACCGTGCTCACGGCGGCGGCCCATCCGGTGCCTGATGTTCCGGTGCGGGCGGTGTTTGGAGCGGACGGATCCGCGGTGATTCAGGTCGAGGTGGATCCGCGCTGTTTTGAGAAACATGCCGCCGAGGCGCCCTACCTGTTGCAGGGGACATTCGTGGCGATGGAGCCGCCGGCCCGGGAGGCGTTGAAGGCACGTGCGCTCGAGTTCATCCGCCGGACCATTGAGTTTCGCTTCGAGCCGCTGGGACGATTCGACCCCGAGTTTGCAGTCGCCTTCACCACCCATGCTGGCGCGCCACTGACGAAGCCGGACGATCCGGTGATGCTTACGGCGACCTGGCGCACCCGCCTGCCGGCCGGGCTGGAGGGATATCGCATCAAGGCGCTGGAGAGCGGAGCGCTCAGCGTGCTCTTTCTCAATGAAGTGAACGGTCAGGTGCTGGAGCGCATCCATGTCCTGTTCCCCGGGGAGACCAGCTTCCTGCTCGATCTGACCGGCCTGACCACCCGATCCCCGACCCAGGCGAGCCCGGGCAGCGTGACCGCCGGGTCGGATCGGACGGGCCGATGGGTCACGTTCTGGCAGTTTCTGCAATCCGGGTATGTGCACGTGGTCCCGCTCGGGCTGGATCACATCCTGTTTGTGCTCGGACTTTTCCTACTCAGCCGTGATCGGAGGACGATCCTGTGGCAGGTCACCCTCTTCACAGTGGCGCATACGGTTACGCTGGGCCTGGCGACCATTGGTGTCGTCACCGTGCCGGCGTCAGTGGTCGAGCCCATCATTGCCGGGAGCATCGCGGCGGTGGCGTTGGAGAACATCTTCCGGCCCGCCTTTACCCCGACCCGAATCGGGGTCGTGATTGGTTTTGGCCTGGTTCACGGTCTCGGATTTGCCGGAGCCCTGGCGGAGATGAGACTGCCGCCCAGCTCCCTCCTTGTGGGACTGCTCGGGTTCAATGTCGGCGTGGAGTTCGGCCAGCTCACCGTCATTGCCCTCGCATGGGTTGCAACCCTCTGGATCAAAGACCCGGTCCACTACCGCCGACGCGTGGTCATCCCCGGCTCCCTCCTCATCGCGCTGCCCGGCCTCTGGTGGATGATCGAACGGATCGTGGGGCGGTGAGGCGGTGATACTGTCGGATGAAACGCGGTTCGGGTTCCTCTCCATTGGAACGGTGCGGAGGGATGAGGTTGTTTTGACAGAGGGGACAAGGAACACCGCGTGGCCACCCAGAGCTGGAATCAGGTTTTCATTCGGTGTGAAAGTTGACTGGATGAGGGCATGAGCACCCCCTCGGATCGTGTCGCGTCGATCACTGCCGGCCGCGTTCCGGGTCCGGCGTCCTCACGTCGCGATTTTCTGCACCTGGCGGGCGCGGCCCTGGGGGCGGCCCTGCCGTTGTCGGCGGGGGCGCAGGGGGCAGACCTGACCAAGATCCAGGGGTTTGAACAGGCGGCCCGCGACCCGGATCTTTCAGTGGGGTGGAAGCCAGTGTCGGAGCGTCGCATCCGGGTCGGGATTGCCGGCTACGGGGTCTGCAAGTTCGGCGCGGTGTTTGGCTTTCAGGATCATCCCAATGTCGAGGTCGTTGCCGTCACCGATCTGTTCCCGGACCGTTGCGCGGCGCTGGCCCGGGAGTGCCGGTGCGCGAAGACGTACCCTTCACTCGAGGAGATGATCAAGGACCCGCGCATCGAGGCGGTGTTTGTCGCCACCGACGCTCCGAGTCATGCGCGGCACTGCATCGCCGCCCTCAAGCACGGCAAGC
The DNA here is from genome assembly GCA_016794725.1 of Opitutaceae bacterium. Lineage (GTDB taxonomy): Bacteria > Verrucomicrobiota > Verrucomicrobiia > Opitutales > Opitutaceae > UBA6669. Next base: position 7,186 of record JAEUGZ010000261.1, on the reverse strand, counting down.
ATGTCGCCGTCGCCGTGCCGGCGGTGTTCGGATCGCTGGAGGAGGCCGATCTGCTCTGGGAGACGGTGCGGACCACCGGGCTGACCTACATGATGTTCGAGACCTCGGCCTTCCACGCGGACCTGCACGCCATGCGCGAGATCTACCGGGCGGGAGGGCTGGGGAAGGTGGTGTATGCAGAAGGTGAGTACTATCACTACATGTCCGAGCCGATCGACTCCTACCAGGGCTGGCGGATCGGACTTCCGCCGCAGTGGTACCCGACCCACTCCAATGCCTACTACCCCTGCGTCACGGGAGGTTCCTTCACGCGTGTCTCGTGCATCGGCACCCCGAGCCTGATCGATGAGTTCAAGCCGGGGAACAATGGCTACCGGAATCCGTTCGGCACGGAGATCGCCATGTTCCAGACCAGTGAAGGCGGCTCGGCGCGCATGGCGGTGAGCTGGGATACGCCCGGTGCGAGTGGAGAGATGGGCCGGATCCGGGGACAACGGGGCACGTTCTATGGCGAGTACAAGGGGCTGGAGAAAAAACTGCCCCCTCTCAAGCGCCCCCCGCTACCGCCCGGGGTCGCGGGAGCCTACTCGGGTCACCACGGTGGGTCACACGGACCCCTCATGAACGAGTTTGTCATGGCCTTGCTGGAGAACCGCACGCCGCTGGTGAACATCGCAATGGCGCTGAATCTGACCGTGTCGGGTATTGTTGCCCATCAGTCCGCGCTCCGCGACGGCGAGTGGATGAAGATCCCTCAGTACCGGCTCTGAGCCGCCAGCAGATTCGAACCGCGAATGGACACGAATGGGCACGAATGAACTCCGGCACCGCGATCTGCAACGGCTGGATTGCTCTTCAGTGAGTTAATTTCAGGCCGTCGGCCGTGCCGTCTCCCTCTGAATTCGTGTTCGTTCGTGTCAATTCGTGGTCTCTCGCCTGAAGGGTAGCTGAGCGGACCGATCGGTGCCGGAACGCGGGGAAAGAAACGCGTTCCGCGTTCCTCTCCCTCTGTCGTAGCGGACGGTTGAAAGCCTTTCGGGTTCGAATGAGCGTGGCCCGCGGTTCAGCGTTTGGCGCGGCTGACGCAGTCGGTGAGACCGTATTCTCCGAGAAGTTTTTGCACGTGTGCCCGCTTTTCCGCGGGGGTGCGGTCCTCGCGGCGCCAGTGGATGTGAGCGGCGTGTTCGAAGGCGCGCATCTTCACGGCGTAGGTGGCGAGGCGATCGACGCAGGCCAGTGGGATGCGGATCACGCCTTCGTTGTTGGCGTGGATCAGGTCGCCGGAGCGGAGTGTCACCCCACCGACCTCGACGGGACGGTCCGTGGCGCGAAAACGGAGCGGGCCGTGGTGCACGGCCTTGCCGCGGCAATAGGCGGCAAACGGGGTCGAGAGCAGGCCGGGGACGTCCCGCACCCGGCCGTCGGAGACGAGGGCTTCGCAGCCGACGGACCGGAGAACTTTGGCCATGCCGTCGCCGATCATGCACTCGTGCTCGGGACGCGAGCCGACCGCTTTCACCACCCAGATGATCGGCAGTCCGCAGGCGGCCATGGCATCCAGCTGCTTCCAGTAAAGCTCGGTGTCGGCCGAGCCGCCCGGAGTGCTGCTGTCGAGTTCGGCCGTGAAGGCCATCCCGACGTGGGGGCCGAGCGCGGGGGTGACCGACTGAATTTCTCCGCTGAGGTAAAACTCATGGGCGGGAGTCGGGTCGATCAGGCCGATGGTGTTGGCGAGGAGCGCCGTGTCGAAATCTCGCAGTTCCTGAAGCTGACCGGGAGTGAGATTCATGGAGGGGAAGAGGTGGAAGGAAGGAATGGAAGGGCGGATCGGTTGGGGTCGGTTTCCGGGGGGATCCGAGCCGGTAAAGGGTTCCAGCGACCGGTGGCGGTTTCGAGGGTGAACCGCTGGTCACAAACCTGACCCACCCCGCGCGGGTGGGTCCTCCGCGAGGCCAGCGCCAACCGAGGGATTGGTGGAGGTGGGGTCGCGGACCCCGCGGGGAAGGCGCGTGGCGTGAAGAGAAGACGCGGAGGAGGGGAAGTCCCCCGGCCTCCGCGAGGCCAGCTCCAACGGAGGGATTGTTGGAGGCGGGGTCGCGGACCCCGCGGGGAAGGGGCGTGGCGTGAAGAGAAGACGCGGAGGAGGAGAAGTCCCCCGGCCTCCGTGAGGCCAGGTCCAACGGCGTGGGCGCTGGCGCGGGACCTGGGTTGTCGCGGAATCTTCCTTGCGGTCGCTTGCAAACCCGCCGGCCTGCGCACACGCTGGGACATGGGTGGGAACCGACTCCTTTGCGCAGGATGCTGGGTTTTGCGGGTGGGGGTCGTCGTCGGTGGCCTCGTGGGAGCGGGCTGGGCCTGGAGCATGGATCTGGCGGGTGCCCAGGCGGCGCTGCGGAAGGGTGACTATGCCGAGGTGATCCAGGCGGCGCTCGATCCGGATCCGAAGGAGGACAAGGAAGGCTGGTCGCTCGCGCACGCCGAAGCGCTGGTCGCGGTTTCGCGGTATGCCGACGCCCTGGCCGTGCTCGACACCGCGATCGGTCGGGATGTGCAGAGTATCCGGCTGCGCTGGGCGGCCCGCGAGGTGTGCAACACCCTGGGTGATTCCGCCCGGGTGCGAGCGCTGTCCGGAGAAATCGCCGAGATGGTGTCGCGCCGACGCTGGGCCTATCGCGACCCGGTCAATCTGGTGGTGTTCGGCCGACTGGCGCTGGCGTTGGGAGCCGATCCCAAGGATGTGCTGGAACGGGTGTTTTCCGTGGCGCAGAAAGCGGCGCCCGCGCTGCGTGACGTCTATCTGGCGCGCGGCGAGCTCGCGCTGGAGAAGCACGACTATGCCCTGGCGGCCAAGGCGTTTGCCGAGGGAGCGGAAAAGGTTCCGAATGACGCGGACCTGCTCTTTGGCGCAGCCCAAGCCTACGAAGAAGGAGATCGTCCGGCGATGGTGGCGGCATTGACCGCGGCCTTGAAGGCGAATCCCCGGCATGTGCCGAGCCTGCTGCTGCAGGTGGATCATCTGGTGGATGCCGAGGCCTATGACGAGGCCGGGAAAAAGCTGGAGGAGATCGCCGGCATCAGCCCGGCGCGTCCCGAACTTTTCGCATACCGCGCGGTGCTCGCCCACCTCGCGGGAAAACCCGAAGAGGCGGCCCTGGCGCGTTTGCATGGCCTGCGTGCCTCGGAGACCAACCCCCGCGTAGACCACCTGATCGGCCGCAAGCTGTCCCAAAAATACCGGTTCAGCGAGGGGGCCGCGGCCCAGCGGCAGGCCTTGCTGCTCGATCCGGAGTTCCTCCCGGCCAAGGCCCAGCTGGCGAGTGATCTATTGCGACTCGGCCAGGAGGACGAGGGGTGGGCGATGATCGCGGAGGTCAACGAAAAAGACGGGTACGATGTCGAGGCCTACAACCTGGTCACCTTGCGGGAAACGCTGTCAAAGTACGCGGTCCTCAAGAACGAGGCCTTCTCCGTGCGGATGGCGCAGCGTGAGGCGGACCTCTATGGACCCCGCGTGCTCGCGCTGCTGTCGCGCGCCCGCGACCGGCTGGTGGGCCGTTACGGGGTGGAATTGGCGGAACCGACGATCGTCGATATCTTTGCTGACCAGAAGGATTTTGCCGTGCGCACGTTTGGGCTGCCCGACATCCAGGGCTTCCTGGGGGTGTGTTTTGGCCGGGTGGTGACGGCCAACAGTCCCGCCGCCACCGGAGCCGGCAAGGGGGTCAACTGGGAGTCGGTGCTCTGGCATGAGTACTGTCACGTCGTCACCCTTCAGTTCACCCGCAACAAGATGCCCCGCTGGCTCAGCGAGGGGATTTCGGTCTACGAGGAGCGTCAGGCGGACCCGGCTTGGGGCATGCGCATGACTCCCCGGTACTGGGAGATGATTCGCGGCGGCGACCTGGTGCCCGTCGCCCAGCTCAGCTCGGTGTTCCTGTCCCCTCCCACGCCGGAACACGTCCAGTTTGCCTACTACCAGTCCTCGCTGGTGGTCGAGTTTCTGATCGAGCGATTTGGTTTCGACGCCTTGAAAGGCGTGCTGCGTTCGCTCCGGGTCGGTGTCGATATCAACGAGGCGCTGGCCCGGCACACGGTGCCGCTGGCGTCGCTCGAAACAGAGTTCGCCGCCTTTGTTCAGGCCCGGGCCACGGCCTTTGCGAGTGACAAGGTCATGGAAAAACCTCCGGTGTCCCTGCTCAAGCCCGGGGCGGAGGCGGAGCTGAAGGCCTGGCTGGAAAAAAATCCCGACAACCGCATCGCCGTGTTGACGCGGGCCCGACAGGCGGCGTCCGAGAAGCGCTGGGACGAGGCGCGCACCCTGGCGGAGCGGGCGGTGCGACTCGTGCCGGACCACGCGGGCGCGGACAGCGCCTATGCGTTGTGGGTGGACGCGTTGCGCGAATCCGGAGACCGCGCCGCCGAACGGAAGGCGTTGGAGACCTGGACGGCGCGGACCGATGCGGCTCCGGCCGCCAATCTTCGGTTGATGGAACTGGCCGCTGCCGACCAGGACTGGGCCACGGTGCTGCTCAATGCCCAGCGCTTTCTCGCGGTCAATCCGCTGGTGGCCGCCCCCTACGAACGACTCGCGGCCGCGGCCGAGGCGCAGAACGACCTGCAGGCTGCCCAGGCGGCGTGGCGCACCCTCCTGCACCTCGATCCACCGAATCCGGCGGAAATCCACTACCGCCTGGCCGAGGTGCTGGCCCGGTCCGGGGATCCGTCGGCCCGCCATCACGTGCTGACCGCGCTGGAGGACGCGCCGCGTCACCGCTCGGCACTCGCCTTGCTGTTGAAGCTCAACCGCCCCGCGCCCGCCTCCCCGTGACGTCCCGCTCCTTCCCAGACTCCCGCTCCCCGGACGCCCGGGAGACTCCCCGGCTGCCCGTTCGCCGGCGTCGGATGACGACGATGATCGTGGGAGTGGGTCTGCTCGCTGTTGCGTCCGGTTTGCTGGGGCAACGCTGGTTTGGCGAAGGACGCGGTTATGTGTCGGAGGATACAAAAACAGCGCGGGCGCTGGAGTCGCACAGCACCGGCACACCGGTCTGGGAAAACCCGCCGGCCTTCCGGCACGATGTCTTCACCTTTGCCCGCATTCGTTATGAGTCGGGTGGGTTCGGCGGATTTGGCGGTTTCGGACGACGTGGAGGCGGGACGTGGCAGACCGATCTGCCGGACAGCGATCTCAACCTGTCCTATCGCCTCCAGCAGATGACCTCGATGAAGGTCGATCCGGACGGCCGGATCATCCGGCTCACCGATCCTGAGCTGGCGGATTACCCCTTTATCTACATCGTTGAACCCGGTGGTCTGTCGCTGAGTGACGAAGAAGCCGCGGCTTTGCGAAAGTACCTCTTGAACGGCGGATTCCTCATGCTCGATGACTTTTGGGGCGAACGCGAATGGGAGTCGATGGCCCATGAACTGCGCAAGGCGTTCCCCGACCGCGCATTTTCCGAGATTCCGCTCGACCATGCCATTTACCACTGCGTCTTCGAAATCAAGTCCAAGGGGCAGGTCCCCAACATCCGCACCGGCATCAACAGCGAACACACGGGCGTCACCTGGGAGCGATCCGATGCGCAGGAGGTGCACCACCGCGGCCTGTTCGATGACAAGGGCCGGCTCATGGTGATTGCCACCCACAACAGCGACAATGGCGATGGCTGGGAGCGCGAAGGCGAGAGCGACTACTACTTCCACAACTTCTCGGAGAAAATTTCGTATCCACTCGGCATTAACATCATTTTTTACGCCATGACCCATTGAGCCCGGCGTCCGCGAAACCCGGCCTGATCCCAGGCGTCTTTCTTCCTTTCCCGACCTCCTTTTCCCTTTCCTCTATGAACGCAGCCGGCTCCGCTCCTTCCGACACCCCAGCGCCGAGTGATGCCTCGTCAGCGCCTCCCACGCTGCCGGCCGACTCCGCGGCCGCGGTGCCTGCGCCCGCACCAGTCGCCGCTCCGGCGGTGTCGGCTTATGCCGAGGAAAAGGCCGCGACCGAGCGGCTGCTGGCCGGGCGCGCCCTGATTGAGGCCGAGTTGGCGAAAGTGATCGTGGGACAGCGGGCGGTGGTGGAGCAGATCCTAATCTCACTGCTGGCGGGCGGGCACTGCCTGATCACGGGCGCGCCGGGGCTGGCGAAAACGCTGCTCGTGAAGTCGATTGCGCAGGTGTTTCACCTGAACTTCCGCCGCATCCAGTTCACGCCCGACCTCATGCCTGCGGATGTGACGGGAACGGAGATTCTCCAGGAGTCCGCGGGAGAACGTCGCATGACCTTTGTCCGCGGGCCGATTTTTGCGCACATGCTGCTCGCGGATGAAATCAACCGCACGCCGCCAAAGACCCAAGCCGCGTTGCTGGAGGCGATGCAGGAGCATCAGGTCACGGCAGGAGGCGTGCGGCATGCGCTGGAGGAGCCGTTCTTTGTCCTGGCGACGCAGAATCCGATCGAGATGGAGGGAACCTATCCGCTGCCGGAGGCTCAGCTGGACCGTTTCATGTTTAACGTCGTGATGGACTACCTGCCGGAGGACGACGAAGTCCGCGTGGTGACCCAAACCACCCGCGGACGTGGAGAGACCATCCGCCCGTTGTTTGATGGAACCGATGTGCTGCGGTTTCACCAGCTCGTGCGATCGGTGCCGATTGCCGAGGAGATGGTGCGCTACGCGGTGCGACTGGCGTCGGCGTCGCGTCCCCGTCAACCCGGGACGCCGGCATTCATCAACGACTGGGTCAACTGGGGTGCCGGCACGCGGGCCGGCCAGTTTCTCGTGTTGGGCGCAAAGGCGCGGGCGCTGTTGCAGGGAAGGTCGTTTGTCGCAGTGGAGGACCTGCAGGCGCTGGCCGCGCCGACACTCCGTCACCGGATCCTCCTCAATTATCGGGCCGAGGCCGACGGCGTCCGGGTGGACGACGTGGTGCAGAAGCTCCTCGCGACGGTGAAGCGGCCCGTGTGAACCGGCTTGAGTTGAGAATTCCCCCCATGCACGCCCTCCTCCCCGCGCTCCTGTCCGGTCATCCGTTGGAGGTGGGGTCGCCGACCCCGCGGGGTGGGGCGTGGCGCAGCGGAATCAAAGGGGCGGAAGGCGGACCGGGGGCCCGTCGCGGCCTCAGCGAGGCCACCTCCAACGGAGGAACTAGCGAGGGTGTGTTGGAGGTGGGGTCGTCGACCCCG
>JAEUGZ010000258.1 GCA_016794725.1 Opitutaceae bacterium | reverse complement strand
GAACGCATCATGGGCTGGTTGGTGGATACGTACTCAAACCATGTCGGGCACCTGGAATCTGCCATTGTCACCGGAAAACCCATTTCCCTGGGAGGATCCCAGGGCCGCCGGGAAGCGACCGGCGCCGGCGTCGCCTACCTGGTGACGAAGTACCTGGCCGACCTTAAGATCCCGGTGAAAAAGGCCACGGTGGCGATTCAAGGCTTCGGCAACGTCGGTTCCGAAACCGCCGCCGCACTCGACCACTACGGAGCCAAGGTCATCGCGATTTCCGACCACACGGCCGCCTTCCACAATCCGAAGGGCATCAATATCAAGAAGGCGCTGGAGTACATTCGCTTCAATAACAAGGTCCTGAAAGACTTTGATGGTGGCGAGGAGATCACCAACGAGCAGTTGCTGACCATGAAGTGCACGGTGTTGGTGCCGGCCGCGCTTGAGCGTGTGATCACGCCCGAGAACGCACCGAAACTTCAATGCCGCATCCTCGCAGAGGCGGCCAACGGTCCCACCACCAATGAAGCCGACCGGATCATCAATCAACGGGGGGACATCGAGTTGATTCCCGATGTGCTCTGCAATTCAGGGGGCGTCATCGTGTCCTATTTCGAGTGGCTGCAGAACCTCCAGAACTTCTATTGGACCCGGGACGAGGTCTTGACGAAGTTGTACGGCATCCTCGACAAGGCCAAGGAGTCGGTCGAGTACCAGCGTCGGAAGTTCAAATTCAGCCGTCGCCTCGCGGCGCTCACCCTTGGCATCGCACGGGTGGCGGAGGCGAAGGAAAGCCGCGGACTGTTTCCCTGAACGCTTCCCTCAAGAACCGGGGCGGGGCGAAACAGCCCCGGCTTGCCCCCGATCGGGGAATCCGCACGATCGCGCTCGCATGCCTCACCGTCACCCCGCCCCGGTCTCGCGTCGCCACTTTCTCGGTCAGTTGTCGATCGGCGCCTCTGCGGCGTTGGCGCTGGGCTCCGACGTGCATGGTCAAGCACCGGCCGCACCGCGCAAACTGGGAGTCGTCCTCGCTGGTCTGGGAAATTACGCAAAAGGGGAACTCCTGCCTGCTTTGAAGGAAACGCAGTTCTGTCGCCTGGCGGGCGTCGTCACGGGGTCGGCGGAAAAGGGTCAGGCCTGGGCCCGCGAACACGGGTTTCCGGAAAAGAACGTCTGGCACTACGACACCATGGCGCAGATGGCGACGGCGAGCGACGTCGACATTGTCTATGTCGTCACCCCGAACGCCCTGCATGCCGAGAACACGATTCGCGCCGCCGCCGCCGGCAAACACGTCGTTTGCGAAAAGCCGATGGCGGTGTCGGTGGCGGAGTGTGACACCATGATCGCGGCCTGCCGTAAAGCGGGACGATCCCTGAGCATCGGCTACCGGCTCCACTATGATCCCTACCACCAGGAATTGATCCGCCTCGCCCGCACCCAGGAGTACGGACCTTTTCTGAAAATGACCGGAGGCTTCGGCTTCCACATGGCGCGCAAAGTCTGGCGGGCCGAGCACAAGCTGGCCGGCGGTGGACCGATGATGGACGTCGGCATTTATGCGGTGCATGAGGCCTGCCTCGCCGCCAATGCCAATCCGATCGCGGTGACCGCAAAGGAGCGCCCGAAGACGCGTCCCGAATTCTTTGTCGATGTCGAGGAGACACTGGACTGGACGATGGAGTTCGCCAACGGCGCCAAGGCCGAGCTGTTCACGAGCTACCAGGAGAACCTCAATCAGTTCCGCGCCGAAGCCGCCAAGGGTTGGTACGAGGTGGGTCCCCCGGCCTTTAGCTACCGCGGGCTCAAAGCCGCCACCAGCACCCGGGGTGCGCTGCAATTTCCCCCGCTCCGCCAGCAAGCGGCACACTTGGACGCCATCGCCCGTTCGATCATCGACCGGACCGAGCTGCCCACGCCCGGAGCGCTGGGTCGCCGTGACATGGTCATAATCGAGGGCGTTTACGAGGCCGCCCGCACCGGCAAGCGCGTGACCCTCCGCTGGTAGCCGGCAGCGCCGCACCAGCGGGCATCGGCGGGGGACGCTGCCCCGCCGGTCCGCGTCGCCCGCTACAGGAAGATCAACCCGATCGCGACAAGGATGGGCAGCAACACCGGGAGCGAGTACTTGAGGATGTAACCAAAAAAGGTGGGCACCCGGACGCCGGAACTCTCCGCGATGGATTTCACCATGAAGTTGGGTCCATTCCCGATGTAAGTCATGGCGCCGAAAAACACCGCACCGAGACTCACGGCAACGACATAGAGCGGCTTCTCCTCCAGCAACACCTGCACCACCGCCGCCGGATCGCCCTTGGCCGCGGCGAAGGCAGCCGGGCTCTCCGACTCCGCGGTGGTTTGCGCCAACTGGAGGAAATTCACGTAAGTGGGCGCATTGTCGAGGACCGCCGAAAGGCTGCCGGAGGCAAAATAGTACTGGGTGGGACGGGTGAACCCAAACTCCTTGCCATGTTGTTCGAGGTACCCAAGCGCCGGCATCATGGTCGCAAAGATGCCGATGAAGAGAAACGCCACCTCCTTGATCGGCCCGAAGGAGAATTCATTCTTCGAGTGCACTCCAGCCGGCGTCCAGCGGTAGGAGGCATAGGCGGCACCCAGCATGACCAGTTCACGCATGAAATATTTCTCGGGCAGGAACACCGCGCCAATCACCACGAGCAGGAACAGCACGTTGATGATGCCATCGAAACGCCAGGTGTCCGCATGCTCCGCCCGCTGTTGCGCCTTGTGGGTCATGCGGTGAAATCCGCGCCAGTCGAAGACAAAGAAGACCGCCAGCAGGGCCGCGACCGCGATCATCCAGATTCCGATCACATGCTCCACCAGCCAGAAAAAGGGCACACCGCGAAGGTATCCAAGAAAAAGGGGCGGATCGCCAATGGGCGTGAGCGCGCCGCCCACGTTGGAGATGAGGAAAATGAAGAAAACGATGTGATAGGCTCCGATGCGCGACTTGTTCATGCGGATCCACGGGCGAATCAGCACCATGGACGCGCCCGTCGTGCCCACCGCGTTGGCCAGCGCCGCGCCCACGGCCAGAAACACCACGTTCTCCAGCGGCGAGGCATTGCCCTTCACGTTCAAGTGGATGCCTCCAGCCACGACAAACAGCGATCCGATCAACGCGATGAAGGAGGCATACTCCATCAAGGTATGCTGCAGCACCGTGCCCCCTCCGGGGATCTTGATCAGGTAGTAGGCACCGACGAGCGCACCGAGGGCGATCGATACAAGGGGATAGCTATGCTCCCACAGGTGCTTGATCCTCACCGGCGTGAGCGGCATCGTGGCGATGAGCAGCAGGAGCAGCGCAAAGGGCGCAATCAGCCAGAGTGGAATGTCCACCCCAGCCACCCCTGGAGCATTGGCGAGTAGGAACGGGTAGTTCATGCAGACGTCGCCCCCATTCGGCCAGCAGTTCCGTCGCTTCACAAGTCCTCAGGTGACAGGAAGACACAATTCCATGCCCCACTGACTACCAAGGCGCGCGGAGAAATCGACAACAGGTGCGCAGGTGCCGCACTTGACCGCCCCGCCCAAACGTACAGCCTGTCCCGAGGCCCCACCCCGGGGCAAATCCGAGCTCCAAGCGCCCACCTGCCACCCTGCAGACTGGGCGTCTGTCCGTGACGAAGCTGATTCAACCCCCGCTTGCCATGACCTGGAAAATCGAAATCACCGAACCCCATAGCGGCGAATTGGGCGAAGCGATCGACCACGCCGATCACTCGTTCGCTATGGAGGAGTACTCCTACCCGCAGGGCCGTATCCTGGCGGTTCATGTCCACCACGCTGACGAGGGCGCGGATTGGCATATCTTCACCGACCTCGACGAGGGACACCGCTTCAAGATTCCCCCGAGCCGTTACCGCAAATTGGCCGCAGGGTAGTTTCCCTTTCATCGGAGTTTGCACACCCCCCCGCGACCGCGTTCGTGCGGCGCCACCCCGGGGGAGGATGGAGATTTGTGCGGTCGGCAGAGGCTTCCGTATCCACGTCGCGAAGCCCTCCGACGCGCGCAAAGCCTTGTCCGTACCTCAACGGACGACACGGCCTCCCCAACAGGCCAACGAAACTGTCCATTCGATTTCACTGGTCGGGGCGATTTCCCACGCTTGGCTCATGACCACGGAGGACCACCGCAGCTCCACCACCCGCATGTGTCCGCCGCCCACCACTCGTCCCCCCTGCCACTCATGAGCACTTCCGACCGTCCGACTCCCGACCGTTCGACGCGCCGCGAATTTGTCAAAAAAACACTGATCGGCGGCGCGTCCGCGGTGGCCCTGGGCACCGATGTCACACTGGCCGCACCACCCGCTCCCGCCACCGCGGCGGCCGCGCCGGCACTGCCGCCCGTGCCTCTCCTGCCCTATGGCTCGGGGAAGCCCATCTACCTCGCCGATCTGGACCGGGCTCAGCCCGCCTCGGCGCTGGCGAAGACCTGGCAGCCGAATCGGTGGAAGCAATACGACTTCGAAACACCTGAGGTGAAGGGCGTCATGCTGGCCTGCGGCCAGAACACCGGCGTGCCCGATCTCGAATACGCGCTGCCCCAGAAAGGCTGGTATGCCATTTCGTTCGGACTGCAGTCGCACTACTGGGAGTCACGCCTTCAGGTGCGCTTCAAGAACGACGCCATCTTCAGCGTGCTCACGCCCAACAACCTGGCGGAGGCAGGCATGATGTGGGACGACATCCAATGGTCGAAGCACGTCTACAACTCCGGAGGCATCGAGGAGCTCTTCTGGCGCTATGCGGAACTCGGAGGGACGAATGCATCGCTGGTCCTGCGCCAGTTGAAGGTGCACACGCTGGCCGGGAGCGAGGACGCGTTCGGCAACATTTTCTCCCCCTGCTGGCTCGCCTACATCAAACTGGTGCCGCTGAGCGACGCTGAAGTGGCCCGGATTCAGGCCGATCGCCGCCGCACCGACACCCGGCGTCTCTTCGCCGCCGACGACGCCTTTTCGGCCACGGCGCTCTATCGTTTCCGCACGGCCGACGATGTGCGCCGGCAGATCGAGCCGTACCGGGACACCGACTTCTCGCGGATGTACTGGGAGGCCGGAGCCGGCGATGTGACCAACTATCCAAGCAAGGTCGGCCGCCAGAACACCCAGGCGTGGATGGCGGAGCACTATCGACTGTGCGACCGCCTGCGCAGCGCGAGCGTGCAGGATTTTCAGAAGGAGGGACTCGATCCGTTCCAGATCGCCCTCACGCACAGTCACGCCATCGAACTCGAGTTCCACGCCTCGTATCGGGTGGCTGGATTCTATTTTCCCGCGCCGGAGGACGAATGGAACGCCGGCGGGCTCTACGAGCGTCATCCCGAGTGGCGTTCACGCGACCGGCTGGGCCGGGTGACCCCG
>JAEUGZ010000253.1 GCA_016794725.1 Opitutaceae bacterium | reverse complement strand
CGCGATGGCGCTTTTCACGGTGTTTGTCGCCCTGCCGGCAGGTTCGGCCCTGGCCCTGGCGTTTTTCCGCACCGACGGGCTGGCCATGCGGGAGTGGGTGGGTGGGGAGAATTTTCTGAACCTGGCCGAGGATCCGCTTTTTTGGCGCTCAATCCGCAATCTCGCGGTGTTTGCTGCCTTCACTGTTCCGGTGCAGACGATCGGCCCGCTGGTGGGGGCCAAACTCCTTTACGCGCTGCGATCGCCGCGGGCCGCGTTTTGGTACCGGTCGCTGCTCGTCCTGCCGGTGTTCGTGCCGGGAGTCGTGACCGTCCTTGTCTGGCAGGAGCTGTACAGTGGGACGGGCCCCATCAACCTGCTGCTGACCGCGATCGGTCTGGGCGACAGTACGCGAGCCTGGCTGGGCGATCCGACCACGGTGATTCCGGCGATCGTGGCCGTGGGCTTGCCCTTCACGGGAGGGGTGTCGCTCTTGATCTACCTGGCTGGATTCATGTCCATACCGGTTTCGCTGACTGAGGCGGCGCGATTGGACGGGGCGGGTGCGTGGAGGCTGTTCATAGATGTGGAGCTGCCCCTGCTGCGGTCGCAAATCGGTGTGATTGCCCTGCTCTCGCTGCTGGGCGTGCTGCAGACCTTTGACCACATCCAGATCCTGACCAATGGCGGACCGATGAACGCGTCGCTGACGCCGGCGCTCTATCTGTTTCGATCCGGTTTTGAATTCGGGCAGCTGGGATACGCGAGTGCCCTGGGAGTCGTGCTGCTGGTGCTGAGTGCCGGCCTGACCCTGTGCCTGCGTTGGGCGGGAAGGAGAGAGGCGTGAAGACCCCTCGGACCGATTCCGTCCAATGGGCCCTGCACGGAGGGCTCGCCCTCCTCGCCCTGCTCACGGTGCTGCCGCTGGTGATCATGACTGCCATGTCGGCCAAGGACCTAGGCCAGCTCACGCTCAGTTTCTGGGCCTGGCCGTCGCCGATCCGATGGGAGAATTACGCATTCGGCCTCAAGGTCACCCTGCACTACCTCGGCAACAGCCTCCTGGTCAGCGGTGCCGTCTGCGTGCTCACGCTTGTTTGCGCCGGCCTCGCGGCGTACGCCTTCAGCCGATTTCGTTTCCGGGGCAGGCAGGGGCTTTTCGGCGCGCTGCTGCTGGCCTTGATGCTGCCGAACGCGCTGTTGCTGGTGCCTCTCTTCCTCCTGTGCCGGGAACTCGGCTTGCTCGACACCCCGTGGGCCTTGGTGTTGCCGCAGGCAGCGGGAGCTCTGCCGCTTGCCATCCTGCTCCTGCGCACCTCCTTCGACGGACTTTCGCGCGAGCTCTTCGATGCAGCGCGGATCGATGGCGCCAGTGAACTGCGCGTGCTCTGGCACGTCGTCGTGCCATTGTCGCTTCCGGTCTTCAGCACGGTGGCGATCCTGAATCTCCTGGCGTCATGGAACAACTACATTTGGCCCCAGCTCGCGGTGCAGACCGAATCGCTCCGCACCCTGCCGCTCGGCCTGGCCTTCCTCGTATTTGAGTACGATCTGAAATTCCAGCCTGGGCGGGTGATGGCGGCCTACCTGATGAGTTCGCTGCCGGTGTTGATTCTTTTCCTGTTCATGACCCGTCCTTTCGTGAAAGGGCTGACGAGCGGTGCGCTCAAGGAATAGGTGCCTCCTCTTTATCCATGCATCGTATCTCTGTGTTTTGCCTGCTTGCCTGCATCGCCCTCCGAAGTTCGGCGGAGCCAATCCCGGTCGCACCCTACCGTTCCGTGACCGAGTTTGGAGCTTCGGGCAGCGATGACCGGGATGACACGGCGGCGATTCAAGCCGCGCTCGCCGCATTGAGTGGCGCGGGAAAGCCCGGAGGCGTGTTGTTTTTCCCGGCGGGGCGGTACTACCTCAAGGAAAGCATCGTGGTCACGCAGTCGGGGTTGACCCTGCTGGGGGAGGGGCGTGGATCGCCCAATGACCGCAGCGTCATGGGCAGCGTGCTGGTGCTGCGTTCCGCCCCGAGTGCCACCGCGGTGATTTTGCGGGAGACCCGGTTCAGCGGACTGCGCAGCCTGGGCATTGTCCGCGCGGACGGACCGGTCCCGGACGTGCGGCGGCGGGAGCCGGCGATTCGGCTCGAGGGCACCTACCATAGTTTCGTCAAGGAAGTAACCCTCGCGTCGGTCGTGAGTGGGATCGAGATCTGCGATGGAATCGCGCCGGTGGTGGAGGATGTTTCACTCAAGGGTCCAACCGGTACGTTTGGTGTCTGGCTCCACGGATCGGGTTTGAGTGGCGGGCGTCACCGCAAGGTGGATGCGGCTCATTTTTCCCGCATCTCGGGCGGTGCGGGTGACACGGATGATCTGGAATGGGTGATATTCGGTCCGAATGTCGATGGCGCCAAGATCCAGGATGCCCGGTTTGTCGCCGGATCGCGGGGACTGGTGCTGCGGGGTGGCGACGAATCGAAGGGCGATGTGCGCCCCAAGTACATTTATGCCGACAAGTTCGGCTGCGACCATGTGAATGACGAAGGCGTGCTGATCGAGGCCGGCAATGATGTCTTCATGAACAACACGTGGATTGGTCAGAACAAGAATGCTTCCGGCATCGTCGTGGGTCCCCGCTTCACGGGCGGCGCGCTGCTCACCGATACGCGCGTCCGCGGCGCGGGTGGCCACGGCGTGCATATCCAGGGCGGCAAGAACATCTATCTCCAGAACTCCCTGATCGGGACCAATGGAACGAATCGCACCCTGTTTCCCCGCGGATCGACGGAGGCGGCGGGAATTCTGATCGAAAAGGGCGTCAAGAACCTGCGGGTGACTGGCGGCGGTGTGTGTCCTCTTTACGAGAGCGGCTCGTCGGCCCTCCAGCACTACGGCGTGCGCTACCTGGGAGATGACGAGCAGGCGCGAACTGACTCGGTTCGCATCTCGGGCGTGGACACCAGCGGCAATCCCGTGCCCTTCGTACCGTCCGGCCTCAGTCTCGACGCGCGGTGAGGAGCGCTTGAGGAGAGGGACACCTAGGAGCGGGGAATTTCATTCAAGGTGTACCAGCCGATGGGATGCACCAGGGAGGACCCGGTGGCGCTGCGTACCCCGGGCAGACGCAGCTCGTGGAGGTGGCCCTGGGTGAGGGGAGTCACGGTCAACTGAACACTTCGCCGGTCGGCGGCGACGGTGACACGCTCCACGGTGGGTACGATCCGGTCGAGTTCCTCGCTACCGTAAGCCTTGCTGTGAAGGTAGGTCCACGCTTCCACGGCGTACGACGCGGGGTTGCCAGCGGTGGAGGGATCGACGGGTTCGGTGAACGTGATCACAAAGCCGTCGGGCCGGGCGTGGATGGCGAGCGGTTCAAACGGCAGGCGATTGCGGTAGCGGATCCGCTCCAGGTGGAACGCCTTTCCACCTTTGGCTCCCCAGCCGCGGGCGGAGCCGGTGACAAAGAGTGAACCGTCGGGTGCAAAGACCAGTCCGATCGGGCCGCTCTCCAGGCCGCTGAGAAACGGAAAAACAGCGCCTTGGTGCACGCCGTTCACGATCTCGAGAGCGATGCGGTTGACTTGGGAAAAGGTGTGCTCGCCGACGAAGAGCTGCTGACCGAACGGACCGAACCGGCTGCTTCGGTCATAGGCAAAACCGGTGGGGGATCGTCCGGCGCGGTTGTGCGGAATCAAGACCGCCGGAGGGATGAAGCGCGGCTCCGCGCGCCGGTCGCTGAGAATGCGTCCTGTCACCGGTTCGATCGGCCTTTTGCCGAGGTGGCCCCCCGCCTGATCCCACCACTCGAGTCCGGGCACCGCTCCTTGA
>JAEUGZ010000243.1 GCA_016794725.1 Opitutaceae bacterium | reverse complement strand
TAGGTTCCCGACTCGACTCCCGTGCCGGTGAAAAGCTCGCGGCGTTCCCGGCCGCGCTCGTTCACACCAACGCGACCGGTGAAGCGTCGATGACTGTAGGACACACCGTAGTTGATGGTCTTCTGCACGAAGTTCGTGAAGTCCGCCGTGGTTGAGCCCTCCAGGTGCTGCATGGTCAGATTGGCAAAGACCGAGAGGTTCTTTCCCCAGCCGGGCAGAAACGCGAGGGTCTCGCGGAAGTCCAGCTCCAGGCCGCTGATGCGTGCCCGGCCCGCATTTTCACGGGTGCTGACCACGTATCCAAGGCTCGGACCATAAACATTGGAGTCCAGGCCGTAGACGGCAAGCAGATCGTCGCTGACCGGGCGTGTCACGGCACCCCAGAAATCGGCGATGTCACGGCGGTAGCCTCGCACCGAAACCACGCCGGAAGAGGGCTCGTTGAAGTAGTATTCGAGTGACGCGCTGGTGCTGTCGGCGATCCAGGGGTCGAGGTTCGGATTCGTCAGCGTGATGGTCTTCGAGGCGGCCGAGGTTTCGTCCGGCAGACTGATGGAAGGGAGGATATTGTTGAAGTTGGGGCGGGCGATCGACCGGGCGAAGGCCAGCCGCGCAATCAAATTGGGCCGGAGGTGGTACGAGGCGTTGGCGCTGGGAAAGAAGTCGTGGTAGGACCGCGATGTTTTCGCGCCCCGCTCCTGGTAGGCGAGCTTCGTGCCGGCGAGCGAGGCGAGGGCGGCAAGCGCAACCGGCCGGCCCTGGCTGTCGAGTACGATCCGGCCGGAGGTATCGCGCTGGTAGATCAGGTTGGGATTGATGAGCGGTCCCACGCCCTCGACCTCGGTGCCTTCGAATCGCAGTCCGGCGATGACAGTCAGGCGATTGTCGAGCAGGTTCCTGAAGTCGAGGCGGAGGTACGAGGCGTAGATGGTCTCGGTGATGTTCTTCGACGTGGTCACGTTGGCCCGGTGCGAGTTCACCTGATCGGTCTCGCTCACGAGGAAGTACTCGGGGTGTTGCTTAAATGTGTTGTAGACGGCGGTGGAGTTGAATCCGGCCCGTTTGGGCAGTCCCCAAGGCTCCTCGCGGTCGAGGTAGCTCGTGTCGATCCACTGGGCCACGCTGTCGTCCGCCGTGCGGGGCGTCCGGTCGGCGCCCACAAAGGTGAAGTTGGTCGTATCGCCGCGGATGTCGCGATTCTGGGAGCGCACATCCGCTCCCGCCTTGAACCGAAACGGCAGGCCCCAGTCCACATCGCGCTGCGCAAAGGCACTCACGCTCCGCACGATGTCAACCCGGTCGAGTTCGGCCGAGCCACCCGACTCCAACAGGTAGTTGCTGAGGTCCGACGGATCGATCGCGGCTCCGGAGGCGTTGGTGACGGTGATTTTTCCGGGCTTGAGGTAACCGGTGTCGTCAAAGCGCACGGTAACGTTGCGAACGAAGGCATTGAGCGGTCCGAAGTATCCCTTGCCCACGCTCTTGTCGTGGTAGCTGGAGCGGGAGAACGCTCCGTTGGCCTCGAGTTTCCAGACCGGTCCGGTGTGGCGCCAGCGCAGGCTGGGCATGGACGTGGTTCCCTGGACGGCGCGGGTCGAGTAGGCAAGCTGCAGCGTGCCGGCACCCGCGGCGCCCTGGACCGAGGTGGGGCTGAAGGAGGTGACGCGGACCGGATTGATGATGACCTGGTCTCGCGGCACCCCGTTGAGGGCCTCGTTGAAGTAGCCGTATTGCTGACTGATGGAAAGGACGTCGGTGGCGGAGAGGCGGAAGTCGGCGGAGAACGCGGCCGACTGGCGGGTCACCGACTTGGGTGCGTCCCCGTACTGGTAACGTCCCAGGTACGGTTGGGACGACGTACCGGCGGGCAGGTTGGTGGAAGGGGCGAGGGTCATGGGCACCCAGGCCTGGTTCGAGATGTACTGGGCGGAGTCCTGGATCGAACTGGTGCCGCTGGCGGCAAAGCCGAACACGTCGTTGACCGGGACGATCGCCCCGATCTCAAAGCTCGGACTCAGGTCGTAGGTGCTGTCGGAAAGGGCCTTGTCCCGAAACACGGCGTAAGCTTTGACGGAATACGAAGCTTTCTTTCGCTCGAAGGCGCTCTTGGCCACGAGATTGACCGATCCGCCGATGGCGTCGGCCGGGGAGTCGGCGTTCTGGGAGCGCTCCACTTCGACCTGCGACATGTTGTTGAGGGAGATCTGGTCGAGCTGGATGGCGCGTGTCTCGCCCGCGGCGCTGGCGATGCGGTTGCCGTCAATGGTGATGGGCGTCGACTCCGGCGGCAGTCCGCCGATCGAGATGGTGCTGGCCTGTCCCCCGGTGAAGCCGAGTGTGACGCCGGGAATGTATTTCACGAATTCGCCGAGATTGCCGTCGGAGTTGTCTCCGAAGGCGTCGGCTGAGACCACGGTCTTGATGTTCTGGGCGAAGCGCTGCTCGTTGATCGCGGTGGCGGAGGCGCTCTGAAACCGGGTCGTGGCCACGGTGAAGGCGGCCAGTTGGACGGTGGAGTCGTCCACACCGCCGAACGTGAGATTCAGTTCGGTGCGCCCGCCGGGTGGCACGGAGAGGCTTCTCTCCTGGACGGCGAATCCGGTATAGAACGCGCGCAGCTGCACCTCGCCCGCGGGAGCGGCGGCGAATTCAAAACGTCCAAACGCGTCGGTGAAGGTCTCCAGCGGTGTTCCGGCGATGGTGATTCTTGCATTTCGCAGGTAGGTACCGTTCTGCTCGTTGAAGACGCGTCCCGCAATGACACCCGTGCTGTGCGTCGTACCGGTGGAAGGACGAGCGCTGGCGGGTGCCGGCGTCGCCCTTGATCCGTTTGGGCTGCCGGCCTTTCTCAGGGAGATGGCCCCCGTTTTTTCATCCTGAACCACCACAATCCCGGTGCCCGCCAGCATTTGATCGAGCGCCTCGCGGGGCGTCATCTCTCCCTTGACGCCTCTGGTACGAACTCCCTCCGCCACACTACTGGCGTAGAAGACCTCGAGTCCCGATTGCTCGGAAAAGCGTTTGATCGACTTGTCGGCGGAGTCGGCCGGCACGTCGAAGGTCCTTCGCGGGGTGTCGG
The DNA here is from genome assembly GCA_016794725.1 of Opitutaceae bacterium. Classification (GTDB taxonomy): domain Bacteria; phylum Verrucomicrobiota; class Verrucomicrobiia; order Opitutales; family Opitutaceae; genus UBA6669. The sequence continues at coordinate 6,211 of JAEUGZ010000243.1, read as the reverse complement.
CTGCGCTGAGACTGGCGGCGAGCACGAGGCAGCTGAGGCAGTGGCAGAGCAGGCGCCAGACGAGGCGCGGACAGGGAGAAACGGAAGCGGGCATCTTGGCTGGGGTTGGGGAGAGAGAGGGCTCCACACCAGGGAGCCCGAACAACCCTCGTAACGCGCCAGTGCTACGAAACTGGTACGAAAATCGTCGCGGACGAAGCGAATCGAAGAAATTCACCGACGGGGCGCCAGATGCGACCCGGTGGCTATTTCCGCAGACGCCGCAGCGTGATCACGTCCCCTTCACGGGTGGAAGAAACCTCGAAGTTGGCCTCAAGCAGACGCAGCAGCGTCGCGCTGTTGTCAGCGCGGAAAAGTCCATTCACCGGCAGCGTGGCCAGATCGGGATCGTCGATGACCAACCGGACCTGGGAGTGCTGGTTCATCAGGGCAATGGCTTCGGCGAGCGGCGTGTAGGAAAACTCCAACCGCGTCGCGCGCCAGGCGAGCCGATCGCTCAGTTCGGCATTCGAAATCTCCGTCGGTTCCGCTGTGACCTGGCCGGGCGCGAGGCCGACCATCAGACGACGTCCGGCGTCAACGTACGTTGCGGGTGCCGGCGCTTCAGACGGCGAGACGAGGTTGTTGCCCTCCGGCATCGACGAAGCCGGGCCGGTTCTCACCGCCACTTTGCCTTCAGTCACGATGACATCGACCCCCGCGCCCCCCACGCCCACGAGAAAAGCGGTGCCCACGGCCCGGACCTCGACACCCGCGGCGGATACAACGAATGCGCGCTGGGGATCCTTCGCCACCTGAAAAAGGGCCTCGCCCCGTTGCAGCGTGACCCGCCGCAGCGGTCCGGAGAAATCGACGGCGAGGGACGCGCCGCTGCGGACCTCGACGCGGGTGCCGTCGGGCAGGGTCTGAAGCTCAGGATTGAGGACGATCGCGGTGCTGACCGGACTTCCACCCGGCTGCGACCCCGGCCAGATCCAGAAGAGTCCGGCGAGCAGCAGGACGGCAACCAGCGAAGTTGCGGCCAGGCGACGACGTGTCCGGCGGGCGGACCGGCGACCGAGGGCCTGTTCGAGTTCAACCGCAGTGCCATTTGAACGGGGATGGTCCAGCATCGACCAGGCCTGGTCGTGTCGCGTCACCGCGGCCGCGTGCCGTGGATCCTCCGCCTGCCAGGAGGTGAACGCCGCCTTTTCGGCGTCGGTCAGGCCCGCGTCGCGACGAATGATCCAATCGGCGGCCGCCGCGTCGATCTGCGAGGAGGGAAGCGAGGTGGGACGGCGGCTCATGGTTGGTATTCTCGGAGAACCCCCTGCTTGCGGAAGTGTTCCTGGACGCGCTGCAGGCCGCGACGGGCCTGCACATGCACGGTTTCTTCGGAGATGCCGAGTCGCCGCGCCGTTTCGGCGGGAGAAAGGCCCTGCAGTTTGCGCAGGACCACCACCTCGCGGCACCGGCCGGGCAGGCGGTCGATGGCGTCGAGCAGCAGCTGAAACTCCTGGTTGGCGGCGGCGACATCCGCCGCGCCGTCCCGCTCCTCCGCCGCCGGCAGTCCGGTGAGGTCGACCACCGGTTCGAAGGGGGAAACGCGTTCATGCCGGATGGTATCCAATGCCAGGCGACGGGCGACCTGGAAGAGAAAGCTCTTCACGGATGCCCGGACCGTGCCGGAAACCTCCGTGATGGGCCGGACCAGGTGCCGGCGCCAGACGCGCAGGTAGGACTCCTGGACCACGTCGTCGACATCGCGCACGCCGGGGAAGGCGTTTCGCACGTAGTTCTTCAGCGATGCGTCGTGCCGGTGGACCTCGTCAACGAACCAGCGCGCCTGCGCCTGATTGGCGGCGGGAACGTGATCAGGGGTTGAGGGAGGGGGACTCACGGCGGATCGGGGCTGTCCAACTCCGCGCGTAGTCCCCGCCCTGCATCACGGCAAGCTCCAAAAATTGGAGCAACTCATTCGCCGCGGCCAAGCGCGGCCCCCTTGTGGCCTCAGCGAGACTGCACGCTGAGGGTCTGATCGGTGAGCTTGATGGTGTCGGTGCTGCCGTCGGGTCGGTGGACAGTCAGGGCGCCCTCGGAGAGACGGACATCGAGCGCGGCAAGCTGGGTGCCGCGTTCGGGCCAGAGCACGGTGTAGAGGATGTGTTCACGCGACGCCTTCGGGGAATCGGCCGAGAAGTGTCCCTGTTCGCCCCAGGAGGCGCTCGACGAATAGTTGGCGGCCTCGCCCTTCACGTACTTGGGGTCGACGGGCACGGGGAAGACCTGGCTCAGCCTGGCGTCCCACGGAACGCCATCACCGGAGACGAGCCGGGTCGACAGGGTGGCCTTGGCGGTGCGCAGGAGCGCGGTCTGGGCGGCCCGGTTCCACTCGATCGGGCGCTCACCGTGGAGCAGAAATGAGACGCGTCCGGGCCGGGCGAGTTTGACCACGTCGCGCAACACCACGTAGCGGCGGTCGACAAACACGAGATCCCGGGTCACGCGCTCGACGTATCCCTTGGGCTGATTCGCCTGGTAGGCGACCGTGGCGTCGCCGGTCGTCCAGACTCCACGGGGCATCGTTTCGAACCGGGTGATCGTCCCGGTCGCGTTCTTGTCCTGCGCCTTCTGGCCCAGGCCGTCGATGAGCAGCGCATTCTTCGACATCGTCTGCCGTGTCCACTTGTCGTGGTGCGGTGAGTTGTGGAACTCGCGGTACCCGGAGGCAATGGCGAGATTCTGGCCGTAGGCGTTGAGCACAAACGCGTTCTGGTGGGCGTGACTGTGGCTGTAACTGCCGTAGGGCGAGGACACAAAGGTGACGTGGATGTCATCGTCAGGGCGCCCGAGGGCGCTGTGCAGGGAGACCCAGCCGACATCCCGGAAGAAGCGCTCGGACGGCAGGGAATCGAGGCTCACCGGGGCCGGCAGGGGCAGGGCGGAGGCGATGAAGTTGCGGATGAGAAACTCGGCCGAGGTCGGGTAGATGCGGTCGAGTCCGCGGAGTCCCTTTTCGGCGGGCGACAGGCGGCCGTCGGTGCAAAGCTGGGAGAAGGCGAGCAGCCGACCGTCCTGGGTCACGCGGGAGAGGTGCGAGAGGTATTCGGCCACGACGGGTTCCAGGTTGAAGCGGCCGGCATTTGAGAAGTCGCCGAATCCGGAAGCCAGATACGGCTGGACATTGTAGACCTGGAAGTAGGCGTGGTTCCGCCAGAAGGTGCTGCGGTAGGCGGAAGGGTCGCCGATGGCGAGCAGCGTGTCCTGGAACGAGGCGTGTTCGATGTTGCCGCGCCAGTAGGCCGGACCCTCGGCCCAGCCGCCGTCGTCGCCGCCCCAGGGCGGGAACTGGTCGCGATAGAACTTGTAGGTGAAGGCCCACCACTCGCGCGACTCGGGCAGGTCGTCCCAGAGGGCGAGCGCCGACAGGCCGGTCATCGGCATGAAGCGGATGGGATGGCTCGACGGCGTGACCTTGAGGGAGTTGCGCACCACGGTGGAGATCCGGCCCTCCTCCTCGATCCAGGCGAAGGAGCGGCGGCCGCGTTCGCGGAAGTGGGCGAGGACCTTGCTCTTTTCCGCGGGCGTCAATTGATCCCGGATCTGATCGTAGACGAGGGGGAGTTTTCGCCAGAGCCGGAAGTGGGCCTCGTCGTTGTAACGGATGTCGGTGGCACCCCGGCCTGGACCCTTGGGCCAACCCGACGGGTCGAGGCTCCATTCGGTGGAGGCGAGGAGAAATTGTCTGGCTTTGTCGAGGTAGCGCGTCTCTCCGGTCACGATCCAGATCAGCGAGGCTGCTTCGGCGACGCCGGAGACCACGCCGCAGACGTCCTGGGCCTGGCGCCAGAGGTCGGCTTTGGCGCTGTCCCGGGCCCGGGGATTCGGATCGCCGTAGGTCAGGGGCTCGGCGGGAAAGGGCAGGTTCAGGTAGTCCTTGTCAAAGTCCTCGCGTATCCGGGCGAAGGCAGCGGCACCGGGTCCGCGACTGACGTAGGCCCGAAAGGCGTCGGCGCGTCCCGCCAGCAGTTGGGTGCGCGGAGCACGTGACGGCACGTAGGCGTCAACGGCGGTGGCGGCGGTCGCCGCCGGGGCCGCGGCGGGCGGGGTGGCGGGTGCGGCGCCGGCGGTGGACAGTGCCAGCAGACCGAGGGAGAGCACCCGGAGGGGCGCAGGGACGAGGGAGGTCATGACGAAAGTGCGGGCAGTGCCCAGTGGGAGATGGTCCAGGAGTCGAGATGGGGATGGGACAGGGTCCAGCGTCCGGCGGCACCCTCGACGACCTGCCAGGCCTGGGCCTCGCGCCGGTCGCCGCCGGCCCAGCTGAGCGCCGCCAGCCAGGTGGTGCCGCGAAGGCGCCCGCTGCGGAACACGGGCGTGGCGTGGTAGGGTGCGGCCACATGCGTGCGTGCGCTCCGATCGTCGAGACGCACGTCCCACTCCGGTGTCAGCCCCGGACTCAGGCTTTGCAGCACGGTGCCGCGCGGCTGCTCGGACCAGGCCGAGAGCACCGGACCCGGATCCGATCGCTCGACGTGGGGGGAGGAAAGCGGCAACGCGTATCCACCCAGGCGTAACACAACGGGCTGGCGGGCCTCGAGGCGATGCACGTGCAGGATCCAGCCCCGCCGCCACCAGACGAACGTTTCGACGCCGGTGTTCACCTGTCCGACCTTGAAGCCGAGATTGTAGGCGTAGCCGATGTGATCCTGGTCCATTTCGACTGTCACCGTCGAGTGCCGGCCGTAGACCTTTCCATTGTCGAGCTGCTGCGTCAGGGCGCTGTCGGGCGAGAAGGCATCGGCCGGCGGAAACGCGTAGCAGAAGCTGGTCGCGGTGCGGTAGGCGAGTTTGCTCCACTTCCAGGCGCCGTAGCGTAGCTGGGTATTGGAGACCATGGAGCCGCTGTTGAGGATCTCCACTTCGCCGCCGACTCCGCGCACGAGCAGTCCGGCGGCGGGGATGGGATGGACGAAGTCGCCGGTTTCGGAGGGCAGCGGAGCCTCCGCCGCGGTCCAGAAGGGATGGTCGGGACGCAGGAGCAGCGGGGTGAGCCCCTTGTTGCACCAGTAGACCGAGGCGGGGCAGGAATACGGTTCGACGATGGCATCGAAGCGGTCGGTGAACCCGTAGGCGAGACAGCCCTGTTCCTGGGTGATCGGGCGGTCGAGAAAGAAGTCAAGGTTGCGCGTGCAGAGCCGGCGCAGGCGTCCGGGCGGCAGGTCGGTGGCGTTCTCCGCCACGGCCAGGCCGAAGACGGCAATGGCGTTGAACCGGTAGGTGATGGAGCGGCCGAAGGCGGGATGCTCCCCGCTGGCGGCGAAGAAGTGCTGGTAGTCGCCGACAAAGGACCGCGCCCAGTCGCGCCACCGCCGGGCGCGGTCCGGCTCGTGGTGACCGTGCAGGCGCGCCCACCACAGCCCGTAGAAGTGAAAGGCGTAGGCGTTGTAGTGGTCGTAGGCCTGGTTGATGCCGTCCTCAAACCACCCGCCGCCGCGGTGCATGGTCTCAAGCTGGTTGAGGTGCAGGGTGATGACGGCGCGATCGGTGCGGTGGGCGTGGCCGATCTTCCCGAGAAACTCGAGAATATGGACCGACATGAAGAGGTGGTTGTTGTTGACGATGCCACCCCCCCGGCAAGTGGCGAACCACGCGGCGACCTGGTCCTTGGCGGCCGGGCTGAGCGGCTCCCAGAGCTGGGCCGGCGCGATCTGGAGGGCGATGGCGAGCAGGCCCATCTCGACGTGATGCTGGTGGTAGCTGGCGTCCGGACCCCAGTACGCGGGGTGGGCGGGATCGCTGCCGGTGACGAGTGCCTCGCGAAACCAACGAGCCACCCGGTCGCGAAAGGCGACAACGTCGGCGTCCGCCTCCGGCGCGCTTTGCAGGTAGAACGCGGCGAGCAGCAGCGGACGGGCGAAACTCTCCAGCCGGTCCGCCTGGGCGTCGTGGTCGCTGGGCGCGCCGGAGATGGGCAGGTCGGCCGCACCCGGTTTCATCAGGGCTTCGAGCGGCGTGAGCATCTGCCGCGCGCGGTGCTGCCAGTGTTGATAGGCGTTCATGGAGAGGGAGGACAGAGGGCGTCGCAGCGTGGGGTGCTTGTGGTCAGCCGTGGGGCATGGGTTCAGTTGGCGAGCCAGAGAAAACCGTTCAGGACCGGATGCGGTTGTCCATGAGGCGTGTCGGAGTTGGATATCGCCGCTCCGTCGGCGCCGCGTTCGCGGATTTGAGC
>JAEUGZ010000241.1 GCA_016794725.1 Opitutaceae bacterium | reverse complement strand
TCCATGATGCACCCCTCTGCACCGGCCGGTCCATGGCCGGTCTCACGCGTTGTCAAAGCGGCGGCCCTGCTGGTGGTGGCCGTCCTGAGTCTGCCGGCCGCGGAACCAGCTCCCCCGTTCCAGAAGGTGATTTTCACGGTGTTGAACACCGACTCTGCGGAGTTCGAGGGATTCGCGCGGCAGGCGGCGGCGGTCCGGGCGACGCACCTGACGATTTCGGACCTGCCGAAGAGCCGCTGGCAATGGGAGCGGGACCTGAACGATCCGTACCCCAATTGGGGCATGATGGTGCCCACGCTCTTCAAGGTGGTGGTGCCGCCGGCGTTGAAGCAGTACCTGCCGGCTGACTACGCGGCGAAGAACCTCGCCATCATCAAGGAGCGGGCGGCGGTGCTGCAACGCCTCGGCATCCGGGCGGTCTTTCGTGGCAAGGAGCCCGCCTGGCTCCCCTCGGAAGTCTACGACGAACATCCGGAGTGGCGGGGGCCGCGGGTGGAGCATCCCCGGCGGGCCCGCAATGCCTACTACGCGCCGTGCATCGACCAGCCCGAGGTGCTGGCGATTTATCGCGAAGCGGTGCGTGAGTTATGCCGGCAGGCGCCGATCGACGATTTTGAGTTTTTGACCAATGACTCCGGTGGTGGATTCTGCTGGAGCCGCAGTCTCTATCCCGGCCGCAACGGCCCGTCGTGGTGCGAGGCGATTCCCCACGCCCAGCGGATCGTGCGGTTTTTGTCCACGATCCAGGCGGGGGCCCGTGACTCCGGCTGCACGGTCGACGCGAGCCTGTTTTACGGCGCCGGCGTCATTGCGTCCGAGGAGGTCGCCGCGATTGTCGCCGGGCTTTCGCCACGCCAATGGGTCAATGGGCGCTCCTCGTCCGGCACGGCGCCGACCGTGCGGGTGGGTTTGCATCCGTTTTACAATCACATGTACCCGGTCTTCGGTATTTATTTGCCGGAGGAGATGGCGCGACGGCTGCAAGAGGCGGTCGCGGACAAGGCGGCGGCGGTGGAGCTCAATTTCTCGCGTCCAGATTCACCCATCGAATTTGCCCTCTGGCGGGCGTTCCTGGCTGATCCGGGCGGGCGCGGAATGGTGGGGCGGATGGCGCTGTTGCGCCGGACGGCGGTGGGATTTGTGGGTGAAGCCCAGGCCGACGGACTCGTTGACGCGTGGCATGAGCTCCAGCGCGCGATTGACACCGCGCAGACCATCAGTCCCGACCCGATCCTCATGGTGGGTGCGGTCAACCAGCGCTGGATCACGCGTCCCTTTGTGCCCTTTCCGGCGGAATTGGAGCCCGCGGAGCGCGATTATTTCCGTCGCTTTCAATTTCAGGCGACCTCCGAAGAGGAGGCCAACGATCTGATGAACCTGCAGGGATTCACCCCGATCAAGGGCTACTCTGGCGGGCTGCTGGCGTCGCAATCCGTGAACGAAGTCCTGAACCGCCTCGACCGTGCCCTGCGCAGCCTCGGGCAGGTGGCTGCGGCAACGGATCGACCGGCGGCGGCGGCGGAATTGCGCGCGACCGAGAAAAGGGTGCGCACACTTGCCTGCCTGTACCGCACGGCGCGGCATGCCATCCAGTATCAGGCCATTCTCGACCAGACCGACTACGAGCAGCCGCTGGTGGAGCGCACGATCTACCCGCTGGAGGGCGATCAACGCCTGCGCGACCTGCAGCGTGTCACCCGGGCCGAGGTCGACAATACCCAGGAGTTGATCCGCCTGGTGGAAACTGCGGGCACGACCCGGATCCTCCTGCTGGCTCCGACGGAGGCCGAGGAGGACATCTTTCTGCTCAACCCCAACCTCGTGCCGCAGTTAAAGAAGAAGATCGAGATCATGCTCCGGCACGAGCTGGACAGCCACCGCCTGTACGAGCGCCGCCAAGGTTGATCGACGGATGCGGCCGAAGGACGGCCCCGCGTTCGTTGCAGGAGCGAGTCGCTCCGCCGGGTCTGCAGTGAGGATTGCCTCGTGGCCTCTCGGACGGGTGGGGCACTCCTGAACACCGTTGCGCGTCCCGCGGTTCCCTGCGAACCTGGTCGCGCCCACGCCGGGTTGCAGTCCCCGGTGAAAATTCGCCGGCGCTGCCGACTGGGGGGGCTTCCAGAGCGAAGGATCGGCGCGAAGCTTGCGCGGTCCGACATTCGATGAACCGGAGCTTGGAAAACGCCACCTGATTGCCATCGTGGGGCGGATGCATGGTCTCCTCATCCAAGCCCGGCGTGTTTTCCTCCACATTGCCATGGTTTGTCTCGGACTGGCTGACGGCTGGAGCCAACCCCAAAGACCTGGATCCGAAGCCCGGTCGAGTTCGGCGGCGGAAACAATCGAGGTGATCCAGGCAGCCCCGCCGAACTGGATTGAGCCACGCACCTGGACGCTTCCTGCGGCCAAGGCCGCTTCGGGAGTTCCGGCCGAGATCCTCTTGAGCGATTGTCAGGACCTGCTCGGCGATTCGACATCTGCCTACTACTATCGCAACGTCGTCCTGTTGCGAAACGCTGAAGGCGTGCGGCGCTGCGCGGAGTGGACGGTCGAATACTCGCCGGAATACGAGTCCGTCACCTGGCATGCCTTGCGCGTGATTCGTTCGGGCGAAGTCTCCAATCGCCTGGAAAAAGCGAAGTTTCGCAGGCTGCAGCGTGAACAGCGCCTTGAATCCCGCATCGTGGATGGACGCATTACCATCGCCACCGTGCTCGAGGACATACGAGTTGGAGATGTGCTCGAGATCGAGTATACTCTGGAGTCCGGAAATCCGGCTCTGCGGGGGCATCTCGGAACGCGGCACTATCTGGGATCGTCCTTTCCGATCCAGGCGCAACATGTCGTCGTCCGGGCCCCCCGGGAGCGACCGCTCAAGGCTTCTTTCTTTCTTCCGGACGGAACCCTCAACCTCCCCTCGGAGCTCTATCGTCCAGCGGCGCTCAGGTTGGGCCTGGAGTCGGAGGAGACCGCCGATCAGAGCGTGTTTCGCTGGTCGGGTTTGAACCTCCCCGCTGTCCCCTTCGATGACAATGTTGCGCCAAGGGCGTCGCCCTACTACCCGATGCTCCGCATCAGCTCCTTTTCCAGCTGGGCCGAGGTGGCGGACTGGGGACGGGGACTTTTTTCCGACGTCGGCGAGCCGCCCGCTGATGCTGCTGAATGGATACAGAAGTGTCGCTCGGAACACGCGACCCAGGTGGAGCGTCTGGCCGCCGCCGTGCGCTGGGTGCAGCGAGATCTGCGGTACTTCGCGATGGCCATGGGAGCGCAGAATCTCCGGCCCCGGAAACTGGCCGAAATCTGCGCCACCCGGTTTGGTGACTGCAAAGACAAGTCGGCGCTGTTGGTGGCGGTGTTGCGCGGACTTGGGATCGAGGCCTGGCCGGTCCTGGTCAACTCCGTCCTGAAGGAGCGCATCCGGGAGCACGGCCCGGGTCCGTTCGCCTTTGATCATGCGATCGTCGCCTACCGACTTGATGGTTCTGAGCACTGGGTGGACCCGACCATCGAGCACCAGGGAGGAGGTCCCGGCACGTGGTCGCTGCCTCCTTATCGCTGTGGACTGATCCTTCGCGAGAATGAACACTCGCTGACGGATGCTCCCGCGAATGCGATCGGAAATGAACCGGATACGTACACCGAAGACCTGGTCACGGTTTCTCCCTCCGGGGATGCGACCCTGACGACCACCACGCAGCTTCGCGGCCTGAAGGCGGATGAGTACCGGTACCACCTGGCCTCAACCGGCGCGTCCGAGATCAGTCTGCGCTGGGTCAACTTTCTCGGTCGATTCTATCAATCCATTGAAGAGCAGAAGGCAGTCGAGATCGAGGACGATCCGGTTCACAACCTCATCACCCTGAAGGCCACCTACGCGCTGCCCCGGTTTGTCGGGGCGGAGGGAGGATTGTCGGTCGTGACGACCCATGCGTACTCGATCCGGGCACTGCTCGATGCCCCGCAATCACGCCGGCGTCGATGGCCCTATGCGCTGCCCGGCGATCGAGTGGTTCGGCACAGGATCGTGGTCGAGTTGCCCTTTGAGCTTTCGGTTGAGCAGCAACCCCAGTTGGTCGTGACGGACGAGCTGGTGTATCGGACCGAGAAGGGTTTGAACGGCCGTCGATTCACGTGTGAGCATGAGCTTCGCCTGCTGAAGGAGTTTGTCGCAGCGGAGGACATGGCGGTCTTCGCCAGCTCGGTGGAGGATGTTCTGCAGGCGCTGAGCACCTCCCTGCGTTCTCCCGTGGCAACTAAGGACCCGAAGTCTGAGACGCGGGGTCCTTGACGCCCTCATGAATCGTGGACTGTTCCCTCCACTGCTTAAACCGGGGAGTGTCACGCCAGATGCTGGCGCGTGGGTCTTGGGCAAGAAAGCGAATCAGATCGTCGGGTTTCCAAATGAGTGAGGCGCGTTCCAGATTCTGGATCGCCCGGGCTTCGTCCCGAGCGATGAAGGCGATGCGGATAACCGCGAGGTGGGCTCCCATCAGGAGGGGATTGAGTTCACGGAGATGTTCTGCGAGACGGGACGCCTCGTCCAGCTTCTGGAGTTCGATCAGGTTCTCCACCTTGACCAGACGGAGAAAAGGGAGCTGGTGAGCGGAATCCAGCGCCTGATCCAAGGCGGCCAGCGCCGCAGTCAGGTCCTTGCCTCGACTGATGGCCGTGTAGCGATCGAACTCGTCTTCGTAGGTGGGATTCTTCGCCTGTTCCTTGGCGAAATGGTTGCTGGCGAGACTCGATCCCATCCACATCAGTCGGTTGCGCAACTCGCGCCAGATCGGCAGGACCTTGGCCTCCGGTGGAAGACTGGCCAGATGGGTAAAGGCCTGGTCGTAGTCCTTTTCACCGAGCGCCTGGAATACGGCATTGGCACGCGGAATCTGCGATCGCATCGCCCGTTCGATGTGTGACTCCGCGTCCGTGAGGAGTCCGAAGTGGGGCACGCCGGTAAAAAGGAGGCGTTCGCGCATCGACTGCGTAAACTGCCGGGGGAATCCCAGGGCCGAAAAATCCACGAAGTGAATCTCGCCAGGAGCCGTTTCTTGCAGTGTCAGGTAAATCACGCGGAAGGTGCCGTTTTCATGGAAAAAGAGGCATTCCAGCACCCGTTTGCCTCGCAGTGCGGCGATGCGACTCACCACCATGAAAGAATAGGTGTCCAGGGCAGATAATTCCGATTTGAGG
>JAEUGZ010000210.1 GCA_016794725.1 Opitutaceae bacterium | reverse complement strand
AGCTACTTCCGCTCGCAGTACAGTTTCCCGCAGATCACCACGACGGTGAATCTCACTGCGACCGATCCGCTGAATCCTTTCCGCACGGGTGTGACGCCTGGGTTTGTCGGCCGGGCCATCACCGTTTATCTCGATGCCAAGGATCTGCCGGACTCGACGCTCTTCCAGGAGCGTCAGGGCGCCCGGACGGTGCTGGGCTTCAAGGGCAAGCTGGGCGACAACTGGGAGTGGTCGCTCGACGGCACGGGTGAGTATGGACGCAGCCACTCTGATGGCATGAACCCGACGCAGAACCTGGTGAACTTCATCAACAGCACCGCCACGGTCGGACTCACCCAGGCGCAGCGCCGAGCGATCTACAATCCGCTGGCCGACCATTCGGCGAATCCCGCCTCGGCCGCAATGGCTCCATACTATGGATACAATCGCCAGTTCTCCTACTACAACTACCTCGCGCAGGCGAATTTCCGCGTGGTCGGCGACCTCTTCAACCTGCCCGCCGGCCCGATCCGCATCTCGCCAGGCGCGGAGTTTATCTGGTTCCAGGCCAAATCGGGCCAGGTGGTGACCACCGCGCCCGAGTACCTCACGGCGCTGGGCGGAACTCAGGGCGTTCCCAGCATCACCCGCAATTCGCGACGCACCGAATCCGCCTTTCTGGAGTCGTCCATCCCGCTGATCAGCCAGAAGTGGCGGCCCCTGCCGCTGCACGCCGTGGAACTCAATCTCGCCGCGCGCTGGGAGGGCACCGATGACTCGACCGACAAGACCAGCCCGACTGCCGGTATCCGCATTGCCCTGAATCGGGACGTGGCCTTCCGGGTGGCTTACTCCGAGGGTTTCTTCCCGCCCGACCAATCCAACTATGAGGCGCCCCGTTTCAATGATGCCGCAACCACGCCCTTCAACGATCCGGCGCGGGGCAATCTCTCCTACAACTATCCGCGCGGGGACGTCAGCGGCGGCAATCCGAACCTCAAGCCCGAGACCTCCGAGGCCTGGAACTACGGCATTATCCTGACGCCCCGTTTCCTGAAAGACCTGACCTTCTCGGCCGACTACTGGTCAATCGAGAAGAAGGACGCCATCCGCGTCATCCCGGGACCGTTCGAAGTCGTCGCCAATCCGAGTTCCTATCCGGGACGCTTGGTGCGTGCCGCTCCCTCGGCGAGCGATCTGGCGGCGGGCTGGCTGGGACCGGTCACACTCATTGACTGGACGCCGATCAACGTGGGTTTCACCAAAACCGAAGGCGCCGACTTCCGACTCCGCTACGTTCGGACAGTGGGTGACGTCGGGCTCTTCACCCTGCTCACGACTGCGAGCTGGACCAACTCCTTCCGCGATCAGGTCCTGATCGTCAATCCGATCGTCGAGCGCGTCAACAGTTCGGGCAATCCCTTGAAGTGGCGCGGCTACACCTCGCTCTTCTGGGAGCGGCAGGCGTGGACGGCAGGGCTCACCGCGCGGTACATCGACGCCTACTCGGCGGACAGCACGGTGCCGTCGCCCGCGTTTCCGACTGCGACTGGTTTTGACGGCGAGAAGATCGGCTCCGCCACGCTGTTCGACGTGCAGATCAGCTACAAGATCCCCTACAGCCAGGCTTCTGGTCGTGGTCTGCGCGACTGGGTCAGCGGCACACAGTGGACGCTCGGAATCGAAAACGTGCTGAACAAGGAGCCCGAGTACCGCACCGACCGGTTTGGCTTCTACAGCCGCTACGAGAATCCACGCCAGCGTTACGTATCCTTCAGCATCAAGAAGAGCCTCTGAGCGACACCGCACCGACCGGCCCGCCTCTCCCATGAATCACGCCCTGAAAATCGCGACTGTTGCGCTGCTGACCGCTCTCCGGCTCGGTGCCGATTCCACGCCGGTCGCCACCCCGGCCGCCAGCGCTCCCGCCGCCGCCACGCCGGCGGTTCCCGGGATCGATCCGGTCGCCACCCAGGTGTGGCAGGAGCACATTCAGGGCATGGGTGACCGGGGTGAGGGTGGACGCAACGTCAACTATGCTCAGATCAGCGGCAAGGCGCTTGAGTTCTTTGAGCGTTTCCCAAACGAGCGCAGGGTGGGGGGCATCCTCTTCAACTTGTCCAGTTTCGGTGACTGGGTGAAGGGCGAGCAGGCCGCCGCGATCCGTGCCGGCTGGCAGCAGCACCTCCGTACTGTATTGTCTGACACACTCGCCAGCAAGTCATGGCCGGACAATGTCTGGGCGGGGTTGCATTGGGTGGCCGCCAAGAACGAGCTGGCCATCCAGATGGACACCGCGGGCCGACCGGATCTGGCGGTGCTCAAGGCCCGGATTGCCACGGTGGCGGCGCGGACTCCGGCCGCGCCCTACCGCACGTTTCTGGAGCAGGAGTACCTCAAGGGGCTGGAAAAGTATGCGCCCGCCGAACTCGTGCCGTACCTCACCGTCTTGTCGACGAGCGAGGTTTCCGACTTGGCCGCGCTCGGGCGCGGGCAACTCGCCATCCAGGCACTGCGGACGACACCGATGGAACTGAAATTCACCGCCCTCGATGGACGAACGGTCGACCTCGCGTCGCTGCGCGGCCAGGTAGTGCTGATCGACTGCTGGGCAACCTGGTGCGTGCCCTGCGTGAAGGAGCTCCCGAATATCAAGGCCGCCCTCGCCAAGTGGGGGTCCAAAGGTTTCACCGTCGTCGGGATCTCGTTCGACCGGGTGGGTGACAAGGACAAACTCGTGAAGTTCGTTGCGGACGAGCAACTCGTCTGGCCGCACTGGTTCAACGAGGCGGGAGGAAGCAATCCCTTCGGCAAGACCTACAACATCCGGAGTATCCCGGCGACCTTCCTGCTCGATCGCACCGGACGGCTGGTCACCACGGAAACGCACGGGGAAAAACTGGACGTCGCGCTCACCCGGTTGTTGTCCACCGAGACGAGCCAGCTCCCCGTGGCCGGTCACTGAACGGTCCGGCGCCACGGGTGCCGACTTCGGCTGGAACGGCGGGGTCCGGGCGTCAACACATCGACACCGCGTCGGACGGCTTTACACCGGCCGCGCATTCCGATGACCCGGGCCGTTTGGCCAAGGTGGTGGCATGATGATGAAATGCAACAACTTGTGTATCGTCGGGGTTGGATCGCGACCAATTGGCTCAGGCTTTGCTTGCGGTATTTGGATACACAACCTAGGCCAGTTCTTGCCACCTCACGTCCCCATGACACTCGCACTTCTCTCCTTCTTTGCCACGACGGTTCCCACCGCTTCAGTTCCCGACTCCGGAGTGACCGGCCTGCTGCTCGGTCTCGGAGTCATCGGCCTTGGATTATTCGCCCGGTACATCAAGGGTCGAAAGAAGTAGACAGCCGTCCTGCCGACCAGGGCGGGCGCCCATCGCGCGCCGCGGTTCAACGCCGCGGAAACCAGGCGACTTCGGTCGCGAAGAGACTGGCCACCCAGCGCACGGCCTGTCCGTCGACCCCGGTTACCCTGACGCGGAGCGCATCGTGCTCGTCATCGGCCTCGATGGCGACCGACCAGCGTGCCGCTCCCTCGTCCGCAATGTCCGGCGCAAGGGATTGCACGGCTCCGACCAGGCGGGTCGCCCCGGTGGAACTGCAGGTGACGAGGGCGCGGCGCACGTAGCAGGCGGCATCGCCGTTGTCGCGTTGCGCCACGACGTGGATCTCGAATGCGGAGGTCTGGCCCCACTTGAGGCGGATACGGTTGTCACTGGCTTCCTCCAGGCCGTTGGCCGTAAGGTGGGAGGGTGTGACACCGAGGGTCACCCCGCGCAGCACATAGCGGCTGGCCTGGGCATCACCGGCCCGGTCGTTATTGTCGAAGGTTCCGGCACCCCGGGTTTCCTGGTGCATTCCGCGGCTGAGGTTGCTGATGAAGGCGCGGGGCCAGGTGGGCCCTGGCGCTCGGGTGAAGGTGAGTGCGACCGGGGTGACTTCCTTCACGGTGAAGAGCTCCGCCAGGCGCGCCCGCCCGGCGGCGTCCGGGGTCGGCACATAGTCGTAGCCATTGGCCGCGGGAGCGAGTTGCACCTGATCGCCCGGGGCATAGTAAGCGCGCAGGTCCACCTCGGGTTTTCCGTCATTGATGGTGCGATACGGCGTGGCGGTCTCGCCGGAGATTTCCGCAAAGTGTCCGGGCGTGCCCGCCACGCCCGCGTAGCCCGCGGCGCGGGAATAGTGGCCGGAAGCGGCGGTGTAGTCGCCCTCGGCGGTCGAGTACCAGCCGGTGGCGGCGGAGAAGTACCCCGGCGCGAACGCGAATCCGCTTGAAGCCACGGAGGCGTAGCCCGCCGCGACGGCATAGTCGGCGGAAGCCGACGATGCGAAGCCGGAGGCGATCGCGTAGCCTCCGGAAGCGGTCGACCACCAGCCCGTCGCCCTGGCATAGTAGCTGGTGGCGGTGGCGTTGTTGCCGGTCGCCACGGCGTGCTCGCCCGTGGCCAAGGCGGCCTCACCGCGCGCCACCGCGTGGACTCCCGTGGCGGCGGCGGGGGCAGGCGTGTTCGTCTGCGCTGAGGCGGTGGTGAATGTGAGCCCGAGGAAAAGAAGAGACCGGATAACCATGGGAATGCGTGAATCCAGGGTGGCCGACGAACCGGGGTTTGAACACCGTAAACCGCGGCCGAATCCGCCCGGTATCCAGCCTTCCCCGGACGGCTGGAGCATTTTTCACAAAACGGACGTGACTTGCCCGCCGCTTCCGCGCAGTCGTTTCTCCGGAACGGCAAGAAAGCTGCTCCACGGCGTCATGGTCACACCCAAATCCGAATCAACCCAATGGTTCGCTGAACAGGTGCAGCCGCACGAACCCGCATTGCGGGCGTATTTGCGCAGCCGATTTCCGGACGCCCGGGATGTGGACGATGTGGTGCAGGAGAGTTACGAGCGTCTGCTTCGCGCACGCCAGGCCGGCCAGATCGCCTATGCCAAGGCGTACCTCTTCACCACCGCCCGCAATGTCGCCCTGGCTCTTTTCCGGAGGCCGCGCATTTTTGACGAAAAAGGTGTAACAGATCCCGCCGCGATGCGCATCCTGGAAGAAAGGACGGATGTCGCCGAACAGGTCAGCACGCGGCAGGAGATTGATCTGCTGCTTCAGGCGATCGAAGCACTGCCTCCCCGATGCCGTGAGATTTTCATCCTGCGCAAACTTCAGGGACTACCCCAGCGCGACATTGCCACCCGACTTGGTCTCTCCGAGCAGACCGTCCAGGTTCAGGTCGCGCGAGGTGCCAAGAAGTGCGTCCAGTTCCTGCGCAGCCGCGGCGTGACCGGACGCGGTTCAATCCCCACTTCCCATGGCAACGCCTGAGTCCCAGTCCACCCACTCCCGGGATGCCATCGACACGGCCGCCGCCGAGTGGCTCGCGCTCCGCGACGCCGGCTGGAGCGCCGAGGAGGAGGCCGCCTGGGCGCGGTGGTGCGCGGCCGACCCGCGGCACTCCGCCGCGTGGAAGGAGTTCACCGATTCCTGGCACGCCTTGGATTCAACCCGGGATACCGCGCAGGCCGATAACCTGATCCTTCGCCTGTCCTCAGGCCGGCGTCGCAGGCGCCGACGCCTGACCGTGATGTCCGCGGTGCTGGCGGCAGCGGCGGCCATCGCCGTCGTCGCCTATGCGCCTTGGGGCCAGTCCGGACCCCATGCACCGGAGGTGTCCCTCGCCCGGGCGCTGCCACTCACGCTCCCGGGTGCCAAGCTCCTGCGGCCGGCCCAGGAGGTGCTGCCGGACGGAACCACGGTTCAATTCAAGGGCGACGCCGCCATCGAGGTGGACTTTCAGCCCGCCTACCGCGTGGTGCGGTTGTTGCGTGGGGAGGCCCATTTCTCGGTGACCAAGGACCCAAGCCGTCCCTTTGTCGTGAAGGCGCAGGGCTTCGAGGTGCGTGCGGTGGGCACCGCCTTTGCGGTAAAACTCGGCTCGAATGACGTGGACGTGGTGGTCACCGAGGGCCGGGTGTCGGTCGAACCGCCTGCTTCACTTGTCGCTTCGTCCCTGCCGGTGCTCGTGGCGGGACAACGCGTGGTGCTGCCCGTGCTGGAGGACCTGGAGCCCGTCTCGGTGCGGCCCCAGGTGGAAACCCTGCAGATTTCCGATCTGGAGGAGCGCATGGCCTGGCGTGGCACGCTGTTGGAACTTTCCGGGACGCGGCTGGGCGATGTCGTGGTGCTGTTCAATCGGGAGAATCGGCTTCAACTCTCAATTGCGGATCCCGAGCTGGCCGGCCGACAGATGAGCGGCATCGTCCGGCCCGACAACGCCGAAGCGCTCGTTCGCGTGCTCGAAGCGAACTATGGAGTGACTGCCGAGCGCCGGGACGAAAACCACATCGTGTTGCGCAAACAGCCGTAGCCGCGCTGCGCGCCCGACTTTGCGGGCAGGCTCGGGCGCGATGCCGAGAGTGATGGCGGGTCCGGACATTTTTTTCCACAAACCGCTGGGTGTGTGTAACAGATTCTGCCCGCTGAGGCATCTAGGAAGGGTCACACCACACCGATGCCGTTTGAACCGCTGACTCCCACCGCCTCCTTCGCCCCCACCTTCGGATACAGATCGCCGCGTGACCTCACGCTTCTGCTCGTTTTCTTCCTGAGCTTGATTCCATCGTTGCTCCGCGCGGCGGACGAGCCTGCGCGTCATGCCTTTGAGCTCTCGGCCGGAGCAGCTGAACCATCGCTGAAGCGGTTTTCGGAGCAGTCGGGTCACCAGGTGTTGTTCCCCACTGATCTGGTCAAGAACGTGCGCACCAACGCCGTGCGCGGCACCCTCACGGCCCGGGAGGCGCTGGAGCGCATGCTGGCCGACACCGGCTTGAGTGCTTCGCAGGACGCGGCGACCGGGGCCTTCGCCATTCGATCGGAGTCGAAGGAAAAAAACGTCGCAAGCCGCCCGGCGCTCAGCGGGGCGGCATTGACTGAACACCGCGACGGAACCGTCAAGCTCCAGAGCTACGAGGTGACCGGTTCCCGCATCCGTGGCGTGCTCGGTGAGGCCACGGTCCAGCCCGTGATCACCTACACCGCCGCGGAGCTGGAGGACCTGGGTGTTCAGGTCATGACCGACTTGAACACCTACATTCCCCAGCTTCCCACCATCGCCTGGGAAAGCACCCCGGAAACCGGCATCACCAATCTCGCAAACAACGGCGGACGGGTGAATTTCAACGGCGGACTGCGCAATCTCGGCAACACCGCCACGCTGCTGCTGATCAATGGCCGGCGCGCACCGAAACTCGGCACCGCCATGGGGCTCGACTCCTACGATCTCAGCGGAGTACCGGTCTCCGCGATCGAGCGGATTGAGGTCCTGACCGACGGCGCCAGCGCCGTCTATGGATCGGACGCGCTCGCGGGTGTCATCAATGTCATCCTCAAGAAAAACTACCGTGGTTCGCAGTTGAGCGTCACCTACGGCAACACCTTCGACAGCGACACGGGTTTCACCAATGTGCAACTTGCGTCTGGATACAGCACGGGCCGGCTCGCGCTGAATGTCTCCGCCAATTGGTCGAAGACCAATTCACTTTCGCCCCGAGACCGCTGGTTCAGCGCGTCCAATGACCGGCGGCCCCTCGGCGGAACCGACGGCCGCGGCATCATCCGTGAAGGTCCGGGCAGCATCCGCACCGTCAGTGGCGCAAACCTGCCTGGCCTTGCGTCGCCCGAAGCTCCGATCCCGCCGGGATCGACGGGCGTCAATTTGACCGTGGCTGACTTTGCCAACGCCGGTCCCATGCCCGATCTCTTCGACGCGCCCAAGTACCAGGTCTTCGGCGACCGTGGCAACAAGGGTGTGACGCTGCGCTCGGAGTATGAATTCAAGCCGACCCTCACGGCTTTCGTCGAAGGCTCGTGGAACGAGCTGACCTCGTATCGGCCGGGAAATCCAACCACCGTTTCAGTCCAGGTTCCCGCGGGATACCCGGGCAATCCCTTTGGTGTGCCGATTTTCGTGCGACGGGCTTATTGGGAGATGATGCCGTTGCTCGAGACGAACATCGAAACGGTCACGCACACCGTCCTCACCGGTGTGCGTGGCCTCCTACCTCATGACTGGCGCTATGAAGTCGGAATCCAGCGCCAACAGTCCCAGTACAGCGTCACGGGCGCTGGCGGCGGCGGCTCGTTCGGGGGGACCACGGCGTTGCAGGCCGCGATCAACGACGTGAACCGGCGTCCGATCGTGCTCAATGACGGCACGGTCAACTCGCCGAACTCCTTTGAGTTGTTGAAGTCCATGTTGCTCGACGGAGGCTACTCGGAGCGACCGTTGCTCTGGACCTATGACGCCAAGGCCGATGGCCCGATCTGGACTCTCCCCGCGGGTGAGATCAAAGCCGCCATCGGAATCGAGCGACAGGAGGAGTACGCCAATTTCCGCATTCCACCCAACGACATCTTTGGCCGACTCGCCCGCTCCGTCAGCCGCAGCGCCAACGGCATTTTTGCCGAGGTGCAGGTGCCCCTGGTCTCCGACAAGAAGCCGCTGCCGCTGATCCACCGGGCCAGCCTCAGCCTCTCCGCACGGCGAGACGACTATTCCGACTTCGGCGCGCAGATCGTGCCTCGCTTTGGGCTTTTCTACTATCCCCACAAGTCCGTGGCGCTCCGCGCCAGCGTCGGCAAAGGCTATAAGGCGCCCACGCTCTCCCAGACCTATGCTCCCGAGCGCAACTCGCCCGTCTCGGTGGGGCTGGCCGCCAATATCTTCGACCCCGAACGCAATGGGGAGCAGGTCGTCGGGCCGCTCAACACGTTTCAAGGCGGCAACCTGAATCTGAACCCCGAGGAGTCCGAGAACCTGAACCTGGGTCTCGTCGTCGACATCCCCTTTGTCAAAGGGTTGTCCTTTTCGGTCGACTACTATGAGATCCGGCAGACCGACCGGGTGGGGAGCGGGTTGGGTGACATCATCAGTAACTTCCCGGAGCGGCTAACTCGCGCGGAGCGTACGCCCGATGACATCGCCCTCAACATCCCGGGGAAGATCACCAGCGTTGACCAGCGCTCGATCAATCTGGCGAGTTACGAGGCCGCCGGAGTCGACTATCATCTCAAGTACCTCCGCACCATCCAGCCCCTTGGCAACTTCAGTCTCCGCCTGACCGCCAATGACCCGAAACGAGCGCTGCTTCAGGGCGCGCCGCGTTCGCCGGTGGTCAACAATCTGCCGGGTGGATACTGGCGCGGAACCGGGACGTTGAATTGGACCCGGGGGCCGCTGGGCGCAGGCGTCACCGCCACCTACACCTCGCCCTATGTCGGGCGCTATTTTCCCGGCGGGCAGTACTTCAACAACAACACCCAGTTCAACAAGGAAGTCCTGCTCTGGGATGCCATGGTTTCCTATGACCTGAGCCGCGGAAAGTGGCAGGCCAGGGACTGGAAGCGGCATTTGCTCTCTGACCTGCGGTTCACCGCCAATGTCTACAACGTGCTGGAAAAAGAACCCGACCTCACGGCGACGAAGACACCCATCCTGGGAACCATCGATCCCCGCGGCCGGCGGTACCAGGTATCGCTCCAGAAGAAGTTCTGACGCCGTGACCTGCCTGTTTCCTTTCCTCTCCCTGGCCGCCTCGCGGGCCGCGACGCTGGGGCTTTCGGCAGTGTTCCTGCTGTCGCTCGTCGCATCCACCTTCGCAACCGACCTGGCCTCGGCCGATGCGCTTTGGGCCCGATTCAAGGTCGAGCAGAGCAAACCACGCCCGGTTCCGGAGCGACGGGAGGATCAGACGGTGATCACCCGTGGCTATGTCGAGGCCATGCGGGACCGCGGCGACGCGGTGGCGCGGCTTCTGCAGGAATTCATCGATCGGTATCCTGAGGACCCCCGGTGCGGAGAAGCCGTCGCGGAGCTGGCCGCCACCGTGCGATTCTTCATCATCGAGATCGGCGACGTGGAGCGGCGGGGCTGGGATGCGGTTCGGCGCGATCCGGAGGCGGGCCGAGCGTGGAAGGCCAAGGTGGATTATTGGCTCACCAGCGCCCTGGGCAACCCGCGGTGGTCACCCGCGGTGCGGCAGCGCCTGCTCGAACGTTGGGTCGAGAACGGACGCGGCTCACTCGTCCAACGCGAGACTTCGGACGACTACCGACTTCGGCTGGACCAACTGCGTCACGATTTTCCGCACGCGCGCTCCATCATCATGTACGAGCGCATCTACCTCGCCATGTTGCGGTCGCTCGACCCCGCCGCGGTGAAGCCCTGGCTGGCTTCGATTGCCGCCGGCCCGATCTCCGAGCTTGCGGTCTGGGCGGAGGGCGAGCTGCGGGTTGAGCGTGCGCGTTTTGAGCCGATGGTCGGCAAGGCGACCGCCCTGGACGGACGGGTGGTTGATCTGGCGGCGCTGCGGGGAAAGGTCGTGCTGATTGAATATTGGGCCACCTGGTGCGGTCCGTGCATCGCCGAGCTGCCGACCATCCGGCGCGTGTACGACGCCTACCATGAACGCGGTTTCGAGATCATTGGGATCTCCCTCGACAATCAGGAAGCCAAGGCTCGACTGACCGAATTTGTCGCCACCCACTCGCTCCCCTGGCCCCAGGTGTTCGAAGGAAAGGGATGGCGCAGCGAGTGGGCCACGAATTACGCAATCCAGGCGATCCCCGCCATGTTTCTGCTCGACCGCGAAGGTCGCATTGCCTCGCTCAACGCCCGTGGTCCGAAGCTTGAGCAGGAAGTCCGGCGCCTGCTCGGACCGGGGAGGGCTGGTGGGACGGCCTCCGTGCATCCGTAGCAAAAAAAACGTGACACCGGACGCCCGGCGGTGCAGTGGTGGCGGGACCTCAAAAACCCGCCGCCTCTGATCGATGGCCACGTTTCCCCAGGACTCCGCCCGCTGGTTTGCGGGTGAACTTCAGCCGCACGAGCCCATGCTCCGGGCCTGGCTGCAGAGCCGGTTTCCAACCGGGTGCGACGTCGATGACATCATCCAGGAGTCCTACTTCCGCGTGCTCAAAGCCCATGAGCTCAGTCCGTTGCAGTCACCCAAGGCGTTTCTTTTCGCGACCGCACGCAACCTTGCCCTCGACCAGCTGCGCCGGCGCAAGGTGGCGCGTACGGATACGTTAGCGGAAACGGACGCCTTGCACGTCATGGAGGGTGACCCAGGGATCCCCGAAGCCCTGGCTCATACCCAGGAACTTGAAGTGTTGACCCTCGCCATCCAATCCCTCCCGACCCGGTGTCGGCAGATCCTGACCCTGCGAAAGATCTATGGTCTTTCGCAAAAGGAGGTTGCGGCGGAGCTGGGCATTTCTGAACACACGGTGGAGGCGCAGGGCACCATTGGACTGCGCAAGCTTGCGGAATACTTCGAACGGTTTGAACGCCGGGGGGGGGCGGGACCATGAATCACCCCGTCCCCGACAACGATCCGGCGACGGATCCGATTGAGCACCAGGCCGCGTCGTGGGTCTTGCGCCGCGATCGCGGATTGAGTGCGGAAGAGCAGGACGCCTTGTCGCAGTGGTTGGCGGCAGATGCCCGGCACGGGGCGGCCTGGGCGCGGCACCGGCGCAACTGGGATCGGCTGGATCATCTGGCAGAGTGGCGACCGCGCCATGGGCCTCGTCCCAATCCCGATCTTCTGGCTCCGCGCGCGCCGGTCGTACAACCGGTGCGGGGGTGGAAAGTGGCCGTGCTCGCCGCCGCGGCGGCGGTGACGCTGATCGCGGGAGCGCTGTGGTTGCGTCCTTCAGTCCGGTCCGTGCCGCCTGCGAGTGTTCCTTTGTCCCCGATTGTGCAACGGGTCCTGGAGGATGGTTCCACCATTGAATTGAATCGTGGCGCCGACGTGGCCGTGACCTTCACCGAAGGCGAGCGTCGGGTGACCCTCGAACAGGGAGAGGCTCATTTCACCGTGGCCAAGAACCCGGAGCGGCCGTTTGTCGTGACCGCGGCCGGGGTTGAAGTCATCGCGGTGGGAACGGCTTTCAACGTCCGGATCGTCGACGCTCGTGCCGTGGAGGTGGTCGTGACCGAGGGTCGGGTCCGGGTGAACGAGCATCCGGGTGGATCGTTGGCCGACCCCGCAGGTGTCCGTCCCACCGATACCGCCGTGCTGGTCGATGCGGGCCAGCGGGCCCGGGTGCAGCGAGAGGGCGAAACCCCCTCCGAGCCGGTCGCACTCCCGCGGGTTTCCCCGGTGACGGCGGCGGAGATGGAGGAGCTGCTGTCGTGGCAGCCCCGGATGCTCGACTTCACCGCGGCGCCTCTCTCGTCGATCGTGGCCGAATTCAACCGGCGCAACCCGGTGCAGCTGGTGGTGGGCGATCCCGAACTGCTCGCCATCAAGATCAGCGCCACCTTCCGGTCGGACAATCTGGAGGGCTTTGTCCGCCTGCTCGAGGCCAGCTTTGGAATCCGCATTGAGCGATCGGGTACAGTGATCACCCTGCGGAAAACCGGAGCCCGGTGAGCCGGACCTGACGGTCCGGGACCGCGCGGCCGCCCGCTTGTCTCCGCAGAAAAAACGCAGAAGCGTTTAGCGGAAACCGGAGTCGATGGCGTCTTGGGCGGTTGACCCACCTACACCATGAGAACTGAACCCTTCGCCCTGCGGCGCTCCGCGCCCCCGGGCCGACTCGGGCTTGTCTTCGCGATGGCCTGCGGCGTCTTACTGCTGTTGTTCGCGGCCGCTGGCACACCGACCCGCGCTGCCGGATCCGACGGCCCGGTTCGGGGATTTGATGTTCCTGCTGGAGAAGCCGGCCAAACTCTCAAGCAATTTGCACAGCAGGCCAAACGCGAAATCATGTTTCCAGCGGAGCCGGTGGGGGCGATCCGGACGAATGCCATCAAGGGCGATTTCACCCCCCTTGAGGCAATCCATCGCATGCTGGCCGGCACCGAGCTGGGCGTGGTGGTGGACGAGAAATCCGGTGCGTTTGCCATCAACCGGGTCTACGACCCAAACGTCGCAAGGGCGGCGCCGATCGAGACGAGCGACCGCCCGAAAAAGGGCCTTAGGACCGAGGGTGGAGTGGCGGTGTTGGACGGAGTGGAAGTGACCGGCTCGCGCCTCAAGCAAACCGACATTGAGGGATTTTCGCCCGTGCTGTCGTTCGATCAGGAGTTCATCTCCCGCACCGGCTTCGCCACCACCGAGGAGTTCCTCCGCACGCTACCCCAGAATTTTGCCGGGGCCCTCTCCGGGCGGCCGGGCGTGCCCAACGACGAAAACCCGCTCGGCTTCACCCGCAACAGCGGCCAGTCCGGCGTCGGCCTGCGAGGCCTCGGTTCAAACAACACCCTGGTGCTCATCAACGGTCGTCGCGCCCCGCTTTCTGGTCGTGGCAGCAACACGACGACGCCACCGCAGGGTTTTTTTGACATCAACACCATCCCAATGGGCCTGATAGAACGTATCGAAGTGCTGACCGACGGCGCCTCCGCCATCTATGGCACCGATGCCATCGGCGGGGTGGTGAACATCATCCTGAAAAAGGACTACAACGAAACCGAGGCGCGCTTCCGCATGGGCGGCACCTGGCACGGCGGCGCTTTCGAGCGGGGCGCAACCCTCACTCATGGCTTCTCCGCCGGCAAACTTCGGGGCACGGTGGTGCTGGACTACTTCAGCCGCAACGAGCTCTACGCCACCCAGCGGGCCTTCTCCAAGACGAGCGACCAGCGGGCGCGGGGCGGCGATGACTTCCGCAGCACCATCGGGCAGCCCATCACCGTCACATCGATCGCAGGACAGACGTTGACCGGCCTGACCAATCCCAACGGAACCGCGGCCACCCAGGCGGTTGCGCCACTCGGGCAGGATGGACGCTCGCTTACCGTCGCCGCGTTCGCTCCGGGCGCCGGCCAGCGGGTGTTCTACGACGGAAGCGATCTCTTCTCGTTGATCACGCCGACCGAGCGGAGCGGACTGACGATGAATTTCGAATACGAGCTCAACCCCCGCATCACCTTCTTCAGCGACCTGTCCTACACGTATATCGACACCACATCCCTGGCCAATCCGCTCTCCACCGGCACCGCGACCGGCATCCGGATTCCGGCAACCAATCCCTATAACCCGTTCAAACAGCCCTTGCTGTTCAACCTCTCCCACGAGGAGCTGGGTCCACGCGAACTCGTCGCTCAGACCCACAGCGTGCGCGCCCTTTTCGGAGCTCGCGTCAATCTGGGCAAGTCGTGGACCGCCGAGGGCTCGGTCCTCTTCTACGGCCAGCGTCTGCAGACCCTGAATCCCATCGTCGATGCCGCGCGTCTGACCGCCCTGCTCAACGAGACGGACCCGGCCCGGACGCTGAATCTCTTCGGCGACTTCTACGGCAAGGGCCCGGTCAATGATCCGGCCCTCTACCGTCAGATCATCAGCAACAATGTCGAGCGCTCGAAATCCGACCTCTACTCCGCGGACTTCCTCGCGCGGGGCGATGTCTGGGACCTGCCGGCCGGACCGATCCGGGTGGCCGTGGGCGGCGAATGGACGCAGCAGGATCGTATTCGAACCACCAATGCGCCCAGCATCGTGTCACCGCCGCGCAGCCGGGAGACCCGGGACAGCTATGCCGCCTACGTCGAGGCGGGGGTGCCTCTGCTGGGGAAAAAGCAGAACGTGCTCCTTGCCCGCTCCCTCGAACTCCAGCTGGCCGGGCGGTATGAGAACATTGACCGGGCCGGGGACACCACCAATCCCAAGTACGGACTGCGCTGGAAGCCATTCGACAGCCTGCTGCTGCGCGGCTCGTACGGCACCGGCTACCGTGCCCCGGCCCTGACCGAGTTGGAGCGGCCCGAATCCGATTCGAATCCCCAGGTCACCGACCCGAAACGGAAAAGCGAACGGTACGCCGTTCTCGTCACCACCGGCTCCAACCCGAACCTCGAGCCCGAAACCTCCAAGACCTACAACCTCGGTGCGATCCTCAACATACCGTTCGCCAAGGGACTGAGTTTCGGCGTGGACTACTACCGTAAGGAGCAGCGCAACCTCAGCACCAGCCTGACCAACCAGCAGCTGATCGATGCCGAGGACTTCATCACGGGGCGGGTGACTCGCGCGGAGCCCACGGCCGCCGACGTCGCCGCCGGCCTGGCGGGACGTATCACCAAACTGGACGCGCGCTACGTGAACTTCGGGCTCGTCGTGACCGAGGGGTATGACGTGAGCGCCAACTACAATCTGACCACCCAGAACTGGGGGCGCTTCACGTTCATGGCGTCGACCACGACGCTGATGAGCTACAAGATCGCCCTGACCCCGACCGATCCACTGACGGATCGCAAGGGGTCCTACGGATTCCCGCTCGACTTCAAGGGCAACGGCTACGTTTTCTGGAACCGGGGTCCCTACGGTGTGACGGTATCGGCGTACTTCATCGACTCTTTCAACCGCCAAGGTCGAGATGTCGGATCGTTCACGACGTTTGATTTGAATCTGTCGTACGAGTGGAAGCGTCACCGCCTCCGGTTCAACGGTGGATTTGGCAACCTCTTTGATCGGGAGCCGCCGTTCGCCAACACCCAGTTCGGCTACGACAGCGGCTTCCACAATGCGAAGCAGCGCACCTACAACCTCTCCGCGACCCGGACTTTCTGAACATGCATGCAATTCAACCGCGGATGAAGCGCCTCTCCCCGATGGACAGGCAGATCGACGTTCGGCCGCCGGTGGTCTCCGGGTTCGTGTTGGAGGTGGCCGCGGTGAGGCCGCGACGGGACCGTCCGGTCCCGCCTCCGTTCTGTGTGCAGTTGTCGCGTGGCCATTCTCCGCGGGGTCGACGACCCCACCTCCAACGGAACTGCGCCCAGGTGGAGGCGGCCTCAATTTAAACATCTTCCGGTCATGACCTCTTTCGCCCGCCTCATTTTTGTTCTCGTCGTCCTGGGTTTCACCCGCGTCGTCGGTGCGCCGGAAGCCGCCCCTGCGACCGGGGTGCGGCCTGCGCCGCCTGCGGCTCCTCGCTGGGATGGGCCGACCGCCCTGGAAGTGCTGGAGAAGCGCGGCGGGTTCACCCGCTTTCTTGAGTTGTGCCGGAAGACCGGATTCATGCCGCGATTGACCGGAGGGGGGCCGTACACCGTGCTGGCGGTGCCTGATCGCGTCTTCGACGGTCTGTCCGAGTCCCAGCGCAACGCGTGGTTCAATGCCCCGCATGTCGCGCAGCAGCGCGCCAACGGGATGGTCTTCTTCCTGCGAGACGCCTGGCCGGTGGAGGAACTCTTCGACACCGAACTCCTCTCCCTCAGCGGACACCGGGTCAAGGTGACCGTCGCGGAAGGCGTGGTGAAATTCCAGGACGCAGTGGTCACCGAACGCGACCTCCGCGTCGGCAACGGCGTGATTCACGTGCTGGATCGCCCCCTGGTTCCACCGACCGTTCCGCCCGCCGCCGATCGGAAGAAGAGTGGGCCCTGAGCCCTTCACCATGCGCCATTGGATTTCCCTTTTTCCGCTGACGTTCGTTTTCCTGGTGTCCGCGCTCGTTATCCGCGCCGCGCCGCCGCTCTCGACCTACCTGGATGATCGGCTCGTGCGCCTGCGCGACGGGGTGATCGAGTCCCTTCCGCCGGGGGCGCTCGCGGGCAAGGCCTATGTGGCGCTCTACTTTTCCGCCGAATGGTGCGCACCCTGCAAGAAGTTCACCCCGCTGCTGGTGGAGTACTACAATCAGGTATCCAAAGAGCGGAGCGATTTCGAGGTGGTGTATGTCAGCCAGGATCGCTCGCTCGAGCAGATGACGCGTTACATGGCGCAGGCGGGCTTTCGCTTCCCCGCGATTGCGTGGGACAAGGTGAAGGCGAGCAAGCGCATCACCAACTACAGTGGACAGGGCATTCCCTGCCTCATCCTTCTCGATGCCGAGGGCCGGGTCCTGCACGACACGTTCGATGGCCCGGCCTACCGGGGACCCTACGTGGTCCTCGACGAGATCAAGGCGCGGCTTGGCGCCGTGCCTGCGCCCGTCCACTAGCCACAACCGGATGAGCCTCCCGCCCCGCCTCCGCCGTTCGTTCACGCGCCACTTTTGACCATGAAATCACCGCACCGTTTTCTTGTCCTGACGGGTATCGCCAGTGCCGCGCTGGCGGTGCTTGCTCTCAGTGGTTGCACCACGACCAGCAGTCCCGACAAGGCGGCGCCGCCGGCCGTCGTCACCCTCAACACGCCCTTGCGAGCCGACCTCGGCTTGCTGTCGGAGGGAGGCGCCCTGTGGGGCCAGCTTCCGTTCTACAACACGGAGGTTCCGCTTTCGTCCGAGCAGCCAGCGACGGTGAAAAAGGTGCCGAAAGCGAATGGGCGTCTGGTCTTCGGGAAGATCAGCCTCGGCACCGGTCCCCGCGCCGACAATGTTGTGGCCGTTGACCAGGAGCCGGAAGGTCAGTTTGACCTGAGGCGGATCTACATTGATGCCAATCAAAACGGCGATCTTACCGATGAGGGTGACGGCAAGTGGGGCAAGCTCGTGGGGCGTGGTGGCAAGTACATGGCCGGATCGCACACGGTGACGCTGCGTGCCTCGTACGGATCCGGCGGCGCCCAGGCGGCGGCGCAGGATTACAGCGTGATCTTCATCTACACGATGGCCCGTGCGGAGGCCGGCTACACGCTGAGCTACCGCCGCGGCGGAGCCCGGACGGGAGCAGTCACGGTTGCGGGCAAACCGGTGAAGGTCGCCTTGAT
>JAEUGZ010000192.1 GCA_016794725.1 Opitutaceae bacterium | reverse complement strand
TTGTTGCTGGTGACGATGAAACCGAGTGCGGCCAGCTTCTGTTTCATGTCCTCGCGCTGCTCACCCGACATCTTGGGCGCGAGTTCGAGGAAATCGCGCACAATCTCGTCGGGCGTGCGCTGGGTGATCGCCGCCGGTGTGTTCACCGCCACGGTGGCCAGCTCCCACGAGGGGAAACGTTCGGCCAGCGCGTCGAGGTAAAGGCCGCGCTTGCTGGAAGGCACGGCTTGCAGAGCCCGACGGAGCTCCTCCTCCAGAAAGGTCTGGCGGTTCTCCGGGGTCTCGTCGGCCAGATTGGCCTGAAGGTACTTCAGCCGGTTCCCGAGCATTGCAGCCCAGGTCGGTGGCTCACTTAACGCCGCAGAAGTGGAGGACGCGGGCTGCATGGAGGTCATAGTGTTAGAAACTGTTGCAGACGGACAAGCCGGAACATCTCCAACCGGTCACGCAATCCGGGAGGAGCATCAAACGCGGGCCGGATGCCGACGTCGCTGAAGCCATCCACCAGCGCCCGTCCGCGGCTGTTTCCGATGAGGGGAATACCCTCCACCGGCTGGGGCGTGCGGGGATCGAGGCTGGGGGGCGACAACGCCGAACCGCCTCCGACAAAGTAGCGTTGGCTCTCTGGATCGTAGAGGTAAGTCCAGACGTTTCCAAAAAGGTGCACGAAGCCTGCCGTCTCGGGTCCGTCATCCACTGGCGCCGGCCAGAGGCGTGCATCGGATGTGTCGGTGGCGGCTTCTCCCGCGTCTTTCATCGGGAGTCGACGCGTCCGGCCACCCTGGTCGGTCGGCTGCAAAGGAAGGTAAATATCTTGATTGGGCCGCCAGGCAATCAGTTGGTCCGCGGTGCGATAGGTCTCAAGGAAGCTCCACAGTCGCGCGAAACTCCGGTCCCGTTGATTCGTCTGCTCCGGAGGAGCCAACGTGGCCACCAGCGATTTCCACTCCTGCGGCGTGAGCAGCCGGGCCCCCAGCACCCGCTCGACGAACTCCTTTGCCAGACCTGGAGAAATGCGCTGCACCGGACTGCTGAGTGAAGGTCGCTCGCGCAGGAGGGGTTCGAGCGCGACCTGAGTCCCGGCCGCGCCTCGATCCTCGAGCAAGGGGGCCACCTGAGCATCCGGCCGGTAAATCCACTGAGGATTGAGTTCCAGCCCCAGTCGATCCTGCCGGGGTCGCCACGCCAGAGGCGTGGTCCATGGCTCATTGCCGTCTCCTTCCCGCTGCACCCAGCGGGGCATGGTCTCGAACAGGCTGCTGCCCTCGGGACGCCAGGTGATCAGGTCAATGAACTCACCGACCGCCACGGCGCGGCGGGCCAGATAGAAAGGATGCGTACCATCCGCCGGAATCACCAATTGAAACTCAAGTGACACCTCGCGCCCCGAACCGGACCAGGCGACCCGGACTCGTTGACCGCCGTCCGCGAGAGACTCCCTCCATCCCGCTCGGGCCGGTGATCGGGTCGCCCCGCGGTTTGCGTCATCCTTGAGCGGCAGGGCTTCAATTGCCGACAAAAAGGCAGCCACCGCGGGATTCGCCGCGATCTCCGGCCGGAGTCGGGCGTCCGACACGAACGCATCGCGGCGGGCGCGCCAGTAGTCGGTGTCCCCTTCGTCACCGCGCGCCTGCTTGAGCTGCCACAGACGCAAATTGTACCCGACATCAGCGTCGAGGTGGTGGGCCGCCACCCCGAAACGATCCATCCGAGAAAAAACCGCCATGAGTTCGGTTTCGTTCTGCGCCGATCGTCGCGCCGCCCGGTTCCAGCGTCGTCGGGTCTCGCGCTCCAATTCCTGGTTCAACGCGGTGCGCCGGGTCTCCGAAAGCGGCGCGGCCGCAATGGCGGGACCCAGCCCGGCCGCCAGCGCGCCGTCGGTGTCAAGTTCGGTCACGGTCGAAGGCCACTCTTCCTGAGCGCCCAGGAGTCGCCAGGCCTCCAGTCGGGCCGTGAATCCGGGACTGGTCGCAGCCGCCAGCAAAGCGGGACGATCGGCTCGGGTTTGCAGGGACTGGAGCACCTGTGCCTCTGCCCACGCCTGGGCCGCGGTTCCACGGACTTCGCCGAGGTCCTCCCGCGCGCTCAGCGTGGGCATCAGTTCTTCCACGCCCTCCTTCCATCCCTCCCCGCGGGCCAGATGTCCGGCCAGTTGCTCCAGCGACGCCGCCAACACCGGGAGCGTGTCGACCCACCTCCGGTGGGTCTCCAATCGCTGAACGGCACCTTCATTCAGGCGCGCCGATTCCCAGGATCCTTCCGGATCGTCGCGGCTGTCGGGCCAGAGGGCGAGAATCAGATCCGCAGCCAGTCGGTCGAGTCGTTCCTCGCTCCAGCGTTTCAGGTCAGAAGAAACCGCGCTCTCGGTTCCGGTGGCCGGAACATAAGTCAATGCGCCCAATCCGTTCTCTCCTTCCAATCCCTCCAACCACTGTTTGGCCGTTTGTTCGCGCTGGCGCAACGCGCGAAACCGGGGACGATCCTGATCGAGATCCGCCGCCGTCACGCCCGCGAGCGCCCGCTGGCGCCAGAGGTCCCAGCGACGCTGGCTGGCACCGCGCTGCCAGCGGGTGGCGACGAGGCGATCCAGCCAAACGCTGGGTCGCAGCAACGCCAAGGTGGCATCCACCCGTCGATCGAGAAGCTGCAGGCCGTCCTCAAGGCGGTCGAGATCACGTTCCAACGTGGGAATGTCGCGGCGCAGCACGTCACGCGACCGAAGTCCGGCGAGCAGGGTCTCCTGCGCCGCCATCTCGGTATCGAACGATACGCGCGAAAGAGGAGCGGTCACGCCATCTCCGGCGGGTGCCGTGGTCTCGAGATCGGCCGCGACGGCCCGCAGTCGACGGATGCGCTCGTCCCAGTCGACCTTTCGTCGAGGATCTTCGACGGGGGTCACCCGGCGGAAACTCTCCAGTTCTTCCTCCCACGCTTTGAGGTGCGTTTCGGTGATGGGGTCGTCGCCCTTGAGCAGCGACGACTCGGCGAGAAAGCGTTCCCGGGCGATGGTGGGGTCGAGGAAACGTTGTCGGTGACGCCGCAGCTGGTCGACCGGACTGGTCAGGGTGTCGGCAAACTCTCCCACCGACGTCCGGTCCGGCACCTTGGCCAGAAGGAGTTTGGGCAGGGCGCGTTGCACCCGGTCGCCGCTGGCCGCCAAAACTGCGGCCAGCGGTTCCATATAGCTCCAACGCGGCAGGAGCGCGTGCGCGCCGTCGGTGTGTTGGGATAGACGGTTGGGCGTTTGCACCACGAGCGGGGGGTCGGCGGTTTTCACCCCC
>JAEUGZ010000480.1 GCA_016794725.1 Opitutaceae bacterium | reverse complement strand
GGACCTCCCGGTGGGCAACCCGCCTGCGCGGTGTGAGGAAACGCCGGAGGGTTGGACGCTCAGTGCCGCACGCGTGCGCGTGAAGATTGACCGGCGGACCGGAGGATTGGCGGGGCTTGAGCGGGAGGGTCGCCGGTGGTCGCTGGGCGAGGGGCCTCGCTGGGTCGCGTACCGTCGCGTGGGTTCAACCTTCCAACCCTTGATGGACGAAGGGCGCATTGTTCAGGCGGAAGGAGGAACCTCGGGTGATGCGGGTGTGGTGACGATCCGACGAACCGGTGGAGTGCAGGAGTTGCGCTGGACGCTGCTGCCGTCCGGGGACCTCCGCGTTGAGTATGCCTATCGCTGTCCGGGTGTGGTGCACCTGCTGGGACTGGACTTCTCCTATCCGGAAGAGCGCATTCGAGCAAAGGACTGGCTCGGTGCAGGGCCGGCGCGGGTGTGGCAGAACCGTACCCAGGGTGTGCAATGGGGCCGCTGGGAGGTCGACTTCAACGATCCGGAGCCCGGACGTCAGTGGCTGTATCCGGAATTCAAGGGCTGGTTCCGTGACTGGGCCTGGATCACCTTCGACACCACGGAAGGACGAATCGCCTTTCTCAATGACGGCGGCAATCCGTATTTCGGGGTGTTCACGCCCCGCGACGGCCGCATCACTCCGCTGCTTTCCCTGCCGGTGACCGGACTTGGCGTGTATCAGGTGATCCCAGCGATTGGAACCAAGACGAGTGCCGCCGAGGACCTTGGGCCCGGGTCGCAGCCGCGCCGCATTGAAGGGACGATTCGCGGTGCCTTTCGCATCCGACTATTGGATCCGTAGGACGGGTGCGAAGGGGGCCGGTGCCGTGCGGCGACGCCGACGTCGCCAAGTGAGCCAGAGGCCTACTCCGCCCGCGAGAATCCAGACCGAGGGCGCGGGTGTTTCCAGGACATCGAGTGCTTCGTTTTGTCCCAGTTTACGTGCCTCCGTGCGCTCCATGATTCGCCACTGGGCCTCGTTTTCCACGACTATGTAGCTGGTGCTGGGCAGCAGTACGCCCTGCTCGCGCGAGCGCGACACGAGTTCCGGCAGGGTGGGACCGGAGTCTCCCGGGCTCCGCCGTGTGTCCTCCTGGACCAGCATGAGGGCGACTGCGCGCGACCACGGCGAGGTTCCTGGAACTTCGGCGGGTGCAGGGACAAGTTTCCACGCGGCGTCGTCCGGAGACCAAAATTCGAGGGCCCGGGAATCCGTTTCCCCTCGAAATGAAACGGCGCCCCGACTGGAAACCGGACGAACCGACCGCCCGCAACGCAGAAGAGGCCGCGTGGCCGTGGCCGGGGGCGCGTGGGTCAACCACGTGCCATCGGCGCCGAGTTCGTGCAATTCGAAGGTGTCCAGCAGGCCGCTCCATGCCTCAGTCAACGGGAGAACGAGTGGGCGGACCTTGGCGGTGCGACTGAGGATGACAAAGATGGGACGCGGGGGTGGGGTGGCCGGGGCGACCGGTGGATCCAGCTCGACCGCTCGGTGCACCTGCAGCGCTTGAGCCAGGGTGGCATCGAGGAGCAACCCGCCTTGGCGGGAGAGCATGAACTCGGGAGGCGTTTCCGGGAGATGCGACTGCGACGCGAGCGTCCGTGTGGGCATGCGAATGTCGTGATTGGCATAGCTGATTCGAATCGGGAGGTCTGCGGGGAATCGCTTTGCCAGAAGCGGAGCGATCGTGGACAGCGGGGCGTCGAAGGATCCGTCCTCCGAACGGTCGACGATCAGGTGAAGGTAGGCGGGCCGGACAACTCCGGGCAGCCGCGCCTGGGTCCAGCCCGTCCCGGCGAGACGGCCGGTTGGATCGCGGGTGAGGGAGGGTCTCAACGAGCGCGTCACGACTGCGCAGACCGCGTTCAGATCGAGTCCGACTCCGGAGAAGTCCGCGTCGGCCAAAGCCGAGGGGACCAGCAGGTCGAACTCCACCAGCGATGGCGCGGCGGCCAGCACCGGAAACACCCTGAGTTCCAGCTCTTCGGGCGTGAGATAGTAGAGCAGGCCGGGATCGCGACGTTCGCTGTCGCGGATCATGGCATAGGTCCAAAGGGCCGTCTTCTTTTCGATCAGGCGTCCCGGTACCCAGGTCCCGTTGACCTGTAAGCGAAAACCAGTGACGAACACACCCGCCGGGAGACGCAGGGGAGCAATGAACTCCGCGCCGACTCCGGATTGACGGCCGGTGTGGGTCAGGGACAGGCGGGCGGTGACCGTGGTTTCTGCGGTGGAGACGGAACGGGTCTGAACGTCCAGGTGGGTGATGGCGACCGTGCGCGGAGGAGCGGGGGCGCGTGGCATGCGATGCCGGTCACGCGCCCGACTTGATCCGCCGAAAAGATCGAACGAGTGATCGCGGGGCTTCGTGCTTCTGGCGACGCCATCGTTGCCGAAAAACGCCTGTTCCAGTTGGGCGAGCTTGTCGTCCGACAGGATGAGCCCGTCAAAGGTCAGCCAGCTTGTGAAGTCGGAGAGCAACGGGTAGTAGATCCCGTCCTTGTAGTCGCGGTGGCTGGCGAGCGCCCGCTTCAGTCCCGCGCGACTGCCCGGGAACGTCACGTCCGCACCCGACACCGCCGGTTGGAACAGATGGGCCAGGGCTCCGTTCAAGGCGTGACGGTCCGCAAGGGCGCGGACCGTGATGAGTCCCGGCACCACCGCGGCGGCCAGAAGCCCGACCGCAGCGGCGCTTCGAGTGCGACTGCCTTCATGCCAGATCCGTCCGATCAAGTGCACGTGCAGGGCAAGCAGGAACGTTGGGGTGAGAACAAGAAAACCGGCCCCCATCACCACCATCGCCAGGACCGAGAGCGGTGTGTAGGGCAGAAAAACAAAGAAGAAGTAAAGCGTGAACGGAAGTCCGACTCCGAGGAGAGCAAGTCGCAGGCGGGCGAATCGGACCGGGAGTTGCGAGGCGGCGGCGAGGGCGAGTGCGTTGCCGACTGACAGCGCGTAGACGCCGACACTCTGGAAATCGACCGGAAACGGTATTGAGCGATTCAGCAGCAACCCCCCGATTGGCATGGCCAGAGCGATCACGCCGACGGCGACGAGATCTCCTCCGGTGTGCCGCCCGCGCAGGGCGCGGAGACCCACGAAGAGTCCGCGGATCAGGCCCAGAAACGTGAGCAGCCCGATCATGACACAGAGGACTGCGAAGACAATCGGACTCAGACTTCGAATCCAGGAGACCCGCTGGGCCACCTGCAGTCCCAGGTAGAGCAGAAACGGTGCTCCCACCGCGAGGCTGAGTGAGGCCGCGATCGTACGCGCTGATTGGGTCGCGGCGCGAAGCGTGGCCAGCCAGAACAGCCCGAGGAAGAGCGGTGGCATGGCGAACGCGAACTGGTTGAACAGAAAACGATCCTCCGGGTAGATCCAGCGTGTCACGCTGGCTGGTAGCACCGAACGGGTCGACGTGGTGGCGAGCCAGAGGTACGCCACCTGAACAATCACGATGGGAATGCCGCAGAGGGGTGACTGGACCCAGGTGACGACCTGCCGGCGTCGTGCGCCCAGCAGCAGAGCATAGCCCAGCAGGCTGCCGGCGAGATTGGCGACCAAGGCGGCTCCGATCTGATGGGCGCACTGCCGCTGGTCCGCGTTCATGTTTCCCTCGATCAGGGTGTACCCCTGCAGATTGAGGG
>JAEUGZ010000134.1 GCA_016794725.1 Opitutaceae bacterium | reverse complement strand
CAAACTTCACTTAGAAGATGCAGAATACGCAGCAGTCGAGCGGTTTGCGAAGAGCTTGAACGTCAGCCTTGAAGACGTGGCTTATTGTGCGCTCAACCGTCTGATGTTGGAGCTCAGTGATCGACAGGTCAGGACCGAGGTGCTCGAGACCCGGGCCTGGCGCAGCGACAACCTGCCGCTGTGGAGTGATTCCGCGGGTAGTGTCCATGCCTATGAAGGCATGCCGGATGATGAGCCGGCGCCCTCGGATCGAAAGTGACTGCAGGCAGGCCGCTTGATGCGGTTGCCGTCCGCCCGCCGACGAGCCCGTGGTGATGGGTTCGCACGGGCGGCGGTGCCGCGTCGGCCGGTGTGAACCCGCGCAGGCGTGGAATCGGGGTTGGCAACCGCGTGATGATTGCCACGGTTGCGGGCTGACCTCATGACGCCCGCCCTTCGAGACCTCTTTTCCCTGACCCGGGAGGACGTGACGGCGTTGATGTCAACCTGGGGCTTCTCACCCGTGCATGGAGCGCGGCTATGGAACTACCTCTATTGGGAACTGGTGGACTCGCTTGGGGCGATGACCGAGCTTCCGCTCAAGGTGCGACGCCGGCTCGAGTCGGAAACCACGCTGGGAGTGCTGCCGACTGCACTGGAGACTGATTCGAGGGATGGGTTTACCCGGAAATTCCTGCTCACCCTCCCCGACGCCCGACGAATTGAAACGGTGTTGATGCGATTCACGGGTCGCGTCACCGCCTGCGTCAGCACCCAGGCGGGCTGTGCCATGGGCTGCGTCTTTTGCGCGACCGGACAGATGGGATTCTCGCGACACCTCACACCCGGCGAGATCGTCGCGCAGGTCGCGCATGTGGCGCGCGCGCTGCGCCGGGCCGGTGAGCTTCGCCTGCGCAACATCGTGCTCATGGGCATGGGTGAACCATTGCACAACTACGATGCGACCATGCGGGCGCTGGAGATTGTGCGGGATCCGTCGGGACTCTCGCTTGGCGCGGATCGCATCACCTTGAGCACGGTCGGTGTCGTTCCCGGCATTCTCCGCCTGGCCGAGGAAAATCAGCCCCTTCACCTTGCGGTGTCGCTGCATGCAGCCACGCAGGCGGAACGCGCGGCGCTCGTTCCGGCCGCCCGGGCCTGGCCGCTCGACACCTTGATGGATGCCTGTCGCACCTACAGCCAGCGGACGGGTCGGCGGATTTTCTACGAATGGACTTTGATCGAGGGGAAGAATGACTCCGTGGAGCATGCCCATGCCGTCGGCGCGTTGCTGCGCGGTCTGCCGGCTCAAGTGAACCTCATTCCACTCAATCCAACGGAAGGATACACCGGTGCGCCTGGCCGCACGGAATCGGCGAAGGCCTTTCAGCGGATTCTCGGCGATCACTATGAACTCCCGAGCACCGTCCGTCAGCGCCGCGGCATCGACATTGCGGCGGGTTGCGGCCAGCTCGCCGTGATGGCGCGCAACGGTTGATCACCGCCGCTCGCGGCGGCTCCGGACGGCGGCAGCCAGCGTGTCCAGCACGGGCAGGGTCTCCTCCCACGCAAGGCAGGAGTCGGTGATGCTCTTCCCGTACACCAGCGGCTTCCGATCGTAAGGCTGGGTGCCGGAAACAAGATTGCTTTCCAGCATGACCGCCGCAATCGCCTGCTCCCCGCCGGCGATTTGCTCGGCGAGGGCCGCCGCGACGAAGGGTTGGCGCGAAGGATCTTTGCCGCTGTTGGCGTGGCTGCAGTCCACCATGAGATGCGGAGGAAGCGAGTGGGCGCGCAGGCGGCTGACGGCGGCCTGAAGGTCCGCCGACGAATAGTTGGGACCACGGGTCCCTCCGCGCAGGACCAGGTGGGTGCGGTCGTTGCCCGTGGTGCCCATCACGGCCGGCGCGCCTTCGCGGGTGAGCGAGGGAAACCAGTGGGGATGCCGGGCGGACAGCATGGCTTCCACGGCCACCTGTACATCGCCATCCGTGCGGTTTTTGAATCCCACCGGCATGGACAATCCCGATGCAAGTTCGCGGTGGACCTGACTCTCCACCGTGCGTGCGCCGATGGCGCCCCAGCTGATCAGGTCTGCGTAGTATTGTCCCAGGGTGGTATCCAGGAATTCCGTGGCTGCGGGTACGCCGAATCCGGTCACCCCGATCAGCACCTCGCGGGCGAGTCGCAGGCCGCGATTGATTTGATACGAGCCATCCAGGAGAGGATCGTTGATCAGTCCCTTCCAGCCGATGACCGTGCGCGGTTTCTCAAAGTAGACGCGCATGACGAGCACGAGATCCTCCTGGTATCGGGGAGACACCGTCGCCAGCCGCTGGGCATACTCGATGGCTGCGGCCGGGTCATGAATGGAGCAGGGGCCGACCACCACCAGGAGTCGGTGATCGATTCCCGCGAGGACGGCTTCGACCTGTCGGCGCCCCTGCTGGACCACCTCGATGCGCCGGGCGTCGAGTGGGAATTCCTCCTCAAGGACCGCGGGTGCCAGGAGCGGTTTGGTGGCGCGAATGCGCAGGTCGGACGTGGGTGAATGCATGAAACGGGGCGATCTCCCGCTCCTTCCGCGGAACGGCGCGGGGGCGATCGGCAAGAAGGGGATTGGTTGGTTCAACCCGTGATGGCACGGGCGTCCTGGACCAGCGCCGAATCGGCGAGCCGCGTCGGGACTTGCGATTCGATGGCCAGGCCCAGACGGCGGGCGCGGGCTTGCAGGGTCAGGAAGGCGAGAGCGGGGCTCTCGGCCTGTGCGGCAAGGGAGGCCGACTTTTCCAGGACCGGCGCCGTGGTGGAGAGCTGGGCGGAGGCGAGAAGCTCCTTTTCACCCAGGAACAGCGTCAGCGAACCACCCAGTACGTCGAGCCAGTCCCGGGCGGTGGTGGGCGGTCGGTACACGAGCCCGTGACCGGCTGGGTAGGTGGACCATTCCATGAACAGCCGCACCTGCTCGTGCAGACGCAACAGCACCTCATCCGCGGTGGCGGGCGTCCACCGGGCGGTGAACTGTTTTCGTTCCCGGAATTTTTTGATTTCCCACACGCGCAAGAGAACCTCGGTGTCGCCTGCCACCTGCCGCAGGGCGCCGGTGATCACGTAGTCGAGTCCGCCGCTGCTGGTCTCGACCAACTGGCGGAGGTTTTCATTCGTCCACTCCGTTGGAAACAGCGCGTAGTGTTTCGCCTCATTGACCATGCCGACGGCTGCGATCGGGGAATAGTGTGGTGAAAAATAGAAGGTCTCGGCGAACCAGAGCGGAAGCGCCCGTGACAGCCGTCCAAGTTCCTCCTCGGGCTGCTTCATCTTCTCGAAGGCCTCAGGCACTCCCGGCACCGCCAGCTGGGCGAAGGCAATGCGCCGGAGACGCTCACCCTTGGTGGGAAGCACGCGATCGAAGAGCGGTTCGAGACCGTAGGACCAGATCGGTTTGCTGATACTGATCAAACTGATGGTGGCCGGGCGGGGTGTGTTCGGAGCGGCTCCATCGCTCGCCGGTGTGCCATCGGGTCCCGGGGCCTGGCCGTGTTTCTCCGCCTCAATCAACTCGGCCAGCGCATTGGAGAAGCCGTGCAAACGCTCTTCGAGTTCCGGACGCTGCAAAGCGAACAGAATGTCGAGGAGATGCTGGGCTGCGGTGGAGTTGCGGGTGGCGAGGTAGGCCTGCAACAGGTTCAACCCGGTCGCGGGCCCGTGCCGTTCCGCATCATAGCGCGGGGCGATCAGCTCGACAATCGGCTGGACGTTGCCGGTCGATCCCAAGTCGCCGGAAATGGTCACCAACACGTCGGCGCGATCGCCGCCAATCGCCAGCACCTGCTCGTAGAGCGCCATGGCGGCCGGTACATTGCGCGCGTCGAGGTGTTCGCGGGCGGTCAGCAGCGTCGCTGCAACCGAAGTCGAAGTTGAACTCGATGGCGCGGCCGGTGCGGGGGTGGGCACGGGTGCCGTTTCCGCAGGGACTTCTCCGGCGGGAGGCGAGGTGGGCCGAGGTGCGGGTTTTTTGGAGGCGAAGCGGTCGAAGAATCCCATCCGTCCAGCCAACGCGAGGAACCGCCGGCTGGCAAAACGGAAGTGAGGGCGGGCGAGGGATGCCGGGTGGAGCGGCCCTCGACCGGCGTGCCGGGGAGCCTAACCGGATTTCGCCGAGGGCAGCACGAGGGGCGGCGGCAGCAGCAGCGGATCGATCCCCTCGCGCAGCGCCACGGTGGCGAGCACCTTGGGGACATAGAGCTGGGTTTCGGCGGGGAGGGCGCTGCTGGCCTCCGCAAAGGTCTTGCCCTGCCTGGCCACGAGTGCGCGATGCACGCGTCCTTCGCCTGCGTTGTAGGCCGCGAGCACGAGGGCCCAGTCGGAGAAACGCGCGTGCAACGTCCGCAGCAACGCCGCGGCAGCCTGGGCGCTCCTGGCGGGATGCGTGCGTTCGTCCGGCAGCCGCGTGCTCAGGCCCAGGCTTTGGGCGGTGGCCGGCATCAATTGAAACAGTCCCCGGGCCCCGGCCGGGCTGCGCGCCTCGGGATTGAACGAGGACTCGACCTCCACCAGCCAGACCAACGCCGAGGGAATCCCTTCCTGATCGAAAATGGATTTCAACGCCGGCATGAGGTCGCGTGCTTTGTCGGGCAGTGGCCGTCCGGCCAGCCGCTTTCGCCAATGGGCGAGGTGGGGGACCCGTGCCTCCGGATTCTCCACGCGAGGCGCCGGCACCGGTTCGCGAAGCACCGGATCGGGTGGTGGTTTTGGCGCGGGTGCGCGTTCCTGTTGGATCTCTGCCGCCGCCTCCGCGAGGTCGAGTCGCTCCGACAGCCAGGCCACCCAGTCGGCACCCTCCGGCGTGGATCGAGCCGCGGCGAGCGCGTCGCGCAGAGCGGGAACGCACGCAACCAGTTCGGCCCAGGTGTCAGCCTCCAGGGCGGACTGCACACGTCCCGTCAGAGCC
>JAEUGZ010000122.1 GCA_016794725.1 Opitutaceae bacterium | reverse complement strand
CGACCCTCGTGCTGCTGGAGGCGCTGGATGGCGGCGATCCCCGTCGTGACGTGTCGAAGCGCGACCGCGTTTCGCTGCTCAATCCGCCGTTCACCGGGCCTGCGACCGTCTTTTTCGAGAGTGAGCTGCGCATGGCCGGTGTCCAGTGGATCGGACCCAATCTCGCGTGGGTGAACGAGCGGTCCGCCCGCGCGGCGCGAATCAGGACCTGGGCGGTTGATCCGGAGAATCCGGCCGCGAGCCCGCGACTCCTGCGCGACCGCAGTTCCGAGGATCGATATGGAGATCCCGGCACCCTGGTAATGGTTGACCATCCCACGGAACCACGGGAGATCCCGTTGCGGTCGAG
Organism: Opitutaceae bacterium; assembly: GCA_016794725.1. GTDB lineage: Bacteria > Verrucomicrobiota > Verrucomicrobiia > Opitutales > Opitutaceae > UBA6669. The sequence goes on along the minus strand of JAEUGZ010000122.1, from coordinate 4,351 downwards.
CGACGGCCGGTGGGTTTACCTGGCGGGGCAGGGAGCGGCGAAGGATGGAGCCCGGCCCTTTCTCGACCGATTTGATTCGATGGAGAACCGAACTGAGCGTGTCTGGCAATCGACGCCTCCCCACTACGAAGAACTGCTGCCGGGCATGATCCTGGATAGCGAAGCGCGCCGCTTCGTCTTCACCCGAGAGTCACCTACTCAACGCCCGAACTATTTCCTTCACGACGGAGATTCGGTGCAGGCTCTCACGGATCTCCCTGATCCTTCCCCCTGGTTTGCCCAGGTGAAAGGGGAACTGGTGCGGTACCGACGGGCCGACGGCATCGAGCTGAGTGCCACCCTCTACCTGCCGCCTGGCTACGACATGGCCCGCGATGGTCGACTGCCGTTTTTCCTATGGGCCTATCCGAGGGAATTCCTGACTGAGGAGGGCGCATCGCAAGTGGTGGGATCGCCCCTGCAATTCAAGCGTCCGGCGAAACAGGACCACCTCCTGCTCCTGACGCAGGGGTATGGCGTCCTGGATGGTCCGACCATGCCGATTGTGGGGAAGGACGGCAAGGAGCCCAATGATCGCTACGTCGAGCAACTCGTGGCCAGCGCGCAGGCGGCAGTCGACTACCTGGTGGAACGTGGGGTGGCCGATCGCGACCGCATGGCGGTGGGCGGACACTCCTATGGGGCCTTCATGACCGCCAACCTGCTGGCCCACTGCGATCTATTCCGCACCGGCATTGCCCGCAGCGGCGCCTACAACCGTACGCTGACACCGTTTGGCTTTCAGGCCGAGCCACGCACGTATTGGCAGGCTCCCGACATCTACAACCAGATGTCACCGTTTTCCCATGCGCATTTGATCAAGGAACCGATCCTGCTGATCCATGGCATGCGGGACTCGAATGCTGGCACGTTTCCCTTGCAGTCGGAACGCATGTTCGCGGCGCTCAAAGGCAATGGCGCCACCGTGCGCTATGTCCAGTTGCCACTCGAGAGCCACGGCTACGCCGCGAAGGAGTCGCGTCGTCATGTGCTCTGGGAAATGGTCACCTGGCTGGACCTCCACACGAAGCCGAGGTCAAAGCCGCCCGGAGAGACGGCACCCCGCGGTTGAAGTGGAGCCGTGGTGCGTGTGGGCCACGACTTAGCCTTCCTTGCACATCGGGGGAGGACGGGCATCGTGCGCATTATGGCGATGCTTGTCCTGGTGTCCCTCCTGTTCGCGCTCATCTCGAGCTCGGTGTACGGCGCCATACCTGAGCCGCTTGAACGTGCCGTGGCGAAATTGGTCGCTGACGCCGATCACTGGGCGTATTCTCAGGAGGTCAATGAGTTCGACAAGAACGGCAAGAGCAACGGGGGCCCCACGCGGGAGCGGTTTGATCCTTCCAGGCCGGACGCGGAGCAATGGTCCCTGCAGCTGTACCGCGGACGCATTCCGACTGACTCCGACATTCGTGACTGGCAGCGTCAAAAACGCCGCGAAGCGAAACGCAGAGAACGACCTCTGGGTGAGATCATCGACTTTGAGCGGGCGAGTCTGGCGGAGGAGAAACCCGAGGCGTGGGTTTACCGCTTGCCCATCAAACCGGGAGCCAGCCGCCGACTGCCCGCCGACAAGTTTTTTGTCCTGATGACGGTCGGGAAGGATCGGGTCGAAGTGGAGAACGTGTCGGTCAGGACCACGGAATCATTCCGACTCAACGGGTTGGCAGGACTGGCGGCAAAAGTGGAAGGTGTGGAGATCAATGCGCGATTTGCCGTGGTGGATGAAAAGTACGCCGCCCAACCGGCCCTCATCACTGCCTCGGGCTCCGCCCGCGTCGCCTGGTTGTTTCGCGTGGGTGGCAAAGCAGAAGTGATCTGGACGGAGTTTCAGCGGGTGAAGCCCTATCGTGATCGTTTTGACGTCAAGATTGGAGACGTAAAAGCGCTTGATTTTTAGGGACTAACGGAGCGCTTTGGCTCGGTGGCTTCGTGGGGAAGCGTGGTGTGCGGCAAAAAGAAAAGCCCGCCTACCCCAGGCGGGCTTAAGACTACCCCTAAAAACCAACAAACCAAATGAACTACATAGGGGTAGACGGTCGGGCTTGGAAAACGTTCGATCTCTGTCGAAGAGGAAACGGTTTTTGTTTCGCAGTGCAGCGTCCGGCCAGTCCGGAGCGAGGCATTGACCGCTGGGGACCACGCAAACCGTTGTCAAAAAAGGGTTGGTTAGCCTATTGACCTAAGATTCCAAAGACCTCGGTTGGCTCAGTGGGATCCGGGCCTGGTCGGGGCGGATCGTTTGGAAGAGGAGCCAACCGCGAGGCGCTCTCATTCCGGCAGCCGACGAGCGAAGGCCTGGGAGTGACACTCATGGATCCCGCTTTCCAGTGAAAGCCACGGCCGGGATTGAGGACTGGGCTGACCCTGATGACAGGTAGGGGCACGCTTCCACGGAGCGAAGCCCGTGAGAGTCAGACGGAGAAACCCAGACCTGGTACCATGAACCCCGTTCACCCTACGATGCCCGTCACGCCTGCCGCGGATGCGAAGTCCGATCGAAACGAGCGGCTCCCCCGGTTGGGAGTTTGGTTCGGGAACTTTTTTGAGCCTTTCTACAGCGATCGCGAGGCGGTGTGTCGCGGCATTGACGACGTGGCAGACCTGGGCTTTACGAGCATCAACCTCGATTCAAAGCCATGGGAAGACTTCTTCGTCCGCTACCGCGGTGGGCCGGCGAGTGCCTATGTGGCGATGCAGGAGACGATGATGCAGGAGGCTGCGGCCCGTGGTCTTGATTACACCCATCTCGCGCTCTACCTGTGCGGCGACAACCTCTACCCGACGATTCGTGATGTGCCTCCGGTGCGAGGGGAGGAGAGCGTACGGCCCGATGGTTCGTTGATGGGCACCTACAAGTACTGGTCGCCCAAGGCACAGCGGACGATGGTGGAGCATGTCCTGGGATTGTTGCGACTCTATGGTCCGGGCATGCACCGGAGGGGTGACGGCCGGATCGTCATGCAGACGATGTTTGATCCGATCCCGAAACCGAGCTTTGATGTCGAAGGTCGGACCCGATACCTGGCCTGGTTGGAGCGGCGCTATTGCGGCGAGATCGACGTGGTGAACCGTCGTTATGGAATCAAGGTCAGTTCGTTTGAGGCGTTGACGCCCGGTGACTATTGGCTGCGTCCCGAGAAGCTCACCTGGGTCGAATGCGCGATCCCGACCAAGGGGGACTTCGCGGCTCGGACACCGGACTTTTTCCGCTGGATCGACAACCAGACTTACCTTGCGGGCGAAATGCTGGAGTATTTCGCCTCGATGAAGCGGCGGTGGAGCGAAGCGGCGCCGGAGCTCTTTGTGGAGCCGGTCCTGCACCAGTGGGGATATTTCTTCAATCCGCCGGGCCAGACCTACTGGCCCACGGCCCAGCGCGCCCTTGACGTGTTTCGAATCGCTCCCCACGTGGACGGGACGCTCTTCATTACATCGCCCCTGAATGCGGAAAACCGGCCCGATGGCATGGCAGTGAGCGTGGAGGCCTCCATCCTGCGCGGTGCCAATGCGGGACGCTCCTTCACGGGCGGGCTTTACCTGGGACGCCATGTGAATGGCGATATCTACCGCACAGTTCCGCCGTCCGAAGCGATCAGCACCCTGGTGGCCGCGGGTGCCCGAGCTCTGCATGCCTACGGCTACAGCGGGCTGGACGACGGTGGAGTGATGTACCGGATGGATGATGTCTTCAAGGAGTCCGTCCGAAGCGGGCTGCGATGGGCCACCCAGGTCATCCCCCTGCTCCAGGCACCTCGGACCAAGGAAGTGGCCGTCCTCTTTCCGGCGGAAATGAGCCTGTATGAACCCCTGCCTCTGGATACCGAGGGCCGGCACCGGATGGACCTTCTCGGCTGGTACACGCAATTCACCGATCTGGGCTGGCACGTGGATATCGTCCATCCCGATCAGGTGGCGGCGGGCGTGTTGTCCGACTACCAGATCGTGGTGCTTCCGCACAATTCGCTCGAGGACCTGAGGTTGCCGGAATTGCAGCGGCGGATGGAAGACGAACTGGGTCGCTTTGTCGTGTCCGGCGGAACACTATTCCACGGTCCGAATTGCGGTCTGGTGCGAAGACCCTTTGGTGTCGAGGAGGTGCGGGTTGAATTCGATTGTATCAATTGGAAGGAACCGCTCATTCCGCACGGATGGTCAACCGTCGCATTTGCGCACGGCGACGCACTTGGAACCTACATTGAGTCTGGCTTGAAAGCGATGGCCTCGCTCTCCCATGGGAAAGGGCGGGTGGTTTCGATCGGATTTGAGTATGGTTATGCCTATTCGCGTTTGAGCATGCCGGTTGTTC